>JBARSV010000001.1:0-4481 GCA_049644865.1 Saccharimonadales bacterium (SeqCode)
GCGCCTGTACCTATAACAACCCGGCCGTTGGTGGTGTCGGCGGTAAAGTTAGCTACCCCAGCAGTATTTTGCACTTTGAGCGCCGTTGCAGATGACGCAGAGCTTGTACCGCCTATGGTTAGGTCGCCGTTGGAGTTAAAGTTGCTCAGAATGTTGCCAGCACTGTTTCTGAACTGTAGTAAGTCGCCCGTCTGACTAGAAGCCCCAGTGATTCTCATAGCGACAGCGGTTGACGTCGAAGGACTTACGTTGAGTGCTGCTTTGTTCCAGAAACTACTTCCGCCTGTAATATTGACATAATTACCTTCATTTTGGTTGACTGACAAAATCGTGTTGCTGCTTGAATCTCTGACCGACAGGATATCTCGTGTGAACAGATCACTTCCGCTCGCACCTTGCAATATGGCTCCATACTGGTTGTTCAATGTTTGCTGGACAAATAGACTCGAAGTTGGTTGTACGGCTTGTCCAGGCAAAGTTCCGATCTGCACCGAAGTTGCGGAGTTGCCAATAGCTATCGCATTCTCGCTGTAAAAATTACCATTCGCTGCCGCTGAAGCGCGAAGCCCATCGACATATATGGTCTTCGCCGTCGCCACTGACTGCTTGATGAATATATATGCACTGCCGCTCACGCTCGCAGGAGTAGTGAAATCTACTTGCAGATTGGTCCAGCCGGTTCCCACGGTTTTGTTGTTGATGTACGTAGTCTCCGTTGCTCCGTCTGCAGCGTACCCTAGTATTACATTGCCCGATACAGTCGCCTTGATAGTCATCATGATCGAGTATGCCGTACTGGGTGCTAATTGGATCGGGTAGTTCACGCCGGCGTCAGCCGTAGCCGTGGTCGCTGCCGATATACTGCCTTTGCCATAATACACATGAGATAGGTTCGTGTTTTGCGTCAATGTAGTGCTCACGCGTGCATTCCACCCGGTAGTATTTGCTTCTGCTCCTGGGTTTGTGATGAGGTTGCTGTTGGTGGCAGTGTTATCTACCCCGATCACTGTGCTTCCATTCTCATCCTGCACCTGGAATGCAGTGCTACTCGCTGCGGTGCTTTTAATAACTACTCCACTGTTATCCATGACAGCTGAACTAGTCCCACCCTGTATGGTTGTTGCGCTGGTTGTGTTGTTAGAACCGAGAGTGACAGTCTGCGCAGCCGCAACGTTACCGATGTTGATCGTGCGGGCACTTGCACTCGAGCCGATAGAAATGGTGCTGGCTGCTCCAGAGTCTATGCTCAACGTGCCTGTCAGGCTGGTGCTGCCGAGCGTGAGACCTGTTGTGGTCGCCGTGGTACCGACAAGCAACGTGCCGCTAGTATTGCGCTGGATGCTTGGAGCTTGGAGTACCGTGTCTACCCGACCCGTGCCAGTGATGCTGAAATTTGCAGTCTGCGGTGTTGTTGTATTCTGGATGTAGTTCGCCGAGCCGGTCGCAGTGGCAAAGGCAGTGGAGTCAAGCCCATCAAGCGTATCGCTATTAAACGCATAGGCACTGGTGGCCAGTTTCTGACGAGCTGTCATCGGGCTTTCCCAGGTCTGACAGGCAGTGGTGTTACAGGTTGCAGTGGCAGGGTTTGCCATGGTGATCTCAAAGTAGAGATCGGTGTTAGCAAAGAGACTAGCTGGCAGTGCGGTACGTTGACCAAGTTGGGTGCTAAAGAGACCATTGGTTACTTGGACGCGGTAGTCTGATCCTGAGACTTCTCTTGTTTCACTCCAGGTGGCGCTGCCACCTGTCGGCACCGTATAGATACGAAACTGCATGTTGTAGAGACCGTCAGGCATGATGGTACCAGTAGAGTCAGTCAGGCGGCCTTGAAAGTTCATGGTACTAGGGATGGCGGCGGTAGCGGAGTGGGAGAAAAACGCGAAACAGACCAGCAAAAGACTGATCGTAGATACGATAAAAGGAACCGCAAATCGCGGTATATTACCCCTGGAGGAATGTTTCATATTTCCTTTTTGTTTATCTGTTCAACCTTTTTGTTTCTCAAAGGTTAGTCGAATTATACCACTCCGACAGATAAAATACTAGTGTTTTTTGCGACGAAATAGTGGGGTTTTTTTGGATTGTATCGTCATCGTTTTCGATCTTCGCAGAGCAAACCATCCTATGACTAATGCAGCGGCTGCTACCAGCGGTGCTACCCAGCGCCAGTATCCTGTGATAACAAACATGAGCTTTGTTTGGTGACTGTTTTCATAGCTGACATCGAGCAACATAGGACCAAAATAGTCCCCTGTCTGACGATAATCAACCGCACGCGTCCGTCCCGCAAATAGGAGTGGGCCTTGCACTTCCTTGACCTGATAGGGTTTGAGTGCCACGATGATCTGTGGCGAAAACCCGGTCGATTTTTTCTCGCTCTCAGGATTGGTCACGGTAAAACGAGCATTGATCGCCTCGCCTATCTGTAGCCAATGTGCCGATAGTGAGTCAATCTTTGCTGTATGCCCCACAGGTGTGCCATTTCGCAGCATCAGTAGCGTCCCGACTTGGACGGACTGGGCAGATCCACCGCCATTTTCATCAGGTATGGTCGACGCCATGATCGCCCCAAACACATCGCCAGATGGTAGTTTCGTCCCATCGAGTAAAAAAAATACTCGCATACCCTCACCCGCGCCGAGTGTAATCGTCTCAAAATCAAGCTTCACCCCCAGACGCAACTGCTCACTACCATAAAACTCAAGTGAACCTTGATCGTCCGTCTGGCGAAATGCCTGTACGCTTAGCGCGACCTTGGCAGATTTCGCATCTGGGTTTGAGATATCGATATAGCCTTTTTTGATATCGCCCTTTTTGAGCTCGGCAGTGTAGTCAAGTGGCGCGATTTTGAGCGACAAGGCCCCTGCGGACGGTGATATCAACCCCACCGCTATAGCAATACTGAGCACAGCGCCGACAACTACCCTCGTCACGGTGTCATCGTCCCCGTCGTGGTGATGACATTGCTGTATGTGCCAGCTGTCTGAGCAGTCGTGACATCAAGCCTCAAACGCATATTGACAATATCTTTTGTCCCCTGACCTGTACGGTTATAAAACGTCGTCGCAGTTCCCGGAAATGCTGCGTATGAATTGCCACTATTCCACGTCCCTGGAATTGCGGTCGCATTGGTGCCAAAGAGCGTAAACCCAAGCCCTTTTGTCGTCCCCTCGACCCACGCTACCGGGCTCCCGATACTGCCAGATACTGCAGGAATTGTGTCCGCACCCTTGGTCAGATTTTGATTTTGGTTGATAGCGAGACTATAGGCTTTTGCATCGGTCAGTACAGCGGCATCAAACGGACTGGTCTGTGATACACCAGGCGCGATATCAGCTGCAAATGACAAACCAGCAGTATTGCCCGCCACGCCAGCATCATATTCGGCTTTGACCTCATTGGCGCTGAGCGCCCGCGAAAAAATTTTTATTTCATCGAGTCCACCACTAAAATAGCCTGAGGCGGCATTGGCATTTCGCCCCATCGTCCAGGCAAAGTTGTTACTGCCCAAGGCCCCCGTGGCGGCGGTAGGTGAAGCAGCGGCGTTATTGACGTACAATCGAGCGTTAGTCCCATCGTACACACCTACAACATGCGTCCAAACTCCTGCGCTCAGTGCCCCTCCCGTTACCGTCTTTTCGCTTCCAGCGGTCGTCACCGTAAAGGTTGCAGCTCCACTCACCAGACTCAACGTACCTTGATTATCAGTCGTCGACGATCGTTTGGCGATTAGACTTGCTGTTTGACCACCTGAGGTTGGCTTCACCCACGCCGATAGTGTGATCGTAGAAGCTATGTCATTGTCAATGCCCACAGCATATTGCGATGAACCATTGAGCGTCATAGCGTTCCCTATTTTGCCTGCGCCAATCGTCGGGCTACCAATAGTCGATCCATTGTTCGAATTAAACGACGTGTCTCGCATAAATGACCCACTCGGCTCATCGAGGGCATAATACGCCACCATATTACCTGGCTGGACGGTCAATTGGAGGCTCTTTTGTAATTGCGCCACGTAGCCACTATCTAGTTTGTAGCTGCCGCCACTCCCCTGGCCGATAATGCTCTCGCCACCACTGCTCGTCAGCTGATAGCTCCCGCCTGACTGCGAGCCGCCGAAACTATTTCCAATCACACTTGCATCGATCTGATAGCTCCCCCCAGTAAACCGCTCGGCACTCACACTCGATGTCAGCCCAATGAGAAGTAAACTCAAGAGAGCAAACCATGATCCCAGACGAAATTTACCCCTCATAATTGCTTATGATTATATCACAAATCAGATGGATATATTAACGACGAAACCGTCGCCAAAGCATGTAGATGATGCCGAACGCTACGAGGGTAACCGCTACCAAGAACCACAGTGGCGCCACAAACACGAGGCTGCTATGATCGGTTGTTTTACCTAATATCACGCTACGTGTCTCGACGGTGTACCAGCCGAGATTGGCGCCATTTTCCCAGCTTAGCCCGATATC
>JBARSV010000002.1:0-4967 GCA_049644865.1 Saccharimonadales bacterium (SeqCode)
GCCAACAATGTAACTTGAACTGTCCGCTTTTCTCTGCTACAGAAAGAGGATTATGGGACAGATATATTCACAGCTTACCTTGGAAGATCGTCATCTCATCGCCACGCTATTGCGGCGTCAACTGACACGGGTGGAAATTGCCCACGAAGTTGGGTGCAGCGAGCGAACCGTGCGCCGAGAAATAGCACGCGGTATCAGCGCGAGCCGGGAGTACAATGCCATCGATGCTCATCAGAAAAAACTGGCTCGTCGTCGTCGCTCCAAATACCGTGGTATGAAGATCGATGCCCATAGCGCCCTTCAGGCATTCATCGTCACCGCTCTCACACACAAGCAACGCCCTGAAGCGATTGCTGGTCGTATCACGCGGTTTCACCCCGAACTCCCCCGTATCACCGCGAAGAGTATCTACAACTGGCTCTATGCACCACAAGGACAACGCTATGCTCACTTACTGCCATCGCGGCGATACAAACCGAAGAAGCGACGTACTCGCGCCCAACGGCGCGAGATGATCCCGCACCGAACACCGCTCGCCGCCCGTCCGGTTGGCGCGACCAATCGCACCAGATACGGCCACACGGCATCAGATACGATGGTCAGCGGCACAAAGACTGGCTCAACCGCATCAATCGCTGGTACTATCGAGCGGAAACTGCGCTACGTACGACTGACAAAGCTGTCCGACCTCCGACCAGAGACGATGAATAACGGCCTGCGTCGGAACTTTCGCGGCATGGGTATCGCCATTCATACTGACACCAAAGACAATGGGATTGAGAACAGAGGACATAAGGAGATTGAAGCTGCACTCGGCATTACCTCGTACTTCTGCGACCCGTACGCCTCATGGCAAAAGGGTGAGATTGAGAAAGTATTCCAAATGGTCAGAGCTGAAGGTATCCCAAAAGGTAGTGATCTTCGCCTCATTTCATCCCGAAGACTGCGCGTCATCCAAGACACGCTCAACAACCGCTGGCGTAAGAGTATTGGGTACTACTCGGCAACCGAGCGTATGGAAAAGCGGCGGCGCGAGGAAACGGCACGGATGAAAAAGAAACACACCGCTCACGCGGTGCGGTATGCTAGAAGGATGACATTAACAAGACGTGGATGAGAGGCGGACAGTTGGGGGTATAATTTGGGCAGGGGCATCTGAATATATTATAGCAAATAATTACTGTATAGTCAAATACTTGTGCTCGCTATTCCCAGCGGAAGACACGGAAGGCGATGAAGTAGATGACGACGAGCCAGGCGGCCATGATGCCGAGTTGCGGGGCGAGTTGGGCGACGGTATAGCCTTCGTTGACGATGTAGCGCAGGCCATCGATGATCGGCGTTAGGGGCAAAAATGCTGAGATTTGTTGTAGCCATTCGGGCATAAGAAAGCGTGGGAAAAACGTGCCACTAAGAAACATCATGGGGAAGACGACGATGTTGCTCAGTGGGGCTGCTTGGCGTTCGTTGCTAGCCCAGCCGCCGATAGCGAGGCCGATACCGAGCAGCAGCATGATACTCAGTATGAGGTATGGTATGAGCAGTAGTATATTACCGACGATATTGAGTTTAAATACCGTCAGCGCTACGATGAACATCACACTGATCGATATGATACCGACCGCACTCTGTGATAGTACGATAGCTGAGAAATACTGCCAGACTCGCAGTGGTGTCGTGCTGAGGCGGCGTAAGATACCTTGTTTTTTGAGTTCTGGGAAGACATTGACCGGGCCAAATATGCCGATACCGAGCAGGGCAAAACCGAGCATACCGGCAAAGGTATAGTCAAAGCTGGTGAGTGATTTGACGTTGAGCTGTTCGCCGCGGACAGTAAATGGCTCATCGGCCTTGGTGATACCGCGGTTGATGCCTTGGAAGACCCCGCCAAGTATTGTGGCCAGAGCTTGACCGGATTGTTGGCCGTTTTGGGTGTAATAGACGACAGCCTGGCCGGTTGGTATCCCTTGAGCGTTTACCTCGCCGAAGTTGCTCGGCAAGATGACAGTGGCGTCTATCTGCGAACGCACCATCTTCTCGCGGGCATCGTCGAGACTCTTGTCGTCAAGGTCGAGTTTGAAGCTGGATCGTTTTTGTAGGTCTTCGACAAATTGTTTGGCAAATGGCGATGATGATTGGTTGATGAGTGATAGATGGAAATTTGCTTGATTATTGCCACCGAAGACACCGCCGAAGATAAAGAGAAATATCAGCGGGAACAGCACGCCGAAAAATATCGACAAACGATCACGAAAAAATCGCTTGGTGTTGATGCGTGCAAAGGTGAGTATAGTATAGAGTGCTGTTGGCATATTAGTCCCTCAGTGCCCTTCCGGTCAGGTCGATAAACACATCTTCGAGATTGGCTTGCTCGACGTGTTGTGGCTTCGAAAAACCACGACCAAGTAACGATTTGATAAGCTTCTTTGGTGTATCAAGTGCTACGATACGGCCCTCGTCCATGACGGCGATTCGGTCGCACAGTATCTCTGCTTCGTCCATATAGTGTGTCGTCATGATGACACTGACACCGCGGTCACGTACCCCACGAATGAGATCCCATAGATTGCGGCGAGCCTGCGGGTCGAGTCCAGTCGTCGGCTCGTCGAGGAAAAATACTTTGGGGCCATGGACGAGTGCCGTCGTGATGCTGAGGCGTTGTTTTTGGCCGCCTGAAAGTTGCTCGACGTAGGCGTCGGCTTTGTCTTCGAGCTCAACATCACGTAGGAATTTCATGGCGTCGACTCGCTCGCCGTAAGCAGCAGCAAACAGCTCGATAACTTCGCGGACTTTGGTCTTGTCTTGAAAGGCTGGGCTCTGCGGCTGGACACCGATGAGCCGTTTGATGAGGTCGGGGTCTTTTTGGACGTCGACACCGTCGATAGTGGCGCTACCGCTATCGATAGTGCGTAGTGTCTCGAGCATCTCAAGAGTCGTAGTCTTACCTGCGCCGTTTGGCCCGAGTATGCCAAATATTTCACCTCGTTCGACATCGAACGAGATGCCGTCGACGACGCGCACGCCGTCATATGTCTTGACGAGGTTTTTGACCGATACTATTTTCTTCATAACTACCAGTGTAGCAGCGCGGAGCTGTGATGACTATGATGGGTTAGACGATGCCGACCAGCTCAATATCAAACACCAGATCGCTGCCTGCTGGTATGTTGGGCGCGGGGCTACTATCGCCATAGGCTTGTTCAGCTGGGATGATGAGCCGTCGCCAACCGCCGACACGCATGCCGGGTACACCATCAGTCCAGCCTTTGATAACTTGGCTGAGCCCAAACGTTATTGGTTTGCCAAAATCATGTGAACTCTGAAAGATAATGCCGTTTTTACATAGCGCACCGGTGTAGTGCGCTGTGATCGTCGCACCTGGTTGAACTTCATCGCCGGTACCGACTTCGATATCGATGATTTGTAATGAGTCGACGTGTTCTATCGGCTCAAATTTGCTTAGTTTGGTTCCTTCGTATTTTGTCATGATACCCAGTATACATAAACCATTCTTCTAGGCACCAGCTCGGCATGATACAGTACCGGTATGAAACGATCTACCATCAAGTTACCAAGCCCGCTACTCAATAATGAGATAATCAAACACATACGCTAGCACTCTTGAATATAGAGTGCTAGTTTCGTATACTTATTGACATGGCAAAAAGAGACTATTATGAAGTGCTGGGTATTAGCAAGACTGCCTCTGCCGATGAGATCAAGAAGGCGTTTCGCAAGCTGGCTGTCAAATATCACCCTGACAAAGATGGCGGCGATGAGACGAAATTTAAAGAGATCAATGAAGCCTATGAAGTGCTCAAAGACCAGCAGAAGCGGCAACGTTACGACCAGTTTGGCCACGCCGGAGTCGGCGGCGCAAGCGGCGGCAGCAATCCATTTGAAGGCTTCAGCGGTTTTGGCGGCCAAGGCCAAAATATTCATTTTGATTTCGGTGATGGCGGGCTTGGTGATTTGTTTGGCTCATTCTTTGGTGGCGACTCACAAGCTCAGCGCGGCCCGCAGCGCGGACGAGATGTTGAGACACATCTCGATCTGACATTTGAAGAGGCAGTGTTTGGCACTGAGAAAAGAATCACTATCTCGCTTGACGATGAATGCTCTCACTGCAAAGGCTCGACGGTTGAGCCAGGTCACGAACTCACGACATGCGAAACATGCAAAGGTGCCGGCCAACGAACGCGGGTTATGAACACCATGTTTGGGGCGATACAACAGGCGGTCACATGTGAGACGTGCCACGGGCGTGGCAAGGTACCAGAAAAAGTCTGTTCGGTTTGCCGCGGTAGCGGTACCGAACGGCGCAAACAAGACATCACCATCAAAGTACCGGCTGGTGTCGACGACGGTGCGACGATTCGTCTGCGTGAACGCGGTGAAGCCATTGCCCGCGGCGCCAAAGGTGATCTCTATGTCAATCTCCG
This sequence comes from Saccharimonadales bacterium (SeqCode), assembly GCA_049644865.1. Taxonomy (GTDB): domain Bacteria; phylum Patescibacteriota; class Saccharimonadia; order Saccharimonadales; family Saccharimonadaceae; genus JAPUDQ01. The sequence goes on from JBARSV010000002.1 coordinate 4,443, forward strand.
CGTCAAGCCGCACAAACACTTCACCCGCGAAGGCGACCTGATACTCAGCGAAGAACACATCAGTATGGTTGAGGCAGCGCTTGGTACGGAGATCGATGTCGCAACAGTCGATGGCGACATCCGCATGAAAGTTCCGGCCGGTACGCAAAGCGGAACTGACTTCAAACTTAGCAATCATGGTGTGCCGCATCTGCGCGGTAGCTCTCGCGGCGCTCACATCGTCAGTGTCATCGTCGATACACCAACCAAACTGAGCAAGAAACAACGCGAGCTGCTCGAACAATTTGATGGTACTCCTCGGCGGAGCTTTTTCTAGGTAGATCTCTTGTCGACTCGTATCAATCACTCATTCGCCTCTTGAGTTGATTGGTTAACAACAGGCAATTTACAGGGGTAGCACTGAACCACCCTCACTTCTAGCCTAACCACCAAAAAAGCGACATACTGTTCTCGTTAGATTCTAAACAAAGGAAAACAAATATGTCGCCAATAGCTATTGTAGCTGGTATCAACCAGTTGGCTCAA
>JBARSV010000003.1:0-3824 GCA_049644865.1 Saccharimonadales bacterium (SeqCode)
GTGCGGTTCACAGGTTCGGTGTAGCGCCGCGCAGAAAAGAAAGCGACTGCCAACAGGCAGACATTTTCTTTTCAAGCAAGCGGAAGAGCACGCGTAGCGAGCGACCCTGTATCGCCTATAAATTTCATCAATATCCATCTTGCTGTTTCTATTTGAAACACATCTCTGTTAAAATATCTTGTATGGGTCGCTAGCTCAGTTGGCTAGAGCATCTCGTTTACACCGAGAGGGTCGGGGGTTCGAGTCCCTCGCGACCCACCAAGAAAAATGCCTCGTCCGAAAGGATGAGGCATTTTTCTTGGTAATAATGCTAAGACTCGAACTTCCGACTCTCGAGGAGAGAGGTCGGGGTGAGAACGTCCTGTGGACGTTCGCAAGGAAAACTTCACCTGACAGCTGTGCTGTCATGGTAGAAGTTTCGGGCCTGCCGAAGGTAGGTCAAATCCCTCACGACCCACCAAAATAATTATCCATGCCGTGCATGGGTTTTTATATGTCATTCGGTGTACAATAATAACCATGAGTACTATACAATCCATAAAAGCCAGACAAATCTTAGACAGTAGAGGCAATCCGACGGTCGAGGCCGATGTGTTGCTCGACGACGGCAGTATCGGCCGAGCGGCGGTACCGAGCGGAGCGAGTACCGGCTCGGGTGAAGCACTCGAGCTACGCGATGGCGAGCAGGCCTATGGTGGCAAAGGCGTCAGTAAAGCAGTGTCAAACATACGTGACATCATAGCGCCACGACTGATTGGCATGGACGCGAGCGACCAAGCGGTGATCGATCACGCCATGATCGAGCTCGACGGTACAGACAACAAATCGCATCTCGGCGCCAACGCTATACTGGCCGTCAGTCTCGCGGTTGCCAAAGCGGCCGCTGCGTCGCTGGGTAAACCATTGCACCTGTATATCGCCGAATACGTCAAAAATCCACAGCAATCCTTGCCCCTCCCTATGATGAACATCGAAAACGGCGGCGCTCACGCTGCTTTTGCAACCGATATCCAAGAATACATGATCATCTGTCAATCAGCCGAGACAATACCTCAGGCTGTCCAAATGGGCGCCGAAATATTTCACGCGCTCGCTGCGGTACTAAAGAGCCACGGTTACCCGACGACGGTCGGCGACGAGGGTGGCTATGCGCCAGTGGTGAAAGGTGGCAATCGTGAACCGCTCGAGCTGATCAGCGAAGCGATCAAACAAGCTGGCTACACTGTCGGTACCGACATCGCTTTCGCCCTCGACATTGCTTCGAGTGAGTTTTATGCGGATGGTGCCTACACGCTTGCCACTGAAAACCGCTCGCTGACGAGCGATGAGATGGTGGCGTGGGTCGCCGAGCTGGCCAATAGCTACCCAATCGTCAGCATCGAAGATGGTTTGGCTGAGGGCGACTGGGCAGGATGGCAAAAACTCCAGACTCTTATAGGCGACCATGTGCAGCTCGTGGGCGACGACCTGCTGGTCACCAACACGAAATTCCTCCGCCGTGCTATCGACGAAAAAGCTGCCAACGCCATACTAATCAAACCCAACCAGATCGGCAGCCTAACCGAAACGATTGAAGCTGTCACCATGGCACAGGCCGCTGGCTGGCACACGATCATGAGCCATCGCTCCGGCGAAACTGAAGACACGACCATAGCCCATCTTGCCGTCGGCCTCGGCTGCGGCCAGATCAAGACCGGCTCACTCTCACGCAGTGATCGTGTCGCCAAATACAACGAACTTATGCGTATCTACGAGGCTGATCCAGGCCTGCCGCTGGCTAAGCCGTTTGTATAGCTTAGATCGTTCCCTTCTAGGATCGTGGTAAATAGTCAGCCAGCCGAGCAAGTGAGTAATCATGGCTGAGCATATCGACAAGTTGCTTTAAGCTTGTACCCGATTTAACCCCAGGGTTTAAGATATTGTGAGGATCACATGCTTTCTTAAGCTCTGCGTAAACGTCAGATATTTCCTCCCCTAGCTGTAACGCTGAGTAATTCGCACGCAAACGACCATCGTTATTCGCTCCGGCTACACTGCCTTTCATCTTAATAACAGCTTTGAAATACTCATCCATGAGCTTAAAGACACGTTGTCGATCACCAAGTTTAGCGAGATCGAGAAGTGGAAAAACGTGTAGATTTGCATCGCCGACATGCCCCCACAAGGCAAGATCTATTTTGTGACGAGCCGATAGTTCATTGATTGTGCCCAGTAGTTCCTCGAGCTGTCGAGGTGCGACAATAACATCATCAATAATAGGCAAAGCTGCTTCACCACCCTTTTCGTGATTGATAAGTACACCAGTACTTGCCCGAACTGCCCAAATTGCTTCTACCTGATCGGGATCCGAGGTATGTATCGAAGCAGTAGCAAATTTACTAATTACTTTGTCGGCTTTTTTAGCTTTTTTTGATCGTTTGCGGGCGATCTCATCGTCAAATTCGACAAATACAATTGCTGCTGGAGTGCCGACTGCATCGTCAAATACTCCTTTGAGTATATTCACGTCGTGTTCTTTTTTTACAAATTCAATAAGCCCGCGATCAATCATCTCTATACTGCTCGGGTCAAGAAGTGCCATCTCGTCGACAGCGAGCACCATCTTGTTCATGTCATCAAATGCGGCAATAATGACATCTGTCTGTGGCGCATGTGGCGCGACTTTGAGTATTGCTTCGGTAATAATGCCGAGTGTACCCTGCGAACCAACAAACAACGGAGTGAGGTCACATGAACCATCTTTACTAACACAATCTAATAAATTGTATCCTACGTTGTCGCGCGCCAAACCAGATCGTTCTTCATAATACTTATCAAGGGCATCAAAATGCTCTAACGATAAACCATCGACAGCACGGTAAATTGCTCCTTCGAGTGTCGGCAGGCCTTTGCGTTTTTCGAGCTCTTTTTTGTTGATCTTGCCTGTTTGTATAACCTCACCATTGGCGAGTACAACCTCTAGTTTATCAACCCATTTACTTATCGAACCGTACTTCTGCGACTTCTCGCCAGCAGCATTGTTGGCGATCGCACCTCCGATGGTTGAATATGCATAGTTGACCGGATACGCCGGCAAAAACAGCCCATGAGTCTGGAGAGTCTCTTGTAATGATTTCATGTTGAGACCCGGCTGTACGCGAACCAAACGCTGTTTGGTGTCAAGCTCAAGGATACGATTCATGTGAGCAGGCATACTGATGATAACACCTTTACCAATGGCGGCACCCGATGTATCGGTACCATTACCACGCGGTGTAATAGGCACTGCATGACCTTTTTCTCCAAGTTGCCAGGCAAACCGAGCAACCTTACGAATATCATTGGTTGTGCGCGGATACACAACGATAGTGGGTGTCATAGTGAGAACGCTTCCGTCACGCGAAAAATACTCTCGAACTTTGTTACCGGCCAGTACATCGCCACTAATATGAGATTGTAAATACGATGCAACCTTATTCACGCTGTCCCCCATTGTTTCATTACTCTTATGATAACACGTGCAATATAAAACTAGAAAGAGCTTGCTCCTCCATGGCAGTAAGATTCACGTACAATGACATACCAACGAAAAGACCTAGCACATGGCTGGGTCTTTTCGTTGGTGGAGCTATACAACTCCGCTCGAACCTATTTTGAGGAAAAATGCTGACAAATGCTAGCTCAGCCCCAATCCACGCGAGCCTAAAGGCTTGCCACCCTCGCGCCAAAAGCCTTTGTATTTTTTGAATTTTTCCCGCCGTATTTCTCTTTTTTTAGTGGAAAAGGCTTTTTGTCGCAATGGTGCTGCGCTGAAGCGCAGGTGGTTTGGGGCTTGGTCGGTGGTA
>JBARSV010000004.1:0-44419 GCA_049644865.1 Saccharimonadales bacterium (SeqCode)
CCATTTCTCAAGAACGTCTACTGGGGCACTGATGGTATTTGGTCGGATGGCTACTTTGTTAGTACAGTTGGCATCAATGAGTCCGTCATCCGTAAATACATCGAGAATCAAGGGCAAGCTGATTCAGTGCAAATCAGCTGGCTGATTTGAAACAGCTAATACCCCGACCGTAAGGTCGTGGGAAGTTTATTTCCCTAAAACACAATAATTATATTCGGCTGATTACTTTTCGCGATTATCCACTTTTTCTCACCTTGTTTTACAATAAATATAAGCATGAAGAAAACCCCATCAAATAAACAAGGTAGATTAAGCCCTACAAAAATTATCGTGCTGATAGTCACAGCAGTACTGGTAATATTACCCGTGTGGAACTGGTACGTGCACTACCAAGACAAACAAAAGTTCATGACACTCAAGCAAGATATGCTCTCGCTACAGACGGAGTTTAATAAGATTGACTCTGGTTGGACGTATAGCGAGAGTTGTAATTCTTCAGGTGAGAAGTTCAAACAAAATCAGGCATCAAGCTGTGGCGTTGAGCTAAAGATTCAAAAGTCAGTTGATGTCAATAAATACCAAAAAATCATGCATGCAGCTTCCATTACCGATAAGTATGTGTCATACGATTTTATGAATGGTGATGATAAGGTTATTGGCTTTGATTCATCATATGTGAAAAATAGTAAAGTTAAATGTGGATTATCATCAAGATCATCAGCGTCAAGCGTTCTAACTTCTGTAGGCTGCCATGATTCTGCTCTCGACTTCTACTTCCCCAAAACTCAATAACGCGCTTTATCGATAGTTATCATTTACAACCTTTTTCATTTTCTGTATGAAAAGGTTTTTATGAAAACGTTTGGCGAGGCGTTGCATGGCGGCGGGTTGGAATTGCATGGTTTCAAATCGTTGCAGAGCTGCGACGAGGGCTTTGGTCGTACGGGGCTCAAATGTTACGCCACCTTCGCCGTCGCGGATGATATCTTCGCTGCCACCATGGGCGTAGGCGATGACGGGTGTACCGGCGGCGAGCGCCTCTACTTGTACGATGCCAAAATCTTCTTTGATAGGGAATATGTAGCCACGAGCTGCGCCAAATAGTTCACTGACACATTCGTCGGTCGGAAAATGTTCAAATCTGATGGTCGGTCCGGCAATCGATTTGAGCCGTTCATGATCTGGCCCGCCTCCACTCACGATAAGTGGTAACTTGAGCTCGTTGCAGGCGCGTATGGCAATCTCAGGGGTCTTGTACGGCAATACCTGCCGACCATGCGCAAGATAGTAGCTCCGTTCAGTAAGTCGCTTGGCATGTGAAGCAAATCGTTCGTATTGAACCGGTGGGTGGACAACGACACTGTCGCGGTCGTAGTATTGTTTGATGCGTTTTTGAACTTCCGTCGAATTCGCTACAAATGTATCAACGGCCTGTGCGGCACGATAATCAGCTCGTTTGAGAGCGGGTTTCATCAGCCAGAAACCAATTCGCGCTGGCCAATTGAGCCAGCCAAGCCCAGGGTCTTTCATGTAGCTTTTCGGGTCGACCCAATAGTACCGAATGGGGGTGTGGCAATAGCAGATGTGCACTTGACCATCACGTGTTTTGCGAACTTGTTTGCTTTCGGCACTACTGCTGCTGATGATGATATCGTAGGCACTAAGATCGAGATCGCGAAAGGCTTTGACGCGCAGCATCGGGAATAATTTGTGAAATTTACGTAAGGGGCGCGGAAGTTTTTGTAGCCAGGTTGTTTGGATAGGGAGGTTTCCTATCGTGTCGGATAAAAGCTTGTCAGGCTCATATACAGATGTAAATATATCAGCTTGAGGAAATGCTTCTTTGAGTGATAACACAACACGTTCTGCACCACCTAAGTTCGTAAGCCAGTCGTGGACGATAGCTATCTTGGGAGTTGGGAGTTTCGCTATTGGAAGATGGCTATTGGAAGATGGCATTAGCGCAGTCCTGCTTTGAATGCATTGAGTAATTTTTGACATGATGTAATCGATTCGATTGTTTCATCAAGTGTTTGTTTTTCAACATATTGTAATCTATGTGCGAGATAGAGAAAGTTTTTGAGTTCGAGCAATGAACCATAGGCCATAGTATAGAAATGCAATTTGTCGCTCTTTGTCTTTCTGCCGAACCCTTCTGCGATGTTTGCGGATACAGAATACGCAGCTCTACGTAGCTGGCTTGTCATGGCGAACATTTCTTCTTTTGGAAAATCTCTTGTCGTTTTGTATATTGCCACAGCTAAGTCTTGAGCGTGTTGCCATACCGTGAGATTTTCAAATGACGTAATCGTTTGCTGAGCCATATTCTAATAGCTACCTTCCATATGCTACGTTAACGCGCTCCGGTTTTTCTCAAAACGACGAGTACTGTTTTAAAGAGTATCTTGATGTCGAGCCAGAAGCTCCAGTTTTGGACATAGTATAGTTCGAGTTCGATACGTTCGCGGGTCGATATGTCGTTGCGGCCGGAGACTTGCCATAGGCCGGTGACGCCGGGTCGGACTTCGTGAAGCAATGCACCGTGAGTGCGTGAGAACTTGGCCTCGAGCTCTTTTGCGGGGATCGGTCGTGGGCCGACGAGGCTCATGTCGCCCATGATGACATTGATCATTTGGCCGACTTCATCGAGTGAACTTTTGCGCAGGAAATTGCCCCATGGTGTGATGCGCGGATCGTTGGCAACCTTAAAGTCGCGTTTGTATTCTTCGATAAGATCATGACGTCCCATACGCTGAAATATTTCAATCGCGTCTTCGCCCGAATACTTTGGGATCATCGAGCGAAATTTATACATTGTAAATGGCTTGCTGTGCTTGGTAAGCCGAGTGTGCGTAAATAAAATTGGCCCAGGGTTAAAGATCTTTTGCAGCACAACAAGTAGCAGAAAAATCGGTATCCATACCGGCGATGCAATGATGATGCAGAGCAGATCGAAGATGCGTTTGACAACTTCACCCCAGCCGATGAGTGGCGATTTGTAGACGCTGATGATGGGGTAGCCGAGGAAGACATCGATATGGTTTTTGCCGGAGTAAAATTCGTTTTCGCCCGGTATAAAGCAATATTGGATGTGACGTTGTTGTGCGGCGTCCATGATAACGAGGTTTTTTTCGGGCGTGTCGTAAAGATTGGTTTGGATGATTGTGTCGATGCGCAGTTGATCGAGGTCTTTGAGTGCTGCCTCGGACGATGCATAGACTTTTGCGGGTGTGTCACCAGCATTGCCAGCGACGGCGACGACGCGAAACCCTGAGCGGCGCGTGACAGCGAGGTTGCGGGCGATGTCGGCCGTCGCGTTGTTGTTGCCGATGATGAGCACTCGCTGCGTGCCGATGTTGTAGGCGTACAGGACGTCGCGGAGCATCCTTAGTAACTCACGAAATAGCACAAGTATGACAAAAACCAGTATGACAGCGTAAAACGGTACGACGCGGCCCGGGAAGATTGGCTGGTCGATGACAAATGCGTACCCAATGACGATAAGTATACCCACGACTGATGCAATGAGCAGTTTACCATACTCAGTCAATCGTTTGAGGTAGACATAGGGGCTGTATAAGCCAAACGTCATGAAGGTGATCAGCCAAAACGGGACAAGTATGAGAAATGTTTGCATAAACTCACGGGCGGGTATGATGGCGAGCAATGCACGGCTATCATAACTGACGCGTAGCTTGTAGGCGATAGCAAAAGCCGCGAGAAATGCCAATGTATCGGCGAGTATAAGGGCAAGCGTGTAGAATCGGACGGTTTTAACTGGCATAGTATGTACTACTCATTGTACCATTGAGAGGTGATGATACAACAGACGATCAGCCGTCCCGACCGACAGTTTCTCGGGGCTGTTCGCTGGTGTGCTGTAGTAGTGATGATGTTGACGCCACAATATGGTTTTTGGTCGACGTGGTTAGGAACGCTTGTTGGTCCGTTGTGGCTGTGGAAAGCGTCGCTCGACATAATCGTAGCAGTACTAGCGCTTTTGCTGATAGGCTGGGCGCTGCTACATAGACAGACTATGCGGCCGATTGTTGGTCTCGCCTTTGTGCGGCTGATGATCGGGTTTTCCACCCTAGCACTCATCGTCACGTCAGCTGTGTCTGTAGGCGGTGAACAATTGGCGGCCGGTCTGGCATTTGGGCTACGTTATATTTTGCTGTTTTGTATCATGTTTGCCACGTCGTGGCTGCTCGGGGTGGGGAAAGCATGGCGTACAATGACGCAGCGGTACCTCGTGCTAGTGACATTGTTTCTCGTGGGGTTCGGGTTGCTGCAGGTGACGGTATTGCCCGTTGACACCCTGACACAATTTGGCTATGGACCAGGTACTATCGCACCGGTGAGCACGATCGATAACAATCCTGATGCGCGTCGAGCATTCGCCACTATGCGCGGGCCAAATGATTTTGGAGCATTTATGATCGTGCTGCTCGCTGTAGCGTGCGTCATGACTATGCCACGACGTCAACGCTATGTCGTGGCTGCGGCGGCTGGGCTAGGTCTGCTCGTGTCGGGCTCGCGGAGTGCTATGCTTGGCGGTGGCATCGTGGTGGCGAGCGCGCTGGTACTGCGCTATGGTCGACATGTGTTGCGGCGTCGCCAAGCAGTGGCCGGAATTGTCGTGGCTGCTATAGTCACGGTCGGGCTCGTGATTGCTGCGACGACCATACCGGAGCTGCGTCTGATCGTCTTTCATTCGAGTCCCGGTGATACCCATTTGACTGAGGGTTCGACCGACAAACACTGGCAGCAAACCGCCATGGGTCTCAAAGCTGTCGTTGATCGTCCGCTCGGGTGCGGGCTGGGGTGTGCCGGACCGGCGTCGTTTTATGGTGAGGTGCCGAGTATTAGTGAAAATTATTATGTGCAAATCGCCGAGGAGACAGGCATAGTTGGGCTCGTGCTGTGGGGCGCCATATTTGTAGTCGTGATGCGTGAACTGTACCGGCTAGCGCAGCGTGATGAAATTGCCCGCATGTTGTTCGTGTCAGGGCTGGGCATCACCGCGGTTGGGTTCTGGCTGCATGTTTGGGCAGATATTACACTCAGTTTGGTTTGGTGGGGTCTCGCCGGGCTCGTGATAGGCAACGCCATGGCAAAATCGCACAAAACCCGCTATGATACTACGTAGTCTATGAAAGCAAAACAAAAAAAGAGCCTCATCAAAGCGGCGATTGAATTTGTCAAGCTGCAACTGGCCGGTAACGTGCTGTTTTGGGGGACATATATCGGCTATTTCGTGTCCGACAAAATACTGCATCGACCGAGCATTATGGCCTTGGCGGTGGCCAGTCTGATCGCCCATGCGCTATTTTTTGTCATCAATCGCGAGTGGATATTTAGCGACAAGACCGGCGATCGCAAGACACGTAATGAGTTGGTACGGTTCATTATCTTCATGGGGCTTAATTTTTGTATCAATCTCGGCATCATCGCGGGACTCGAAACGTACCTTGGTTTATCGCCATATGTTGGGCAGTTTGTTGCTGGACTGTTCTTTACGGTCTGGACGTTTGTCGGCTTAAAATTTTGGGTTTTTCACGAAACCAAACGGCATCATGCCCTGACTATTGATACGCCTAAACGAACGGAGAAGCGCCGTGCCCGAATCCGCGCCGCGACCAAGCAAAAAACAACGTGAGCTACTGAGCTTTATCGACGGGTTTATCAAAGGGTATGGCTATGGGCCGAGTTATCGCGAGATTATGCGGGCTCTCAACTATAAATCAGTCTCGACGGTGGCGACACATGTCGATAACCTTATCGCCAAAGGATTTTTAGTAAAGAAAGATAACTCAGCGCGGTCACTCAGTGTCATCGAACACGATTTGTCGCCTGGACATGAGCCGACCGCACACGCGCACGTCGACCTGCACAAGCAGTGGCTGGTCGAGCGCGTACAGATGCGTATCGACGCCTATCATGCCAAGCCTGACGAAAGTCGGCGCGAGCATGTCGAGACACTCATCGCAGCAGTACGATTGCTTGTCAGTCATGAAATTGCTGATACCTTGCAGCAGAAACTTGATCAGACCTCCTAAACAGGTTAGAATAGTCGCTGTATCAATTCGTCTTACACGCGAGTCGCACCTTATTAACTACAGACCAGATACGCATGTAAATGTGGTTTGGTCTGGAAATATCGCCCCTTGATTTTGCACGTGTTTGATCAGGGGTGTATATTCCGGCGTAGCGCAGCGGTAGCGCAGTTGACTGTTAATCAATTGGTCGCTGGTTCGAATCCAGCCGCCGGAGCCAATTTGAACTTAGAAGGCACTCAGAGATAACATCAAAGGGTGCTCTTCTCTTATAAAAGAGCTTTTTATCGTCAAATTCCAAGTTCGAAAGTACGATTTTCAAAAGTCGGTTTTTTAGCGGCGCTTTAGAACTTTCAAACAGCTTACCGGCGTTACGAGATAGTTTTAACAGATAAGCTGCATCGACCGTGAAGCTCTTGTCTTCTGTAGTAACCTGGAACAGTTTACGTTCCAGGTTTTCTATTTCTTCCTTATTTTTTTGTGCTATTTTGTCATAGTCATCGAGATTAATACGCCCATCGAGCCGGTCTTCATATAGCGCTTCTAGGCGACCTTTGAGACGGGATATTTCACGTTTCGTTGTTTCTGCCATAGTTTTATAGTAAAGCTGTTCGTTATTATGCTCATCGGCCAGATCCTGCAGGATTTGTTTGAGGGTGACATTATCAACCGTCATAGCTTCAATCATTTTCTTTATTTCAACCTCAGCCTCAGCTTCCTTACCGTGTGTTTGGCCACAGTTATATTTTGCTTTTGAACATTGCATGTATGTGAAGCCCTTTTTCTCGTATGACGATATACTGCAGCCACACCGTTTACAGGTCATTATGCCATTGAAAGTAAACACTCGCTTTACGTCGCTTCTTGGCTTTGGCCCACCGTTATTACGGCTCTCAGTCACTTTTTGGGCCTCTACGAAGGTCTGTTTACTTATTAGGGTCTGGTAACGGTGAGGGTACTCTTTTCCTTTATAGCTCATGACGCCGTAATAAAAAGGGTTCTTGAGGATATTCTCGACCATACTGGCACTGATTGGTCTGGCGTTCCTGCTGTTGCCCAGGAGGCCTTCCTCACGCATCTGGTGTGCTATCATCCGGTAGGATACTCCCAATAGGCGTAGTTCATAGATTTTCGTTATATACGGTTGACGCGTCGGGTCTGGGACTACGTCCTTTCTCACGAATTTGCCATTATCGTCGTTTGTATCAACATTCAGAAAACCTATCGGCGCCTTACCTGGCCATTCTCCTTCGTGTATTTTTTGTTGTATCTTGCGTTTTACGTTGTCGCTGATGGCGGCAGAGTAGTATTCTCCAAAAACCATACCCATTCCTAGCCGTGTTTTGTCCGCCGCCGGTGAGTCTTGATGAATAAACAGGTTATCTGATGGGAAATGAAGCTCTATCTTACCTTCTTTGACCAAGCCTTTCATAGACTGAACGATGTCGCTAGAAGCGTCCCTTGTGAAGCGGTCAATCTTATCAAATACCACGATACAGAAGTTCGGGTACTTTTTGATATTATCAACAATCTCACGAAACTTTTGGCGGTCTTCCTTGTAGGCAGTTTCGTCAAAGGCATAGTATTCGCTGTTAAGTTTGAGCCTGTTGGTGTAAGCGTCTAGGCGTAGTTTTTGTGCTGGTAGGGCGTCTGTTTGTCGTGGGTCTGATACACGAGCAATGTTAAACGCTTTGACGCCTTCGTAATCAGTTACTTCATTTTTCATAGTGGCTATTCCTTCTCATAGTTGAATTATAGTAATATTTGATGATATTTGCTACTAATACTTTATAATTTACAGCGTATAATCGTCAATACTCACAGGTTTCATTTCTGTCAGTGTGGCTTCTATATGTAGTAAAGTTTTGAGTTGGGTCTTGGTAGGTGGCGAGCGTCCGTTGCGTTTGTATCGGTAGTAGGTGTGCTTACCAAATAATTCTTCTATGACATTACGAACATAGCGTTCGTCATCGTGGTCTTTGCGTATCATAGCGAGCATTACGGCAAAGGCTGTTTCGGCTGGCTTGGCGTATGGATATGATTGCTTGTACGAAATAAGGTTTTGTTCAGCAGTGTCTAGTACGGCAAATGGTGCTTTGGGTAGTTCATCAAATATGTTCTTCCAGTGCCGTAGCAGTACCCTGCGTGATATGTCGGTTTTGAAAAGTGTGCGAAAAGTAATGTCGGTACTATCAAGACCAATAACTTTTAGTTCTTTGCGTAGTTTAGCAACGCCATTTAGTCGTATCTCAAAACGAGCAACACTGACTGTCTTTTGCTTTTCTAATTCGTCTAGTAGGCTCAACTGTGTATAACCGCCTTTTTCGTAACTACGCTTTTCACTAACTTTGTTTTGGCGTAAATCAGCAACCTTATCATAGAAGGCAATATCAAGGCTGTTGGTGTGTATGTGATAGACGTGTCCGCCGTTCCTGAAGTTGGTATGCTGAACATCGTAACGGCGTGATATGTCGGCTTTACGCAGTATTTCTGTAATAGTTGAAACTGGTGTGTGGTCATCAAACACGATGTTTTTTGAGTAGTCTATCTTGCCCACTTGGGCGTTAGCCAATAGGTGCGGAAATACCCAAACGCCATAAGTCGTGCGTAGCACTTCCGACAGCTTGGCAATAACGGCGTCAAAGTCGGCGTCCTTTAGTTCCGTGAAGTTGTTGCTGAACAGTAGCTTCGGTGCGGAAAACTCAACGGCAAGTTGATACGACTTGATATGCCTACCTCTTGGTCGTTCGGTATACGTAAGGCGTGGTTGGTAAATGCCTAGTTTCTTATAGGCACTACTTGGGTTGTTGTATGCCACGAAGACACCTTTGGTGGCGTCTACATTAGTGAACAGTTTGGCTTCCGTTACCCATTTCGGCTGACTGCTATAAGTCAGAAGTATTTTTACCGTGTCTATCATTGCTACTTCCTTGAAACAGTTCGCTACATTTCTTGAATACGGCGTCTTCTATGAGCCTGCTAGTTGGTCGGTTGATTGGGTAATGATAACCAACTGACTTATTGCCCACTTGTTTAGTCGGGTATAGAAGGCGATATGAGCCGTCCAGTTTGGTGTAAACGGCAATAGAGTTTAGGTAGATACTGTCGTCTATAACTACGCTGGCTATGGCTATCAAGCCTTTGTTTGGCTTGACTGGTGTTACATTGACTTCGCTTACGACCATCGCTTGCGTTGCCTTTCTAAATCTTTTTCAATGTCTTTGTTTGTTGCCCACTTACAGGCAATGGCAAGACCGTAGGCTAGGCTATTAGCCCATCGGCTCAAATGAAAAGTTACTACCGCTAGTATGTGATAAAACGCTTTCACTACTTTGCCTCCTTTCGTTACTTTTGTTGGTCATATCGGCTTCCAAAAGAGCGTCAAGAAACTTGGCGAGATTGAATTGCTCGTCTTCGTCTAATACCAATTCAGGCTCGTAAATGACGGCTGAGTTTGGCTTTGGCTCTATTTGGTTGTCCATACTTCCAGTATGTGAAAGTAGGTGTCCGCAGACGTCTTATAGAGGTAATTCTACGTATTTGGTATTGAACCAGAGTTTTTTATCAACAAAATCAAATAACTTTTCAACACCTGTCGCTTTTTCAACGGTTTTGTTCAGTGAAGCAACCTTGTTATAGAAAGCCTTCTTATCGGTAGTGCCTAATAGCTCCATTATGTCGCCTTTTTCAACAGGGCGTCTGACTGGGCGTCCGTCCCAAAATAACTTTTTACATATAATCTCATTATCACTGTCGGCAACGAGCCTAATTTGGGTATTGGCAAATGTAATAGTCCGTTTCTTACGGTCATAGCGTGGCTCAATCAGTTTCATCAAGTCGCTATTTTGTGCCTGTTGGCTTTGGGCTTGAAGTATCTGTTCCAGTAAAGCGGTTTGTCTGACTTGGTTATCAACCATTGTCGTGTCTGGCGTGAAGTCAATGTCATCAAAGTTTGGTCGGTAGGTTTCAATCGGCGGTAACGAGATGTCGGACATCATAGACAAGGCTGGCGACTTCGGAATATCGGGCATAAGCGAGCGTATGTCGGGTATTGAAACGCCCTTTACCATACTAGCCAGTTGGGAACTTATACCCTTTGTGGCTTCTCTTATACTGTCGTTTGCTTGTGTGAGTGATTTTTGTTGTGAAGGTGTCAGTGTAGTAGGGTCTTGCTTGGAAAGTTTTTGCCACTCGCCAACTGACAGCCCCTTACTGTATTTCGGGTCATCTAGGTTTAGTGAAACTTCTTTACTACTTTTGTCATCTGCCATTTCGCTACGTCTTTCCCAATACTTCCAAGTATTTGGTACTTATTATATGATATTGGTAGTATGAACGCTAAAAATGACGAACCTGAATACCTGACACTTGCCCAAGCGAGCAAGTTTTTACAAGTCAGTCAGCCAACGCTTCGTAATTGGGACAGAAACGGCACACTGAAGGCGTTCCGTCTAGGAACACGCAAGGCTATGCGGTACAAAAAAGCCGACTTGATAAAGTTTATTGAGGGTAAAAAATGAAAGCCCTTGTCTTTGACCCTCTTTGGAACACACTAATAAGTGATGAGTTGAAAGCTCAAATTGCGAGTAGTGGACTTGAAGTTATAGTAACGACAGATATAGCACCACTTTCAGCCAATAAAGAATTGTTTGCTGGCAGTGATGAGCGTATTTTGTGTATCAACCCCGATTACGTTAGCTGGAAGG
This sequence comes from Saccharimonadales bacterium (SeqCode), assembly GCA_049644865.1. GTDB lineage: Bacteria > Patescibacteriota > Saccharimonadia > Saccharimonadales > Saccharimonadaceae > JAPUDQ01. The sequence goes on from JBARSV010000004.1 coordinate 10,763, forward strand.
TGTCCGCAGACGACTATAAAGATATACCAAACTTGAAAGGCATTTTTGGTTTAGCCACATCGTATCACTGGATTGACGCTAGTTACGCTAACGCAAACAACATACCGATTTGTAATATACGTAATTTCTCAACGCAAGCAGTTGCGGAGTGGGCTGTCACAATGTTATTCAATTTAGCCCGACAGACGCCACGACTTATCAAAGATGGCTTTCCGCTAGATTTTGATAAAGATTTTATGAAATATAGAGGCATTGAACTGCGTGGCAAAACGGCTGGTATAGTTGGCTTGGGTCATAACGGCGAAGCCATAGCAGAACGTTTGAAGGGTCTTGGTCTAAATGTAGTGTACTGGTCAAAGAATACACGTAATGACAACTACACATATAGCGAACTAAAAGATATTTTTGCCAATGCTGACGTGATAGTTCCTGCTTTTGCACATAACGAAGAAACTGACGCAATTATTACCGATGAACTATTGGGTAAGATGAAGCCGTCCGCAATAGTCGTAGATATTATTGAATTGAAGAATAAAGACAAACTTATTGAAATGGTCAAAGCTGGCAAACTCTTTGGTTATGGCTTTGAAGCAGAGCCTAAAACTTTCGCAGAATACGAAGGCAATATCTGGTCAGCACCTGCTTATGCGTGGGTAACAGACGGTTCAATGAACAACTCAATGACTAAATTGGTTGAAAATATGGTCAACGCCGTCAAAGGCAACTTTCCAAATAGGGTCAACCAGTAAACCAACACTTATAAACCAGTAAAAAAGTCCGCAACGCTAACATCTAACTGCTTTGCCAACACGAACAAGGTAGATAGTTTTGGGCTTCTACGACCCTGCTCAATATAGCCAATTGAAACTCTGTCCAAATCGGACAAATACGCAAGTTTTTCTTGCGAGTAACCTTTGGCTTCACGAAGTTCTTGTATTCTACGACCAAGTTTTACAGTGAAGGCGTCAAATGCTTTATTAGCGTATGCCATAGTAGTTATTTTCGCTGTCAAAGATGTCGAACACTACTAACAGAGAGTTAGCAAAATAAGTGATAATTTGTTATATTTGATAACAGATGGTTCGCTAACAGATTGTTAGCATATATAAGGAAGTAACAGCAGATGGCACAAAAAGGCAGATACACCGAATTACCGAATAAAATTGGTTTATACAGCACTAGCAGGGGCAGTTTTATCAAGAACGACAACGATGTTGTTTTGAGCTTTCCATTCAAGGACGCCGTACTGGAAGCAGGTATGAGTAAAGAAGATGTGGGGCGTGATGAACGCTTTTTACATCAGGAGCTAGACAGCAAGGACATTGACACGCTTGAAGAACCAAAGGTGCTGACTAACTTCCGCTATGTTGATAAGGACGGCGAAAGACTGCTAACTGCGAGTAGCGATGTTTCTTTCTTTGACGATGACGGCAACCTTACGCAAAACCTGCTTATCAAGGGCAATAACCTTTTGGCACTCTATACCCTGCGTGAGAAGTTGGCTGGCAAAGTGAAGTTTATTTACATTGACCCACCTTATAACACACGCACAGATGCTAATACGTTTGCCTACAACAATAATTTCAATCACAGTTCGTGGCTTACTTTTATGCGTAACAGGCTGGAAGTTGCCAAAGAACTACTTACCGAAGACGGTATGATTTTTATAGACATTGACCACTACGAACTGTTTTATCTGGGCGTTTTGGCTGATGAGATTTTTGGCTTTGAGAATAGAATTGGTGTTTTGGCGGTAGTAAACAATCTTGGCGGACGTTTCAATAAGTTCTTTTCACAGGCACACGAAAATAAGATTGTGTATGCCAAAAATGCTGAAAAGGCAGAGATAAAAGAGTTGGTACTTGATAATTCAGACCGCTTCCAACTTGAAGACGAACTAGGTAGATACAAAAGACGTGCCTTACAGCGTAGTGGCGATGGTTCTTTGCGTGAAGACCGACCCACGATGTTTTACCCTATTTTCTACAACCCAGACACGCAGGACATTACAACGAGTAAGCCGTCATCTGATGGCTACGTAGAGATACTGCCTATTGACACCAACGGCGTTGAAAGACGATGGCGTTGGGGTAAGGCTATGGTTGAAGAAAAGTGGCAAACAGAGATAGAAGCACGAAAGGTTGATGGCGAGTATAGACTATTTACCAAAGACCGTATGAAAGGCGAAAAGCCTAAAACGGTTTGGTTCAAGCCTGAATACTCTGGTGCGTCTGGCACAGGAAGTCTGAAAGACTTGCTTGGCGAAAAGGCTTTTAGTTACCCGAAGGCAGTAGCGTTAGTAAAAGACAGCATACAAATCAGCACAGAACCTAATGACATCGTGCTGGACTTCTTTGGTGGTTCAGGCACTACCGCACAGGCTGTAATGGCTCAAAATGCCGAAGATGGGGGTAGCCGTAAGTTTATCTTGATTGAGCAAATGAACTATGTAAACAATGTTACTTTCAAGCGTTTAGAGAACGCCATAAAGAAGTATTACGGCGACACCTCGTTTGTATATTTTGAGTTGAAGAAATACAACCAAGAATACCTTGACGCCATTATGGAAGCCACGAGCATAAAGGAACTGGAAGACTTGTATGTTGATATGCGTAACAACGCCTTCTTGAAGTTTTGGTTTGACCGTGCCGAGTTTGAGAAAGACGAAAACTTCCGAAACAAAGATTTAGATGGTCGCAAGCAGGCACTTGCCGACATACTAGATGAAAACCAACTATACCTAAACTACGCCGATATGAACGATACACGTCATACAGTGTCGTCAGACGAGAAGGCACTAACGGACAAGTTCTATGGCGAAGACAAAAACTAAAATAAATGCGACACTTGGCGACTTCCTATTCAATCAAATAGAAAACGACCCTGCCTACATAGCGTGGCAAGCTGATTTTACTATTCCTGAATATGTTACCGATAATTTGAGTAAGACCCTGCGTGAGTATCAAGTCAAAGCCTTGAAGCACTTTATTTGGCTGTATGAAACCGACAGAGCCAGAGCAAAGCACTTGCTGTTCAATATGGCGACTGGCACGGGTAAAACGCTTGTAATGGCGTCTGTGGTGCTTTATCTGTACGCACAAGGCTATCGCAACTTCCTGTTTCTAGTCCATCAGATACAAATCAAAGACCAGGCACTGAAAAACTTTACCGACTATAAGTTTGAGAAGTATTTGTTCAATCCGAAGGGCGTAAGAATAAACGGGCGTAATGTAGCGGTCAAAGAAACCAAAAACATAGCAGACGCAGACCGTAACGCTATAAACTTTATGTTTTTCAGCACATCGCTACTCTATAACCGCTTGCTTGAAGACAAGGAAAACGGGCTTACAGCCCAAGACTTTGCCGACAATGATGTGGTCGTAATTGCTGACGAAGCCCATAGGCTCAATGTAGATACCCGAAGCAAAAAGAAAGCTGATATTGAAGAAGTCCGAAACTGGGAAACTGCCGTAATGTCGGCTGTCAAAGCCCGTGAAGGAAACTTATTGCTTGAATATACGGCAACGGTTGATTTAGCAAACCAAGCAATTCACGAAAAGTACAAAGACAAGTTAGTTCATCGCTACGACTTTTTGGAGTTCAATCGTGATGGGTATAGCAAGGACGTAAAGTTCCTATACAACAAAGAAGTTCATACCGAAGACCAAAAACGTCTGCTTATCATAAACGCCGTTGCTTTGAGCGAATACCGCAGGTTACTTGCCGAGCGTGAAATGGGCGTAGATATGAAACCGATTGTGCTAGTAAAGTCAGTCAAAATTGCCCAAAGCGAAGAAGACCGTGCGTTCTTTGACGGCGTTATTTCTAGCCTACGACCAGATGATTTGAACCGTTTGAAGGAACTTGCCAAGCAAAACATCAACCACGAACACGAAATACTAAACGATATGTTTGCGTGGCTCAAAGAACCGAAAAACGGCTTTGTATCGCAAGGCGATTGGGAAGGCTTGAATAAGTTCGTAAGTGAGATACGAGCTAGTTTTGCCCACGACAATACGCTGATATACAACAGCCAAAAGAAGGAAAAAGCCGAATTATTGCCGTTACTGGACAGCCCACGCAATACTATTCGTGCCATTTTTTCAGTAAATGCGTTGAACGAAGGTTGGGACGTATTGAGCCTATACGACATTATTCACTTTGACATTAGTGAAAGTAAAAAAGTCAGTCTTCAAGATATTCAGTTGATTGGTCGTGGTGCTAGGTACTTCCCTTATGAACTGCCACGCTCGTATAAGCCAGATGATGATAGCAATAAACTTTCACTTGATTTTGCTCAACGTAATTTAGAGTTTGATAAAGACCGCCGAAAGTTTGATAACGCACCTTTTGAGCGTGGTCGTGTGCTAGAAACTTTTGTCTATCACTTCGTAAAGACTGGTATGTTCCTAGAAAACTTACAGCGTGATTTGCTAGGCGAAGGTATCATCAACGAAGGTGTTGAACGAAAAACCATTACGCTCAAAGAGAAGTTCCTTGAAAGTGAAACCTACAAAAAAGGCTTTGTATTAGTCAACCATACCGTCAAGCGAACCAAAACAACCGAAGACGAAATTGACACAACCTTCAACCGCACCATCAAGGCTGGTTTGTATAACCTGCGGTCAAGGGGCTTGTCTGATTATGAGCAAAACCAACAAATTGCGAGCCAGAAGACAAAGGTTATTCGCATTACCGATGAGTTTTTTGCCGAGCCAATAATACGTAAAGCGTTGGTATCAGCCGAAGCTAACTTTTTCCGCTACAACAATTTGGTTGAGCATATACCTGATTTGAAGACAGTTGATGAACTTATAAAGGAATATCTACCCAAATACGAAATTACCTACACCTACGAAGACGGTAAAGATATTGGCTTATTGAACGCCCAAGAGAAGTTACAGCTACTTGTCGGTGCTATCTTGCCAGAAGTTCGTAGGCGTATAGACATTTATATGCCACGAGAAGCAGGAAGCAATAAGTTTAGACCAGTATCGCTTTCCCAAGTCTTTGGCAAAGAAAAGAATATCTACCTTATGTCATTTCCAAGTATTGACCCTGCGACTGGCGAGAAGGTGTTTATAAGCACTGATGAGCGAGCCAAAGCTCAAAGCGACCACGACAATCCTGACTTACAGTTCAATATAAAAGGTGCTGATTGGTATGCGTACAGTGAAAACTATGGAACAAGCGAAGAAAAGGAGTTTGTAAAATACCTTGCGAGCCAGATTGACGACTTACACGCAAAATACGAAGGTTCGGAAATATACCTAATACGTAATGAACTAGACTACTGGCTTTACAGCTTGAAAGATGGTCGCAGGTTCAGTCCAGACTATATGCTAATTATCAACGATGTAGTAAATCAGCAGTTATATTATCAGGTTATCATAGAGCCAAAGGGCGGACATATTATTGAACAAGACGCTTGGAAAGAAGAAGCCTTGATAAGCCTAAACGATGACAGTGAAGTAGTTTTTGATACCAATGAAAACGACAAGCAGGCTTACAAAGAATACTTGGCTGAAATGAGTAAACACGGCTACAAAGAAATAAAGCCGATTGGCATAAAGTTCTACAATACTGACCCACGCCCTGAAAGCGAGTTTGCCCTAGACTTTGAGAGCAAATTGCTGGCGTAATGAAACCAATCATATCAGTCAAAGAAGCCCGTAAGTTGCTTGGTAAAGATTATCAAAACCTGACTGACGAGAAGATAGCCGAACTGATTGAGCAACTACACGAACTAGCCAAGCTATCTTTAGATATGGCTCGTGAACAACGGCTCAAAAAACGCTTGGCAAAATGACCCCCAAAAATTCGGCATTTCATACAGCGGAGTGTCAAACGGCGAAACAAAGGGCGACTACCCCCCTATGTTACCTCTGTTGGTACGCCTGCATAGAACGCAAGTAAGTCTTCCAAATACTCTTTATTGTTAGCGTAGGCGTAGTCTTTAGACCAACGCACAAGCAGTAAGTTACTTTGAATTATCATTTCATCGTTAGTTATAGCGTGTCGTTTCTGCTTTTTGCCAGACTTTAGCGGGTCTATAAGTTCAATAAGTATTTCAGGCGTAAGAGCAAAATAGTGTCGTCTTTGGGCGATATGGTTGCTGTACATTTTTTCAACCATTGTTTTGCCAGTATTGTTGAACACCTCAACTACTGGCGTATCGGTAGTGATAAACTTCTTTGAGCCTTTAGCCAGATAGAACCGCCACTTCTTTATTACGAACCACCTATGGAACTCTTCGCAGTTAGTGATTAGCTGTAAGTGGTTGACGTTATTATCAAAAGTTAGTTCGTATTCGCCACTTACAAATGTTTTTCTGGCGTCTTCAATCTGTTCATCGGTTACTTGATGACCTTCTTCTTCCATAGCCCGTTTAGCACCGTCAGCAAAGTTTGGGTGCGAAGCCATTAGTGTAGTGATTTGTTTCATACCGTCAGCCATAGTCTTGTTTATCTGTCTACGCATATGCGGGCTTCTAATCCAAAGTGAAGCCATAAACCACGCCAGAATATCTAATTGTTGGTCTGTCAGTGGACGGTAATTTAGTATTGCGTCAACAATGGTGTCATACTCTTTGGCAAACTTATCTTCAATTTCGCCAAAAAACTGTTCAAAGACTTGACTTGTTTCGTCTTCTTTTCCAGTTTCAACAGCGTAATAAAAGTCGGCATAACAAACACCGCTATAAGGTCGTGGCTTTATGAGTTTGCCTTTTTGAATATCTAAAGTCTGTAACATATTATCAACCGCAAATCGCTTGAAGTAGAAGCGTGGTGCGAAGTGCTGTTTCTTTGTTATCTGTTTTGTCATAATTCTATTTTACAGCCGTATTAGCACTGGCTGAAACCAACAATCTTTCCCAACAACCTGACCACCGTTAGGCTTGCTCAATTGTTGGGCTAAACGGAAAACATACGATTTTTTGTTAGCCACAATAATTTAGGTAGGTAGTGCGTTTACAGACTTTCTAAAATATCAAGGTCAAGGTATAGGGGGGGCTATGCCACGCCTAGCAACAAGCCTTTTATGTTACGGACTTCGCTATCGGCATAGTCCATACTAGCCGTTCGCAGTTCGTTTGCCAGTGCGAGCCACGAAAATAGTCCATCCTAAAGATGGGCTTTTTTCGTGGCTACTTGGCAGACTGGATACCGACCAGCGACTCGGCAGCGAAGCTACCGAAAGTCGCTGGTACGGCGTAGCGCAGTGCAGCGAGAAAAGCACGAAGTATTTTTCTCGCAAGCAAGCGGAGGAGCGAACAACGTGAGCGATATCCAGCCGCCGATCATATATAAATTGTAAAAATCGACCTTATTGTATCTGTTTAGGGTTAGACCCTACTTCACTACTTCAATGGATGGCCAGAGCTAACCACCCAGAATACTTTGGGTCCGATCAAGTATCTACGGTTTACGTTTGTTATATGTTAGTTGGCTGGATCATAGGCGGCAGTACTTCGGTGCTAAGAAAAATCTAGTAATTGAACAAAAATGGCCAGGAGTTATTGTTGCAGCCTGCCCATACGCTTGCTTTATATGCAGCTAGAATTTTTACATCTTTCCAGTCACTACTGTCGTACCAGCCTGGTCCTGATAAATTGTATCCTGCTTGGGTACCTTCTTGACAGAGCTTACCCCAAGTTTGTGGCCCTACAGAACCATCATACTTTATGCAGTGTGACTTTTGGAACGTATACACACGGTTCTTTGTAAGAGTACCATATGAACCGTCAACAACAAGTTGATCTGTTGTGTCGGTTGCGATGACTCCATCTTGCCATGTACCGCTGAGTAAGCAGCTGGTTACACCATCAAGAGAGATACCATTTAAGATGGTTTGTATATATTTTACGCAGGTTCCTGTTGCGCCGCGATTGTAAATATAAGATGTACAGGTCGCTGCCGATGCTGGTTGGCTAGAAGTAATAGTTGCTAGTCCAATAGCGAAAAGCAGGGCCACTACTAGAGCCGATAATTTTACTCGTATTTTCATACTTAGATTCCCCTCTTCATAGTTGGTAACGTCCAAATTATAACATGCTCAGGTATGTATGCAAGCGATGGCCTCGTATGGGCTCATTGCACTAAAACGCAACAACTAGTTAACGTTTCAGTGCAACACTAATAATTTGTGATGCAAACAGAGCTCAGCTACCAGACAGTGAGTCGCTGGTATGAACGCTTTCGTATCCACCTACCGTACACCGCACCGTTACTGGAAGGTATCGTCCAGGCCGATGAAAGCTACTTCAGCAAAAAGAAAAGTAAACAAGCGAAGTACATCGTCGCTGGTGCGGTTGAGCCGCACAGTGGTAAGACAGCGTTGCAGGTTACCGGAGATCACGACTCTGGCAGAGACCGTGATGTGCTTAAACAGTTCATCCAAGATACCGTTAAGTCTGGCAGTATGGTAGTGGCAGACAAATGGTATGCCTACGATGAGTTACCACTCCTCGGCTATGACCACGAGAGTCATAACCACAGCAAAGGAGACTATAGCGATACCAATGATCGTGATTGCCTTGAACTATGCATTTGTTGGGGCTGGTGGTTTTGTAGCGCGAGCAACGTGTCAGCATATAGCCTCTCATACCAAATATATAATGCAAATAGTAACAGTCCCACAGAAATAATCCTGTCAAGATAAGGCCGAGATTACTCAGACTGCTCGCAATGCTATCGGAGCCGATAAGAGCAATCGTGACGGGAAACGGTTATATATAAAATCGATTTTAGCTTTTGGCTGCGGACTTTTGCCATCGCGGTAAAGATGACGCTGACAGCTAACGCCGAGAGAATGTTTGTATTGGTTCAGACATACTGCGCCAATCATAACCGATGCTCGTACATTATCGCTAGGTGCTAGTGATACAACTTGCGAACGATGTATGCTCGTGACAAACCTAATCCGTCAGTATCGTCGTCTTTGGGATCTTTGCCCGTATGAGGCCAAGGTCGTGTTGAGACAGGTTGGGGTTGCCGCGCAGGTCGAGCGTCTCGAGTTGCGTGAGATTGCCGATCTCGAGCGGAAGGCCCGATAGATTGTTGTTCGCAAAATTGGCGATACGCAGTTTGCTGAGCTGGCCGATTTCGGCAGGGATGCTAGTCATGGCGTTGTCCGAAGCCAGCAAAACCTCGAGGTTTGTGAGCTTGCGAAGTTCTGAGGGTAGGGCACCGGTTAGACGGTTGTGGCTGACATCGAGCGTGGTCGTGCCGGTGGAGTTGAATATGTCTTGTGATATGGTTTGGAGCGAGCGATTGGATAGGTTTATGGTTTCGCCACTGGTCTGCCCAGGTGTTGATGTTGTCATCGTGTCTGTCGTTCGTTGAGTCGTTGGGTTATTGACTAAGACGAACACGCTCACACCAAGTAGTAGAACGATACCTGCAAGAATAATAATGATATTTTTCATACTCATGACCATCATAACAGTTTTTGATGTGGGTGTATCTAGTGGAGCAAGGATTGCATCTGCTTAGCAATCAGTTTGGTCGCAAAGACGGGGCTAAGACGGTAGAGCAGGTTCATTAGTCGTGAATCGCGACCGGTAAATATGTGCGGTTGATTGCGTTCGATGCCACGGATAATGAGACTTGCGGCGCGGTCGGCGGGCAGCATCGGGATTGACGAGGTGCTGGCATCGTCGATCTTCGGCATGGCAACGCCAGAATTTTTGGTGATGTCGGTCGCGGTTGCACCGGGGAAAACGACCGAGACATGCACATTGGTGCCGAGCAGCTCAGCGTAGAGTGCCTCTGTCAATAATTTGACCGCAGCTTTTGATGCGCCGTAGACGCCTTGGCCGGGTACAGGTAAAAACCCACCCATACTCGAGACGTTGACGAGTGAGGCGTCGGGACGGGTAAGTAAGTGTGGCACAAAGGCTTTCGTCATGGCGAGCGTACCGTAAAAATTCACATTCATGACACGCTCGATGTCGCTAAAATCGAGATCGTTGATCTTCGCAAATGGTTGGATGATGCCTGCGCAGTTAATCAGGCCGTCAACCTGACCATGGGTAGCGATGACTTGTTCGGGCAAGGCTGACACTGCCTCGCGGTTGGTGATATCGATAGCATGAGGTGATAGATGGTCATGGTGATCGAGCGCCTGCAGAGATTCTGGCCGCAGATCGACAGCGGCGACGTGCGCGCCTCTCGCGAGGAGGGCGAGAGCCAATTGTTTACCGATACCGTTGCCAGCGCCAGTGACGACGAAGACTTTGTCTGCAATAGTCATCGTGGCTCCTTCATGGTAACTATGTGCCGTTTCGTTCGCGGTGCATACAGCCAGCCCAGCAGCATGGTCGGCGTTCACCACGGGTTAGTTTATCGAGTGCGATGGTGATACGGCGTGTCCGCGTCTCGGGTTTCTTGGCACTGGTGATCCAACAAATAAATTCATTGCGGGCCAGTGGGGTGATGTCAGACCAGGCAGCATACGGTTTGGCGTGTGTCGACAGTGCCGCGCGTAGGTCGGCGGGCAAACGATGAACAGTACCGCTCGGAAGTGAGGCATGACTCATACTATAAGTATAGCAAGCAGCGGGGAGTGCGAGCTACTGGAAATGCAGTCGGTAACTCGCTAGTAACTTGTCTTTGTAACTCGTGTCGACACCGCTCAGGTTCACACCAGAAAGTAAGAAGACGACAGTGCCCTTGCGGATATACATCTGCTGGTTAACTTCTTTGCTGCTGTCAGTTCGGTTGCGAGCCCAGAAAAACGCTTCGTCACCGACGCCGGCTTTGTCCTCTTTGAGGTAGTAGACGGTGTCGCCGTATTTTTCGGTGCTGCGGGTGTCATTCATGCTCTGTTTGGCGCTGTCGACGTTAGGGTGTTCGCGGTATTCGATAGTGAACGTCACGCCAGTGCCTGAGTCGGTCTCGTTGTAGCCGCATGAATACAATTTGCCGCCGTCTGATGAAAGTGCCGAGACGTTGTTGATGTCGGTATCGACAAACGGCACACCCCAGACTTTTTGCAGTTCTGAGAAACTGTACGTTGAACAGTCAGCTGGTTTGCCAACAGTTTGCGAGGCGAGCTTGACTGAGCTGTTCTCAGTGTTTGACGATGTGCTCGTAGTATTACTCGTACTGGGAGACTGAGCAGCTGGTTTGTTTTGTGTGACGACGACATAGCCGCCAATCGCCAGTACGACAACAGCGATGAGACCGATAATAATGTTCTTGCTCATAGGTAACCCTCGTTTCGTAGTAATGTAATGATTTTACTGTATCGAGAGAAAAGGATAAAGCTCATACTGGGTACAACCACAACTCCTCTTGTTGCTTACGTTAATGTGTTGTATGCTATTGTTATAACGCTAATAAAACATAAGGAACAAGCATTATGAGAAACAAAATTTTAGTGGTCGCGCTGATCATCGTTGGCCTCGCTTCGGTCGCCTACGCTGCCTTTGCGCAGACGTTGACTATCAGCGGTACGACGACTGCAAGTGGTGACTGGGATGTACAGATAACGGGTATCACCAGGACGGGATCGACTGGTTCAGCGACCGATGCTGCTACGACACCAAGCTTTACAGGTACGACAGCCACCTTCGACGTTGACTTTGCCTATCCTGGATCATCAGCAACCTATGATATCACGATTCAAAACCTCGGTAACGTGACCGCCAAAGTCAGCGCTATCCCAAGTGTGACGACGATCAACGCTGCAGAACCGGTTGACGTTAAATATACGATAGTCTCTGGTCCGGCCGTCAATGACACCTTGGCGCCAGCCGCCTCGACGACCGTGACTGTCAAAGCCGAGTGGTTATCAACGGCAACAACCAACCCCGTCAGTGCGTCGAAAACAGCGACCCTGGCGTACGATTACGTCCAGAATTAGACACGCTCAATCATAGCCCATTTGCACAGTGTCCGCTAGCGGGCACTGTTTGCTGCTGGCCCCGACGTATCAGATCGACAGTGCTTGTGTTTACTCTATAAAATATTATATAATGATGCATAGTACGCGAAGGAAAACCAATACCATATGAAAAACCGCTTTATCCCAATCGCTATTGTGCTGATTAGTATTGCCTCGGTGGCGTATGCTTCATTTGCATCAACTCTGACGATCAATGGTACCGGTACGGCAACTGGTAACTGGGCGGTTGAGATCATTAGTATCACACCAACAGCTCAGACTGGGGCGACCGACCATGTGAGTACACCGTCGTTTACCAGTACATCAGCGACATTTAACGTCGACCTGGCGTATCCGGGCGCAACGTCATCGTATCAGGTTGCCATCAAAAACAATGGTAATATCACTGCGAAACTCAGTACCATCACGGATCTTACTAGCCTCAATGCGGCGGCACCGACCTATATTACGTACTCCGTAAGTGGCGTGACCGTCAACAGCACACTCGCACCGGGTGCGACCGCGACCGCGACAGTGACCGTAACATGGGCCAGTAGTGCCTCAACGAATCCGAGTGGCGCTAACAAGTCTGCGACGATTAATTTTAACTATATACAGAACTAGCGGGGGCAACAAAAAACAATGGGTGCAAGGCGGTTACGCACATTTCGACCGCTTATACGACAGCTGAGCCTGTTGCTGGCTGTGCCACTGCTTGTAATGAGTACGGGCTATGCGCTGTTTAGCCAGCAGCTATCGGTCACGACAGCTGCCTCAAGTGTGGCGTATGTATCCAGTCAGTATACGACCGTCACGTATACCAAGACGATGACTGGTGCTGGCCCATATACCTATACGATGAACCCAATGACCATCAAGAATAATGGTGTTACCTCGATCACGGCCTGGCAGGTCACGTTTAATCTTCCGCCGGGGATGACTGGCCTGAGTTGTCCGGGTACGGTGATATGCTCGCAAAACGCGACGACGGTCACGATCAAAAATGGTGCAGGCAACGGTACGATCGCAAAAAATGCCACGAGATCATTTAGTTTTTCATTTGTCAGTACAGCACTTCGCTATACGCTTCAAAATGTCACAATCTCGGCAACCTTCGCAACGACCTACGAGACGATTAGTGGTCTGACGGTAGTTGCGACAAAGGGAAAGAAGACCGGGGGTAAGTACCCATTGACAGTTACTATCACGAATAATTCAGGACAATCGATTAGCGGCTGGCAGGTCACTATTCCAGTGACAACGACGTGCACCTCGACGGTCCCAGCGGGCATTACCTATACCTGTACTGCGACGGTACTTACCTACACGGGTACAGCGATTGGTATTGCGAGCGGGGCACAATATCAGTTCACGACGTCTGTGACCTACTCACCGAACAGCTGGGTGACGACCGGTGCCGCCGTGAAAGGTAAGGCATGATACTAACTCGGCTGTATCGCATTCGCCAATCGGTCTGGTGGATACTGCTAGGCATGGTGGTGGTCGGCATCGCACCATGGGCGCTGACCCGCACGCAGATCGTCGATGCCCAGACGGCCATATATGTCGTCGAACCATTGCTGGCAGTTGGTCTGGCGGTTGCGGCGCGACTGGTGCTCGGCTTACGGCGTGATCGCGTGCGGCATGCAACTGACAAACAATTGGCAATCGGTTCGGTGCTGGCAATTTGGTTTGTTGTCTATTTTTTGTCAGGTCTCATACTGACCTATGTACACAATGCTATCAGTGCCAGTTGGCTGACGATTATCACAAATATCGTCTCGTTTGGTGCGACGGCAATTGCTGTGGAGTACGCGAGACATAGTGTTATGCTGGCCGGTGGGCGGCGCAATGTCATGTGGTTTGGACTGATCGTCAGCGTGATACTGGCGATACAGCAAATGGGCTTGGCACAACTTGTCAAAGTCGATGACGGCGGAGAACTTGTCAAATTTGTGGTCGCGAGTGGTATGCCGGCTATCATCGCGAGTTTGTTGTTGACCTATATATCATTCACGGCAGGTCTGGGTGCGCAGCTAGTGTATCGATTGGTTGTATTGGCGATTGTTATCATACCGCCGATCATACCCAAATACGACTGGTATTTGAACGGTGTTACCTCGATGCTAGTAGCAATTGCGGTGTATATAACAGTCGACCGTATGCGTCAGGATGCCGACGATTCACCACGTCGTCATCGGCATCCTCGTCGTGCCTATGATGTCATGCTGGTTATCGTCATGACGGTACTTGTCATGTTTATGACAGGCTTCTTTACATATCGGCCACTCGCTATCGTCAGTAATAGTATGGTGCCGGTCTTTAGCCGTGGCTCAGTTGTCATCACGCAGAAGATTAGCAACCCCATGGACGTAGGTGTCGGCGATATACTACAATATGAGAGCGACGGGCGAACGATTACCCACCGTGTGATCGGTATCGACACGACGACGGACGGGAGTGGTGAACGAGTGTTTACCACGAAGGGTGATAATAGCCCTAGTCCTGATCGGCCGGTCACACCCAAACAGGTGGTTGGCATCGTACGGGCGCAGGTACCGTATCTCGGCTATCCAAGCGTCTGGCTCAGTGAAATTCTAAAAGCAACACAACAATAGGTGGGCACTGTGGCACTCAATATCGACAATCAACATCATAGCTACCGACCAGTCGGCTTTGCCATCGCCGGCTTATTGCTAATGATGCTGTCGGGCTTCGTGGTCTATGATATCGTCCAGCGCAAATCCGATGCCGTCGACATACCGACTGCTTATGACTACACAATCAACCAGTCAGTCGACACCGATATCACGTACTTTAATAGCAGTTTTTACGATAGATCACCGGGTAAGAATACGGCCTTTATTGCCAGTCTGACTGACAAAGTGGCGGCAACGTTTCACTATGATTTTCATGGATCAGAGGATGCAAATCTAACCTATGCCTATGAGGTGAAGGCACTAGTTCGTGGTAACCATATTGTCCAAAATGGGGTGAAAGATATTCCGAGTGTTTGGTCGAAAGATATCCAGTTGATTGCTCCCAAGACCGAGTCTGTAACATCGAACAACGTTTCGCTCAACCCGACAGTGAGCGTGCCATACGCCGAGTATAAAAAACAAATTGAGCAATTGAAATCAGCCCTAGCACTTCCGCTCAGCAGTAGTGTTACGTTGCAGTTCACTATGAAAGTTTCAGGTACGATCGGCGGGACACCGTTTAGTGATACACGCCAAGCAAGTGTCGTCGCACCAATTGATGAGCAGATATATACACTTGCGGTGAAGTATGACAAGTTCGATACGAAACAAGTCGTACCGCAAGACACAAAAAATAACCGAAATACCTTTGAGCAATATGAGATGATTATTGCAATTGCCCTTATTATTGCTGGGCTTGGCCTTATCATGTTTGGGCTACGCCGTAAGATATTCAAGTCGCCGTATCAACGCGAACTCGATCGAATTTATCGCTATCACGACGGTATTATTATCAAAGCTAGTACTGAGACCGACATAACGGGCAAGAATATTGTACCAGTACTGAGTTTTGATGATATGTTGAATCTTGAGGAAGAGTTGAAAGCGCCAATTGTCGCAAATCCAGCTGGTACTGAAGCAATGCAGTTCATGATACTTCACGATGATACAGTGTATCTGTACACACTTGGCACGTTGGTATTGGATGACGAGGATACCATAGATGAGATGGACGTTGCAACGGTCGATACACCTCGTCGACGACGGAAAAAATAGGGTTATACCGTAGCGATGGCGCATTATTATCATGACCGTGGAGTCAAGGGCAGAGCGAGAAGACAAGCTGCAAGCCATGCGAAAAAAATTGGCATCATTATACTCGTCGTTATAATCATTTTCATCGTTATTGGAATTATTTACACGTGGTTGGTGGGTCGTCAATCATCGACCATACTAAACGATAAGCCTGCAGGGTCAGGGCCACAAATACGAAAACCATTCGCTCCGGATCCTGATGCGGCCGTTGGGGTAGCGGTACAGCTCATGAACTCACCACTTCGTCCGGGAGAAAATGCCATGGTGAGCATTCGCACATTACCAGGTGCCGTCTGTACGATAAAAGTGGAATACAATAAACTTCCAGTTGTAGACTCCGGCGTGATAGAAAAATTGGCCGATGACTATGGTGTTGCAACGTGGAGTTGGACAGTCAGTGCCGATGCGCCACCAGGTAATTGGCCGGTGGATATAACATGTAAGCGCAACGCACGATCGGGCTATTTGCACCTCGACTTTGAAGTAAAGAAGTCTACTCCGTAGGTTAGCGTAGTGATGCAATATAGGTTATGAGGTCAGAGTCAGGGATTGCGTCATTGGTTTTGATGAAGATCAGAAGGTCTCGCTGTGTAAAGGCGATAGATGCTGGTCCACTCTGCGACCGCGATAGGTAGACCGTCGTACTACCGGCCGATAATTGCTCAGGTTGTCCGTACGTGCCGGCAAGTTGTTTCACTTTGTTAGCTGTATCAGTTCGTAGTTCATCTGGTAATGTTTGTTGGCTAACAATAATTGTCGTTGAACCAATTTTGTCGGTGTAGGCGAAAACAGGCGCACTATTTGGAGGGCTAACTTTCGTCCAACCGCCGAGTTGATCGATTGATCGATTGGCAGGCAGTACAGTTGTAAAGTCTGGGTTGCCCTTTGGTAACGTCGCCGGTGCTTGGTGTGTCGATGATGACGTCGCTGGAATCTCGGGAGTCGACGACAGTCGATGTGTCGATCGATTCGCCAGTGCGACGACGTACATAACTACAATAATGACAAATAATAACGCTATGATGCGGCGGCGATCAGCCATGAACCATTGTCGAGCTCTCGGCATCAGACGCTTTGTCACCTGAGTCATCTCGGGCACGTGAGAAAGATAGCGCCGCAGTATGGTCGATAGTCGTTTGACGGTCGGCACAAGTGTATTGTGGATGCCCGTCACAATGTGACGTAGCTGGACGAAGATGGAGGTTGGCGGCTTCTTAATGTGTTCAAGCTCTTTATCACTGAATAGCCCACCAGAATGCGACGCTGGCGTACGACGCGGTGCACGCTGCAAAGGGGTGCCGTCAAGGGTGCGATTACCACGCATCAGAATGGTGCATCCAACGGTTGCTGCAAACCGCCAGTGAACGTGCGGCCATGCATGAGACGTTTGCTTGGGTCGGCAGTGAAATAGAGGCTCAGGTCGGTAATGGTTGGGCCGCGAGTGACATCATCAGGGTAGCCAAACGCTTGTGAGCTATCAACGCTCACATTGAAGAAGAAGTAGCGCCCACATTTTATGTCGGTGCCGCTGCCGTCTTTTATGATATAGACGCCTGGTGTGCCCAGGGTAATGTCGCCAAAGTTTGTATCCTGGCCCCACGTGCTCATGGTTGCGCATAAACTCACGGCTTGTTGGTTGGCCATACTGCGGTACTTTAGTTGCCAGCGAGCACCGATAGAATTATCAAGACCGTTGAGGAGCCACGCATTTGCAAAAACATCTGAGTCGGTATCGATCATGATAGAGTATTTGGCGACTTGTGGTTGCGAAAGGAGCGGCGCCTGTTGGGTGACAGGGCTCGCGTAAGTGAGAGTGCTACCGCAACCGCCGCCAAGAACGTAGGCTTTTCCATCGGCATATGCAGCTGCCGCACCGTAGCGCGCCCCGGTATATCGCTGGTTTGTTTCATACCACTCGCCAATGCCTGTCGGGTTATTGCCGCTTGTGATGGTCGTATTGGCGCTGATCGGCGCTACAATGGTCACTGGGTCGCAGGTTGTTGCACCGCTTCGTCCGCCGATTACGTAGATGTAGCCGTTGGCGGCGAAGCCATCTGCATCGGCGAGTGGTCCGGGCATACTTGCGGAGAAAGCCCATGATCCTGCATTGCCCGTCCCGGAATTTATCTGTGAGTACTGACTGTCGCTCAGATAGTTTGTACCGTCATAGCCGCCAAAAAGATAGAGGTTGTTCGCGTAGGCAATCACGGTTGGGCCACTCCTGGCGACACTAAATGAAGTGCTGGCAGTTGACCAGGCAGAGCCGATATTGCCGCCAGAATTCAACTGGGGACTCACGTAGACGGTGTTACATACGTTGCTTGCCGTACAGCCAGCACCAGTACCTTCACCACCAACAACATAGAGGCGGTTGTTCCAGACAGTTGCCCCAAATTTTGTTCGGCCAGCTGGCAAGGCATTTGATGCCGTGCTCCATGAGGAAATTGTGCCGCCGCTCGGCGTTGCATAATAGACTTCAGTACGACGGTCGGTGGCGGTATTTGACTGCCCACCGATGTAGTAGAGCGAACCACCTGCAGTCCGTAGCTTACCCCAGGTGCGGCCTACTGGTAGCCCAGCAGTGCTTGTCCATGTGCCGATAGTACCATAGGCGTCGATTGGTGCGTATGAAACATCTGTTGTGGTCGTCGTGCAGTCAGTTGTACTGGTACAGCCTCCGGCGACATAGAGATATCCGTTGAGAATGGCGGCTGAGGCGCCGATGCGGTTTGCCTGAGTAGTATACTGGTTGGCGCTGGTGCTATAGCCAGCCGGCGCACCGCTGTCATTGTTGTAGACTTGGAATGTTTGGACGACATTTGTCGTGCTGGTACAGCCGCCCGGACTGGCACCGTTTGTACAGCCACCGATAACGTACGCATAGGAATTTGATACCGGCGCGCTTAGTCCCCAGCGCTGGTTGATCTGCACGGCCGAGACATTGAAGGTCTCGGTACCGCCGTCGCCCAGACTGCCATCACTGACATTCATCTTGATAAACTCAATATCAGGAAGTGTTCCAGTTGCAGCTTCGTACCCTCCGATGACATAGATGTAGCCGTTGTAGCCAAAGGCAGATGCACGTCGACGTCCGACAGCCATCTCATTGGGAGACTGTGTCCAGCCGCTGGTCCCGGCTGTGACGACATTGTTATTATTGTCGATTTTGGCATAGCGAACGCTTTTTAGGTCCTGGATATTCGGAGAGACGCCACCGATGAGGTAGACATAGTTGGCATAGACAGTACCGCTCATGATTGCCAGCCCTGTTTGCGTGTCACCAGGGATAGTACCAATTTGTAGTTGATTTGTCGTGCTGCAGCTCGCGATAGCTCCAGCCGCCTGAATATTACAGCGGTAGACACTTTGCGAGTAAGCAGTACAGCCGGCGTTGTTACTGTTCGTACAGCCGCCAAATATGAATAAATGCCCAGGGTTATTGGTTGCATCGGTAGGGTTGGCGCGAGTATAAGCATACTGGTAGGAAACTGAGGTTGCACCGACACCGCTCATCGACTGCTGTGTCCATGCGCCGACGCTGCCATCAGAGTTGAGAACAGCACGCAAGATGGTGTTGGTGTTGTTATTACCACTGAGGCCACCAATCAGGTAGATACGGTTGTTGAAGATGACCGGACTGGCTGCAGCGACCGAAACGGGTAGGGTATTCGTCGACTGGATACACCAAATGTTGTTTTGGAAGGAGCCGTTTGGACAGGTGGCTGGTTTTGACATTTGCCCTGTCGAGCTAATAGCAGCATAGGCGACACCATTGGTGACGCCGCTTGGGTTGCATGCCGTGTCGGTACAGCCGCCAAATATGTAAATATACCCGTTGGAGACGATAGAGGCATTCAGCAGACTACCAATTGATGCCGCCGGAGTGCTACAGTTTGTAGGGGCTCCTCCTGTACAGGTGCCGCTTCCAGGGTCTGACGACTGTCCGACCGTTGAGGCATCGCCGTCGCGATTAACCAGCCCATAGATGATGGTTTCTAGAGTACCAGTACAGGCACCAGTAGTCGTGCTCTGGGTGGAGCAGCCGCCAACTTCGTAGATATTGTCACGCCAGGCGAAAAGGCCGTGCCCAAAACGTTGATTCGATACTGCGCCAACCGTGTTCCAGATATCGAGACTGCCGTCGGTGTTGATGCTTGCAACCTGCGTATCGGACCGTACGGTCGAACAGTACCCACTAGCATTAACCACACTACAGCCACCTGATATATACATAAATGCTCCCCAGACTGTCACGAAGTTACCTCCGCCCGCAAAACGTCCGGTTGCGAAACTTGATGTCTGCTGCCAGCTATTGATGGTACCGTTTGCGTTAATCTTGTTGTAATACACGTCGGTTCGAGGCGTACCGCCGACCGTACTGCTACCACCGATGACATAGAGACGATCATTGTACACGACGGCTCCATGGCCGTAGGCGTTGTAGGGCAGTGAGGCCTGAGTGCTCCAGGTGCCAATTTGTCCGGTTGCCGTGATGTCGGCAACTTCAACGGTGCTGACGATACTATTGCCCGCGGCTCGACCGCCCATGAGGTAGAGACGGTTATTGTAGGCAGTGGCAGTAACGTCAGAGCGGGCGCTCGACAGACTCACGTTGTTGGTATACCAGTAGCTCCAGGTAGTCTTAGTTGGGTCGGCTGTGGGGTTCCAGGTCGGGTTCCAAAGTTGCGGCTCGCCATTGGCGCCAAGCTTTGCGACGTAGATCGTTGTTTGGGGAACGCCACTACTGTTGAGACCGCCGATGACGTAGAGGAATCCGTTGTATGCCACCAGTGAGTAGTTGCTCCGCGCTTCGGGGAGATTGTAGACACTGTCAGTGCACCAGCCACTACAAGCGCCGTTGCCAGGGTTCGGGCTTTCCAGTGAACCGTCGGTGGTTGAAAGATGAGTCCAGTTTAGCGTCGGACTTGTGGTTGTGCCGCCCGCACCATAGTTGATGACGATGATACCGTTGCTGCCGCCAGTACCTGTGTTGCCCGTTGCGCCAGCATTGCCTCCCTGGCCCGCACCTGAGCGGTCGGTGTCGGCATTATTACCAGGATTTTGACCGCTACCCGTAGTGGTTGTGAGACTGCCAGAGACGTAGCTCGAACCACTACCGCCGCCACCAGCCCCAGAGCCGCTTGATGAGCTCGATCCACCACCACCACCAAAGTACCCAGCGCCGCCACCGCCACCACCGGCACGACTGGTCGCGATAACTCCACCACCCCTACCACCACTTGCAAGACCACCGCTTGCACCACTTCCATCGGTGGTGCCACTGGTGCGGCCGTCACCACCGAGACCACCAGTGAGTGAGCTACCGGCTGAACCTGCGTTCGTACCGCCAGTACCACCGGCGCCACCAGCAGACTGAGTGCCGGCACCACCACCTCCACCGGCACCAGATGTTGTGCCAGCGATACCATTCGTGCCACCACCTGCGCCACCTGCGCCGCCAGTATTACCTGCCGAGTTACGGCCACCGCCACCACCACCGCCACCAGCAGCGATTGCCAGTGGGGTTGCGCCTCGGTAAATACTGGAGTAGCCGCCACCTCCACCACCTCCACCAGCGGTTTTACGAGTACCGGTTGCGCCACCTCCACCGACGTACACTGTCAAGGTCTCACCTGGCGTAACAGTGACATTACCAGACACATAGCCACCTCCACCACCGGTTCCACCGGCCGCGGCTGAACCACCAGCCCCACCACCACCTCCACCACCCCATACTTTGACAGAGAGACTCGTAACCCCAGCCGGGACAGTAAATGTACTTGCGCCCTGCGCGGTGTAGATCTGGCCGTTGAGTGAAAGGCCACCGACCGAGTAGAGGTAGCCACCAGCAACTGCCGTACCGCCAGCCCAGTTTCCCTGAGGTAATTTGGTCGCGCTGTTCCACGTGTCAAATCGCGCGCCAGTAGTACGACCCTTTTTGATGAGCTTGTTGGCAACGTCGAAGTTGATGTTGGTCTCGTTGTTACCATTCATGAATTGCTGGGCGGTGACCACGTAGATGCTTGGGTCGATGGTCAGCGGGTAGGTAGCTTTGGCGAGTCCCTTAGCGGTGACAGTAAGACGATTTTTCTCGAGATGAAATGACGCCTCAACCTGCGAAGTTTGCTTGCCGTACTCTTTGACAATTGGGCTTGGTATGACAAAAAGCAGTAGGGATTTTTTGGCATTTTCACGGGCTTTCTTGAGGAGAGCGGCGTCCGCATCGGTGCCTGTCGATACGTTGTTGATGAAAAGCTGGTTGCCATAGATCCCGACACTTCCGTCTGACTCTAATCGTGCCTCAATACCATCGGGCAAGGTCAGTAGATAGGTGAAAGAAGCCTGGTCGCCAGGAGCTTTGGAGAGTACGATATCTTCCTTGACGCCGGTTCCCTCAGCAGTGTATACCAGCCATCCCTCATGGTTGCGAAACGGGTACACGACGCGGTTTTGGTCTTGTTTGCCGTTTGCGATGGCAAATTGGGGCGAGATTGTGAGGTCTACTTTATAGTGAGGGTCAGTGACAACCACACCTTTGCTAGCCTCAACCGGAATAGTTGCCGAGACCAGGCTTGCACCAGTCTGCTTTGATTCAGCTGAATTTAACTGGCCATTCATGAAGCTATATACTTGTTTTTGGTTGTCAAGTTTTAGGTTTTGGGCAAGTATCTCGTTAGGAGGCGATAGTAGCTTTTGCACTGAACTTAGTTGGTAGCTATGAGGGCCGTAGTAGCGATATAATTGATAACCTATAGTAATAATCGTAGCAGCGAGTAATATGATCAAACTAAAGCGTAACAGGCCTCTTTTTGTGGGAGCAGGGATAACGATATAGCGCTTGCCGCCCGCAGTTAGTTTTGTGAAGCGTCGTAAGAAAACAGAAGAACGTCCAACAAACCAGTGCCAAATTTGGCTGGGGCTAGGCTTGCGCTGGGTCACTTGATTTTTTCTCTTCATAGCCTCACGATCCACCAAGGTGGCTTCTCTGTTATTGTACCATAACCACGATAGTGCGACTACTTGTTACTGAAGGCAAAGTTGAGGTTACCAACGTAGGCGTTCGCGTTTTTACTGGTTGTCATGTCGATCTTGAAGACGATACTGTTGCCAGGCGTAAAGCCACAGGTCGATGGGTCGGCGGCACCTGTTGCGTTCCCGATTTGCCACGAAGTCTGTGTGCCAGTCGACACGCTGATAGTTGATCCACAGGCACTTAGGCCTGTGCCGCTGTTTCGGTAGATTTGGTATTGTACAGTAGCCGAACCACCGTTGCTGCCGTTGTCAGTGCGACCCATGAGTGATGTCTGGCCCGAATTGAATTCTTTGAAGGTACTTGGTAGCTGGTACGTCACATAAATCGCATAGGTTTGTGCCGTCGCCTGCGGGCTGGTCCATTTGTAGAAGTTGTAGGTCTCATTTGTGCCACAAATCGTTGGCTGTGCAGGGCTGCCGCTACCGTCGTTGATATTGAGGTAGTCCGAGCAGAGGTCGCTCGTCATGGTGCCAATACCGGTGCCGTGTAGCACTGCGTTGGTATACTCTGGGCTGATAGTGACAATGTTGTCCGGGCTCGAACCACATGCACCCCAGCCATCAGCCTCGTAACATTGCAGCTTACCAAGTGTCGTGTCGTAGTACATACTACCGAGTAAGGCGTCGTTGTTGCTGGCAATTGGCGCACTGGCGCCACGGTCGAGGGTAAAGAGGGTGGTCGGACCGCCATTTACACCGCCGCCGATCTGGACATTTGGCGTCGTGTTGGAAGCTAAAGTCATACTAAATGTGTCGACGTAGAATGTGCGTGCGGTCCCAGTATTTTGAGTGAAATAGACGTAGGGGTTTGTAGCGGCACTTGCGTCAGTGGTGATGTAACAGGTTATTTTAGTGAATGATGTGAGCGATGTTGAAACACTTTGCGTGTTGTAGTCGGCGCAGGTGGCAAAGCTGGTGCCACCGTCACGTGAGTAGCGAACGGTAAAGTCGCTAAATGAGTTGCTACTGGCGGCATACACGGTGACGCGGTAAAGCGTGCTGGCAAGTGGGCTAATAGACAGTTTGTTACGAACACCCTGACCAGCGGTTGCTGCTGTCACCGCCTGAGCACTATCGCTAGCGTCGTTACCGACAGTTGTACTGCGCGTGACGGTGCTTCCTGACACCGCTGACCAGTTGGTTGCAAAGTTGCCGCTATCAGTCACGACACCGTCGGTTGCGTAGTTGTAGTCAGCTGCGATGGTCACGGAGAGGTTATCGACGTAGAATGTCCGGGCCGTGGCTCCTGTTTGGCGTATAAGGATAGCGTTACTACTGGTGATGCCGCTTGCCGGTGCGGTAAAGGCGCAGTTTACTTTTGTCCATACACTTGTGGCGATGGCCTGAGAGGTAGTACAGGGAACAGAGGCGGCTGTGCCGTCGACAGAATAGTAAACGTTCATGTCAGTAAAGGTGCCACTACTGAGGCGTGCGGTAAAAGAGACGTTGTAGTTTTGGAGTGTACCAAGAGCCGCAACAAGGGTATTCTTAACACCCGCATTGGCGGATGCAGTCGTTACGATACTGACGGATGCTTGACCAGTCGCGATAGAGCTGTTTGTCGTTGTAACATTGCGAGTGACAGTGCTAGTGCCGACTGCCGCCCAAGTACTTGCTGGGAATGTTGTCGATGATGCACCAGCAGTCTCGGCACCTGCATTGCTGACATACTCGGTGACGTTGCTGTTGACTTGGAAGAGACCTGAGGCTGATGACGTCTGGACACTGAGCAGTGAGCCGTTAACAGAGTTAACTGAACTGTCACGGATGGTGAGGCCGTTGGTTGCGCTAGTCTTGCTAACGACCAGCTCGGCGCCACCGGCACTTTGCAGGGTGTTATCGTATGCCGACTGCAGGGTCGTCGAGCTGCTAGCGCCGGCCGCGGTCCAGTCGCTGCCGTTCCAGATCATGGTGGCAGTCGTGTTTTGACGCATGGCGATCAGATTGCCCTGACCGCCGCCGTTGACAGATAGTGTGAAATCAACTGAGCTGTTAGCTGCGGTCACGTAGACAATGCGTCCGGCGGTTGTCACGCTTGGGTCGGGTAGTGTGACGGTCTTGCCAATGACACTGAGGCCGACAATGATTGCCGATGAATTATTGACAGAGGTTTGGGCGATAGTACAGTCGATTGCTACGAGTGCACCCCCCGTATAACAGTTCGCATCATTAGCGGTGGTTGAAAATGTCGGGGTCGTGATGAGCACGAGACCGTTTGATACCGAGCCAGTCCCCCCAGATATTGTGACATTACCACCTGTCGTGCCGCTGGCACTGTTGCCTCCCTGGATGGCGAGTGTGCCGCCGGTGCCAGTGGTACCGCTCGTTGCACCTTGGATCGTCAGTGTTGCACCTTGGGTTGCGGCCGTTGTCTGTGAGGTAGCCTGAAGTGTGGTCGGTGCTGTGGCGATACCGAGACCAATCGTACTCGATGATAAGACAAGTGATGTCGCACCGGTCGATTTGCCGATGGTAATGCTCGTGGCGTTTGTCACGCCGATAGTTAGGGCATTACCGCTTGTCGCATCGAGCGATGGTGATTGCAGCCCGGTATCAGCCTTGCCGGTACCTGATATCCAGAAGTTTGAACTACCCTGCAATGATGTGCTGTTTTGTATGAAATTGGTCGCAGTTGGCGCGAGTACGCTGGCGTCACAGGTACTGATAATCCCCGTGTTGCTACATAGCAGAGTCGTACTAGTCGAGCTTTGCGGGGTAACTTTGGTTGTGCCGCCGATGGTCGTGCTGCCTGCCCCGGTCGTGTCAAATGTAATCAGGTCAGTCGTCCCAGCGGCATTTTGAATCTTGAGAGCTGTTGCACTATCGGTCAGTGGACGAATGGCTGGTGTGTAGACGACACTGCCGAAGTAACCACTGTGCCAGGTGTAGCTACTCGAGCCGAGGTCAAGTAAATTACCGTAGCTGCTGCCAGGGACGAGACTTTGGTTGATCGATGTCGATACGAGGTTGCTCAATGCAGTATTGGCCCCGGCTGTACCACAGTTCTGTAGTGTCTGCAGACAAACCGTGTCGCTTGCGGCCGTTGAATCGGGCAGCACGATGGTGCGGTTTGCGGTGAGAGTGGCTGACTCTAGCGTCAGGCCAAAGTTATCAGTCGTGCCGTCTGCAAGCACGAGTTTGCCCTGCGTGACGGTGCCACTACCAGCGATGCGACCAAGCGTGAGTTGATTGCCAGATGCATTGAACGAGGCATTGACCAGACCGCCGTTGTCACGTAGCTCGAGTAAGTTGGCAGTTTGAGATGACGCACCCTGAATCACCGCACCGACGTTGCCAGCAGCTGCACTTTGCACGGCAATATTTGCTGTCTGTGGTGTAGTGGTGTTTTGGATAAACCCACTGGCGGTCAACCCACCGAGCATCCCCGCGTTCAACGCATACGGCGTACTGGAGAGTCGTTTCATGGGCACCATCTCGCCATCACCGCCACAGTTTGCATCAAATGTGGTGGTAATTGTACAACTCGACGTATCGCCGATGTTCATGCTGAGCCAGAGCGTATCTTGGTTCCAGTCGACGTTGCTGGCAAATGGGGTGATAGACCCGAGCTGAACTGATATGAAACCATTGCGCACTATGACACCGTTGCTGCCGCTGTTGAGCCAACTCTCGGTCCATTTGAGAGTACCACCGGGATTGCCGCTGGCAGTACCCGTACCATCTTGGTATATCTTGAACTGTATATTGTAGTAGCCGTCTGGCACGGTTGCTCCGGCCGCATTATAGAGACGACCCTGGAAATTGAGCTGTTGGTTGATACCGGTAGCAGCGTGTACCGTGTCATGCGAAAATAGCACATTGGCAATCAATGTGCCGAGCACGAAAACTACGGCTATGAGCCGCCGTCGGATGCCTGGTGATGCATAACGGTACATGTGGTGTTAATCTTTTGTTTTTAAAAGAAGCCCTAGCTACTATTCGTGAGCACTAAGAATCGCCAACAACAACCGCCAGATGACGATGGTGTTGAACGATACCCTAATGTAACCCGAATAGGTGCGTGGTGGCTTCTATCTGATTTTGTTTTAGATAAAGCTGATTTTTGTCTCTCGGTTTTATCTACTATGCATCATAACCAATATGTCGTCTATTTGCAAGAGGCGTTGTACATGCTGTGGATAAGTAGCCGCTGCCTTACGTACATACGGCAATAATAAGTCAAAGCCTCTAGCGTCAATGCGATCACCTCTAAATAGGTAGTAATTGTCCGCGTTTTTCGAGTATGTGGCGTTCGCGCTTTTCACCAATCCAGAAACTAAGTACCATGCCGACGATACCGACGTAAAGTGGCCACAGTGCAAGCAAAATGTTGGTTTGCGACTGAGTAGCCGCCGTTGTTTGCACTGTATCGGGCTGACCGTTTATGATAGCCGCGACCGTCAAGAACGCGACCCGCCCAACAGCATCACTTGCTTGAATAGTGATCTGATTGACACCTGGTTTTTTATAAACATGGGTCGTGCGAAATGGCGAATTGTCAGTGCGTGATACCACGGTGTTAGTTGCGTCGCCCCACTGTATGTTGACTGCGTATGGCGGTGTGCCGCCAATGACTTCTATCGGCATACTCATTTCTTTGTTTGGAAAGACGCCACGAAATACGGCATCAGTGTTGAGAAGCAACTGTACCCCGCCGAAGTCGAGAGATGTCACGGGTCCTGCCTGTGTTGGTAGTGCGTCGTAGTACACAGTGACGATCGGTGAATCAGGTCCAGGTTGATTGAGATCATCGTAGACGCGAGCGATGAGATCATTTTTTCCGATTAGTAGGTCCATCTGCATCGTAAATGTACCGCTATCACTGCACGGCGACGAACCAGAAAAGATATCATTCTTAAATACCTCGACCAGCGTCTTTGCCGGGCAGGTGCCAGTGACGGTAATCGGGGTTGCTGAGAAGCGTTGACCATTGCTGGGGCTTGTGATGATTGCGCCAGTAGCAGGAGGCTTACCTGGTACGACACCGGTCAGACCGATTGAGCCTGCTTCAGGGCCATCATATGGTGCCTTGGCGCTGGCAGTATAGGCAATGAGCGGTACCGCAGCAACCATTAAGAGCAGCGACAGCATGGCATATGAAGTATGATCATGCGACCGTAGTTTCCCTGTATGATGATGTGGACTAATTTTTATTTTTGGCCAGGCCATAGTGTTTATGATACCACATTGTGAAGATAATTAAACCGCGACACTATTTCACGCTTGGTTAGCGTCGACGTGAACGGCGAGAGCGATCGAGGACACGTTCGGTGTATCGGCGGAGTGCGTAGCGGATCGTAAAGAACAGCAGTATAAGACCAGTGATAACTCCGATGATAAGCTTGTATGGTATAACCCAGAAACTGATCTCGGACGTAACGATACTATCGTCGCCATATTTCATGGTGAGTTGAGCCGTATAGCGTCCGAAGAGGATTTTGTTGCCGATGGTCGCGCTGTTGAGCGGTTCTTGAAATTTTCTTATACTACCTGGCAAGATGTTTTTCCGTTCGAGGTTGATATTGACGTTAGCGAGTTCATTGCCAAACATATCCTTTATACGAGCTTGCCCGACTGGTTGTTCGTGGACGTTGCCAGAGTTTTTTATGCGTACAACAAAGTCGAGTGGTGCCGATTCGATGAGTGATATCTTGTTGCTGTCTTTTTGGGTATAAAATGACTCGATCGACAATTGTTGTTTGGCATCGCCATTTACCCTCAGTAGCACCAATGTACCGAGACTAGCAGATAATGCCACACCTGACTGATCGATGCCAGGAGCGCTTGCGGTAAATCGTATGACTGCGAAGTAGCCACCGGGTGCGGCATTCGTGGGAACTTTTATAGTTACCGGTAAGCTTTCGATTTGCTGGGGCTTGAGTGTGAGCTGAGGGAGCGCCGATATCCATGGGCGCAGTGAGTACGGGCTTGTCTCGGTTTGCTCAATCAATAGTTTTGGCGTGCCATCTTCACCTGCGGCTGTGAAGTCGTTGACCTCCCCGCGTACTAAAAGATTACTAGTCGATACATCGCGGATTTGTATCTTTGCTTCGACGATCTGTCCCGGATTTGCCGTTAAGTTAATGACTGGCGGAGCGATCTCAAGTGCCTGGCCTGTTTCGTTAGTAGGGGTTTGAGCGTGAGATGTCGTTACCCACGTGAGACCGACAAGACCTGCGGTGAGCAGGCCTGCGATTGTGGTGATGGCAAGTGAACGTTTCATGTGGCGTTAAAAAGTAGCTGTACAGATATACGTTAGCGTCGTAGTGTAGGTACCAGGAGGCTGAATACCAGATACATTGACGAGGTAGGATGTAGTGTATACTTGGGAGTTTGTCGGGCCTGGGGTAACACCGACAGTACCAAGGGCGCCACCGCTACTGGCGCTATTGGCGATCACATCACCAGTTGTGAACTTAAATTGATCGGCCGTTTGATAGCCAGTAAATGCCTGACCTCGCAACCCGCCACCGTTTGACGACGGTGATATCTCGGCACCGACCGCTGGAGTCGAGACGGCTGTCGTGTTAGCCCGCAGGTTCAGACCAAACTGGCTGGTACCGACTGTCGGAGCGGCTTGAGTACCCATGGCTGGTATAGTATTGCTGCCGCTGGTGAGTGTCGCTCCGTTTACGGTGATACTGTAACCATTTTGTGAGTTGGTGCTGGCAGCCATCTGTGATGTCGCAGTGGTGGCGGCGCTTGGGTTGAAGACACCGAGATCGATAGTGCCGGCTGTCGTCGAACTACAGTTTAGGTTAACGGTTGCACCAGTACAAAATATCAGTGATTCTGGCATGATGCCTGTCAGAACGATTTGTTCGGCAGTACTGCCAGCAACGGTGCCGGTATCAATGGCTGACCCTGTGGTATCGGTAGATGTGTAGGAGGAAATCCGCACATAAAATGATGCATTGACGGTCGTTGGGTTCGTAACGGCGAGTAGTTGATAGCTGACTGCCGTACCTGCGGTGATCGATGCTGCGGTGCGAGTAATGTATGGTGAGCCGTTGGTCGTATTTACCAGTGTGAAACCGGTTGCGCCAGATTGCGATCCCATAGTGGCGCTTGTTGTGACCAGGCCAGTCGGTGTCGTACAGGTGCCTGCGGCAGCTGTACAGTAAAGAAACTTAATAGAGCCGATGTTGCCACTGCCAGTATTCGGTAAGGTAAATGAAAAGGAGTGGTTGACTGAACCACCTGCCTTTGAGCCACCGTCGCCACCGGCGCCGGCTTGAAGGGTGAGAGTACGTGCAGTTATCTGAGCGGCGTTAGCAAGCTGTGATTGCAAAAGCGGCACCACAATAATCGCGAGCACAAAGATACTGAGCACTACCCAACGAAACTCTCTCCTCATTCCCATAGAGAGAATTGTACCATGAGCATTTCAGAGGCGTCAACAAATAACCCTCGCTGCAGATATCTGTTGCGCACATTGATGCTCGAGACGCTACCGGTGGTGGTTCAGTAGGAAATGGCTAGATGGGTGTACCTCCCTCGCCTTGATGGCGGGTTGTCAGATATGCATACCATCCCTGCCGTAGCGCACTATACGCTGGGAGTAGGGATGGTATGAAGGATAAGATATGCATGGGGAGTATGTGAGAGGTAGTTTAGAAGGTGGCAGTGCAGATATATGTTAGCGTTGAGGTGTAGGTACCGGCAGGTTGGCTACCTGGGACATTTGCGATGTAACTGACGGTGTATATCTGGGCGTCGGTTGGTTCAGGATCGCCTGCTGCATTGTAATTGCTGTCAGCTACTACATCACCGGTGACGAATTTGAATGTGTCAGCAAGCGCATAGTCGGGAGTAGGGCGGCCATTGAGATTTGTACCGTTACTCGTCAGGTCGATATCGGCACTATTGAGTGGTGACGTTCCAGGGAAACCGGGCGCAGCCGCAGCGGTGTTAGCGCGCAGGTTCAGGCCAAACTGAGCGATACCCTTGGTACTAGCCGCCGCAGTGGCGATACCAGCAATCGTATTGGAACCAGAGGTGAGCGTTGGGCCGTTGACGGTAATGACATAACCAAACCCAGCGTTTGTGGTCGCCGCCATGCGACTGATCGCGCTTGCTGTATCAGTTGAGCTAAACAGTTGGTCAAACGTTATGGTACCACCGGTTGCCGTTGCGCAGTCAGGCACACCCGCTGTCTTCGTAATATCAGCACCAGTGCAAAAGACGAGTGACTCAGGCATGATACCACTGATGATAATTTGCTCAGCCGTGCTGGCAGCAACGGTGCCCGTGTCAATAGGTGAGCCAGTTGCGTTAGTTGAGTTGTATGTTGCTATACGGACAAAGAAGGTGCCTTCAGTGCTTGGGTTTTGGATGTTATCGAGACGGAATTTTAGATTACCGTTAGTTGGAACTGCTGCAGTCCCTTTGTAGAGGTATGGCCTGCCATTTGTTGTCTTGTTAAGACTAAATCCGGTCGCACCACTTCCTGCTTCCGAACCGAGCACGGCTCCAGCAAGGGTACTATCAAGACCTGTCGGTGTGACGCAGGTTGGGCTCGCTGGTGAGTTTGCTGCTGTCGTACAGTATTCGAAGAGAATTGAACCTATCGCAGTACCTGTGGTAGGGATAGTAAATTGGAACCAATGGTTCACGACACCACTCATCTTTGATCCACCATCACCGCCTGAGCCAGCCATGAGAGTAAGACTCCTGTTTGTTATTTGTGCGGCAGAAACAACCGTTGTAAATAACGTTTGCATGACTAACATACCCACCAGGACTAATGGCAAGGCGACACGATAGACACGATAGGATGAAGAAAGTGGTGGTTTTGTCATGGTGGTTTTTATTTTTTACTAGTTCTGGACAGATGATACCATGAGCGTTTTATGACTGTCAACATGTTTCCGTCAAAAACTATGTGTTTCTGTGGATAACTCTACAGGATCAGTGTTAGTAGGTACCGGTGACGATAATTGTTTGATCTGTTGAATATTGTCCACCCGCCGTCAGTGGTGTGACATTGACGATATAGCTGAGGGTATAGATAGTTTGACCCGAACTCTTGTCGGCATGTGCGATTGTCTCGCCACTGTTGTAACGAAATTCATTGGGCGTTGCGTAATTGGACATAATTGCCCCGTAGCCAAACTGACCATTGTTGGGGTTGGCCCCGAACGAAGCTGGAGATGTGTTTGCGACCAGGTTGATACCAAATTGTTCTATCCCTACCTGCGATGGCCCCGTGGAAGTCATAGGTGTCAGGGTGTGGGTTGCATTTGTCGGTGGCGACCCATATATCTGAACAACATAGCCATATGACGTGTAGTTTGAGACAGCAAATGTTGCAGTTGCGGTCGATGTCGTCGTCGCCGACAATGTACCGAAGTTGGCGTTCGATGACAGCATAGTAAAAGTCAAAAACGGATCACGAGGGGTGTTTGAACCACTATTGATTTGAAAATTCGTTGAAGTTGAGTTACCCACGCCGATATCACCAGCTCCACTAGTGACTGAAAAATTCGTTGAGCCCGATTGAACAACACCACCAGCCCCAAGAGTACTCTCATCAAAGCGATAGTTAGGCGAGGCAAGCGTTTGAGCATGTGTACTCATAGGCCACGCCAGCAGACAAAGACAAGCAGCCGTTACACCGATGAGTTGCCATGAGCCTCTTGACATAACCATTATTATACCTCATTGGTTTTTATGGCTCAGCAGCTACTAGGAGCCTGGCTCCTAGTAAATGAAAATATGGTGTAATAACTCTCTTATCTGACACGTTCTCGTATTGGAGCATAAGAGGTATACTATATAGTAATTATGCCTGAGGAAAATTCATCTGCCCCCGCGCCGGAGAGTCTTGAGACCCAGTCCCAGGGTTCGTCGAGTGGTGATAGTGGCACAGCAGGGCTTGCGACACTCAAGGCCAATCTTAAACCGCGTCGTGGTACATATAAACCGAGTCATAAAAGTACGTTTATTGCACTCGCAGTGGTCGCGCTGATCTTGATCGTCAACGGTGTCGTCATATGGTTTATTTTGCGTGGCAATGGCAATCAACAGGACAACATTAACCGCTCAGAGGTAACCCTCAGTTCCGAGACGCTTAGTAAACTTGGTGTTGAGCGAAACTCAGTCAGCGATCAAGGGACAGAGCTGACGATCGGACCGTCATCGAAGTTCAATAGCAAAGTTGCGATGAATAGTGATCTAACCGTGGCAGGACAACTGATCCTTAATAACACATTTTCAGCGACCGATGCCTCGCTTGCGAAGCTCAAGGCTGGCAATACCGATGTCGCACAGCTCAATGTCAATGGCGACGGCACTATCTCGACGCTCAATCTTCGCAAAGACCTCAACGTCGTCGGGGCGAGCAAATTTCAAGGCCCAGTAACACTTGGTCAGCTTCTGACGGTCAATAACAATGTCAATATCGTCGGTAATCTTGCAGTTGGTGGCACTATATCAGTTCGCAATTTTCAGGCGAGCAGCCTCATATCTGACACGACACTGACGATTGGCGGGCATGTCATTACTCGGGGCAATGCGCCGGGGGCGAGTGCTGGGCCTGGTGTGGGTAGCAACGGCACGGTATCAGTCAGTGGTAACGACGCATCGGGTACCGTTGCAGTCAACATCGGTGTCGGTGCCAGCCCGGGCATACTCGCCAACGTGTCATTTAACAGCGCCTATAGCAATACACCACATGTCGTGGTTACTGCGATTGGTCCTGGGCCGCAAGGTGTCTACGTCAATCGCAATTCAGGTGGTTTCAGCATAGGCGTTACAAATGCTCTCGGCCCTGGCGGGTATGCGTTTGATTATATTGTGATGCAATAGGGTGCTACGTATAGAGTTCAAAACCTTTGCAACATCTGACTCGGTGTCCTCAGCTGTATCCCTAAGTGTACTCGTTTGGTGTTGTAATACTCAAGCCAAGCGTCTAGCTTGGCTTTCTGGGACGGGAGCGGTA
>JBARSV010000005.1:0-62961 GCA_049644865.1 Saccharimonadales bacterium (SeqCode)
CGCATTAGATCATAAAGAAGGTTACCCACCCTCTACCGGTTAGATCATAATTCGGTTACCCTGTTCTCTGCTATGAAGAGAACTATGTTTAAACAGATCATTTTAGATACTGTACCCGCCTACTGTATGGCTAGTGCGAGTAAGAAAACCCAACTCATAACCGGCATCGTAACTGTTTCTGGTATGCAACGTAAAGCAGTGATTCGAGCACTGAACCGTGAACGAAAACGCTCACACTGGAACGCATCACCAAAACTTGGTCGTCCCAAGAAATATAGCGCTGAGTGCGAGGCGGCACTCGCCTGGATATGGGAGCAATACGATTACCCCAGCGCTGAACGGTTGTATGACGAACGAGCTGAAGCTGTTCGCATATTCATTCGGGATGGTATGTGGCACTACTCTGAACAGGCAACCCAACAGCTCTTGGCGATGACACTCATCTCTATGAAGCGCCGCACAACCGCTTTTGCCAAGAAACGAGGACTCCTGCGCGGAGCAAGCACAACACGGTCAGGGCCGATCCTGAGTAGCGTGCCTGTCTTTTTCGGCTCCTGGACACACAAAGGCCCGGGACACGGCCAAGTAGATACGGTGGTGCATTCTGGGCCAAAGCTGATGGGCACTATGGCCTACACCGTGAACTACGTCGATGTCGCCACCTACTGGCAAGAGCCCGTCGCCCAGCTGAGCAAGGAAGAAGCACCAACAATTGCTAGCTTACAGGTTATTGCTCGGCGCTTACCCTGGCTCCTCAGAGGGCTGCACCCAGATTCTGGCTCGGAGTTCATTAATGAAGCTGGCATTACCTGGTGTCGGCAGCGGCGTATCGAGCTCACTCGTTCTCGGCCGAACAAGAAGAATGACAACTGCTATATTGAACAACGTAACTTAGTGGTGGTCAGAAAATATGTCGGGTACGAACGCTACGATTGCCGAGAGGCTGTTACTGCCATGAATGAGTTGTACGAGGTGCTGCGGTTATATCTCAATTTCTTTCAGCCGACGTTTAAGCTCCAGGGCAAGGAAAAACGAGTGGCAACTGAGACCAACCGGCAGACAGCCAAACCGTACAAGCGTATCTATGACAAGCCGCAAACACCCTACCGGCGAGTCCTGGAACGGGCAGACATTGAGCAGAAAACGAAAGACGAGTTGACGCGACAGTACGAACACTTGAATCCCACGCTGCTCCGTGACAGAATACAGCTATTAACAAGTAAGCTAGAAAGGATCCAGCGAGAGCAGGGATACCACTTCTAGCCGTTACCGGGAATGGGTAACCTTTACTTATGATCTAATGCGATGTACATGTTCGTGTAAAATTGTGTCATCGCCACGGTGGCGACACCCGTCGAAGAGACGGAGCACACAATCAGGAGGTGGTCCTCGTGACCGCAGCAGTTCAGACCGCACCCACGGTCGACACCAGCCCGGCCCCCGTCGCGCCCTCCCCCGAGAGCGTGTCGCCCACGCCGAGCAAGGCCGCGGTTCTCAACGCCATCATGGCCGAGACGGGGTGCAACCGTTCAATGGCGGGCCAGGTTCTCGCCTGGGTCAAGAGGATGGTCGCTCAGATCCGGCAGTCTGGCTACCAGACCTACTACCCATCCGACGACGAGCTCAACTCGCCCGTCTACCAGGTCTTCGACGCTTTGATGTCGCATGGTTCGACGGCCACCCCAGGTTCCGCACACGCCAAGATCGAGGCACACGTGCTCAAGGCAACCGACGACGAGTTCGGCCTGCGTCACGACATGCAGGAAGACCCCGCCGGCACCAGCTACTGCACCGTCGAGGTCGTGTTCAGCGTCGTTCGCTGACACACCCACTTCACTACACCCGCCAACCTTTCACGGTCGAGCCCCGCTCCCGAGAAGGGGGCGGGGTTTCGACTTTTTAGCACCAAAAAGCAAACTGCCCGCACATTGCGGGCAGTTTCTCTAGAGCCTAGCCTCGAGACTCTCGGCTCTAGGCTTGTTCCTCCCCGTAGACACTTTCCTCATCTGTCGTCTCCTCGGCATTTGTATTGACCGCCCCGGTACCAACCGGGATCTTGCGGCCAATAATGACGTTTTCTTTGAGACCATAGAGGTGGTCGATACGACCAGTCACGGCAGCATTGATAAGCACGCGCGTGGTGTCCTGGAAGCTCGCAGCCGATAGGAAGCTGTCTGACCAGATAGAGACTTTGGTGATACCGAGCAACAATTGCGTAAACTGGGCTGGTACTTTACCTTCATCGGTGAGGCGAGCATTTTCCTCGACGACAGCTGCTTTACTGATGATGTCACCAGTTACAAACAGGCTATCACCTGGCTCTTCGATCTGCACGCGGCTAAACATCTGGCGCACAATCACCTCGAGGTGCTTGTCGGCAATGTTTTGACCCTGTGCGGCGTAGATGCGCAAGACTTCATTGATCATGTAGCGCTGAGTGGCCTCGATACCCTTGAGGCGCATCAACTGGTGGAGGTTGATTGAACCGTTGGTGATGCGATCACCCGCTTCGACGGTGTCGCCGTCGACTATCGCGAGCTGACGCTGGTGTGGTATCTCGTAACGAGCCGGTGCTTCGGCACTGCTGGTGATGACCAGTTCGCCTTCAGCAACCGTGACAACACCGTCAAATGGTGCCACTAGTGGCAATGACTGGTCGTCGAGGCTTGCTAGTACGTCGCCAGCTGAGACATCGGTACCGCTACTGACACGCACAATCTGTCCATCTTGAAGTGGTACGGCCTGCGTCTTGCCTTTGGTCGGGGTAATCTGAACGATGTATTTATCGCCTTCTTCCCAGACTTTGACATTACCCGCGATCTCAGAGATGACTGCTTCACCCTTTGGAGTACGAGCTTCAAACAACTCATCGACGCGGGGAAGACCCTGGGTGATATCATCACCAGCCACACCACCAGCGTGGAAGGTACGCAGCGTCAACTGAGTACCTGGTTCACCAACTGACTGTGCAGCGATGACACCAACCGGCTGTGCTACGGCGATCAGTTTACCTGTCGCCATATCGATACCATAACTACGTTGCGGCACACCACGAAGCGTCTTAGTGGTCAAAACCGACATGATCTTCACTGAGGCGACTTTGTCATCAGCTTGAATTGCATCAGCAACTTCTTTGGTGATGAGATCGGCCCGCTCAATATGACCCTTGACATCTTCGGCAGCGTAGCGGCCGTACAGACGATCAGCAAAGTCGATACCAGTGATATCAGACTCAGAACGATAGATCGTAAAGCCATCGTCATCGCCTCGTTCGTCGTCGACCGTGAAGATATCTTGTGAGACGTCAACCAAACGACGAGTGAGATACCCTGAGTCTGCCGTCTTGAGAGCGGTGTCAATCAGACCTTTACGCGTACCCCGAGTATAGACGAATGCTTCAAGTGGCGAGAGGCCTTTTTTGAAGCTCGAACGAATCGGCAGCTCGATTTCCTTACCGGTTGCATCGACAACGACACCGAGGTTAGCGGCAGCCATCTTGACGTTACCGATGTCACCACGAGCTCCAGAGTCAACCATGACAGCGATACTTGTATCTTCGTGTGAGATCTTCTCGCTCAATACCTTGAGAATTTCTTTGTCAATGTTACGCCAGGTCTCAACCGTCAGGCTGTAGCGCTCATCGTCGGTGATAAGACCCTGCTCGTACTGGTCAGAGACAGTTGCTGTGCGATCATCACCTCGGCCAATGATTCCATCGATCTCTGGCACGTCGAAGTAATCGTTCATACCAGTTGAGACAGCACCAATCGTCGCATAGCGGAGTGCAAGATCTTTGATAGCATCAGCGGTCTGAGCGGTTTGTTCTTGACCGTAGGCCAGGAAGATACGGCTGAGCACTGCCTTGAGTGCCTTTTTGGTCATGATACCGTTTTCAAATGGAAAGTCTGCGGGCAAAACTTCATTGAAGAAGACTCGTCCAAGGCTCGTCTCGCGTAGTTCACCTTTGGCGCGAACACGAATTGGCGTCTGCAGGGTGATCGTACCTTTGTCGCGTGCCATGATTGCCTCATCGATCGAGCTGTAGCTACGAGTTTCTTTGGTCTGGGCACTTGGCTTTGGATAGGTCAGGTAGTAGCACCCAAGCACGATATCTTGAGCGATGTTGAGGATTGGTGAGCCATCGGCCGGTTTGAGCAAGTTATTTGTCGCGCTCATAAGGTCACGAGCTTCAGCTTGAGCTTCGTCGCTCAGCGGCAAGTGAACAGCCATCTGGTCACCATCAAAGTCAGCATTAAACCCGGTACAAACCAGCGGGTGGAGTTGGATGGCTTTGCCCTCAATCAGTTTTGGCTGGAAGGCCTGAATACTGAGGCGGTGGAGTGATGGAGCACGGTTCAGAAGAACATATTTGCCTTTGGTCACTTCGTCGAGTGCATCCCAGATAACTGTCTCACCTGATTCGATCAAACGAGTCGCACTGCGAATGTTATGAGCATACTCATTGCGAAGTAGCCAGCTAACGACAAACGGCTTGAAGAGTTCCATCGCCATTTGCTTCGGCAAACCACACTGGTGAATCTTGAGCTCAGGACCAGCCACGATAACCGAACGCCCAGAGTAGTCGACACGCTTACCGAGCAAGTTTTGACGAAAACGTCCTTGCTTACCCTTGAGCATGTCACTCAAACTCTTGAGACGGCGTCGACCACCTGTCGAACTGACGGCGCGGCCACCACGAGCAGCCGAGTTATCGATCAAGGCATCGACTGCCTCTTGTAGCATACGCATCTCGTTGCGTCGAATTACTTCCGGTGCATTGAGATCAATCAGTTTCTTGAGGCGATTATTACGATTGATGACACGACGATATAGGTCATTGAGGTCACTGGTTGCGAAGCGTCCACCAGTCAACTGCACCATAGGGCGAAGATCTGGCGGTATGACTGGCAAGACAGTGATACACATGCTCGCAGGACTAATACCGGCTCGTTGCATGCCCTCAAGCACCTTGAGGCGTTTTACAATCTTTTTCTTGCGTTGCCCCTTGGCGCCTTCGGCTTCATCGGTCAATTGGCGAATAAGCTGACTAAGATCAATCTCACGTAGTAGTGCAGCCAAGGCCTCTCCGCCCATTCCAACAGTTATGAGCTCTTCGTAATCCTCTGGCAAGTTACGGTAATCAGTCTCGTTGATGAGTGATCCCTTGACGAGATTACCTAGTTGAGTACGACGCGACTCGATCGCAGCTTCAAGCTCTTCGAGTTCTTTTGTTTGCTCCGCAGCCAACTTCTTAATATCAGCACCTTCAGCCTCGGCATCTTTTTCGTAACGAATCTTGATTGCTGCACGGCCAGCTTCAAGCTCGGCATCGAGATCAGCAAGCATTTGGTCTCGTTTGTCTTCTTTGACTCCGAGTATCAAGTAACTTGCAAAATACGCCACACGCTCAAGCTGTCTGACAGGTACGCCACTGAGGAGGGCCATTGCGCTTGGCGCACCACGCATAAACCAGATATGAGCAACTGGGGCTGCGAGATTAATATGAGCCATGCGCTCGCGACGAACAACGCTACGAGTGACGAGCTCGCCGTTCTTATCAACAGCAGCTTCACGACTACGAACACCCTTCAGCTTGGCATCATGTGGGTTGATATCTTTGACTGGACCAAATATCCTCTCGCAGAACAGACCGTCGCGTTCTGGTTTCTGTGTGCGATAGTTGATCGTCTCCGGTTTGGTAACTTCGCCGTAACTCCACTTGAGTATATCGTCGGCACTGGCAACCGCCAGTCGCACTGCGTCAAAATCAGCAATGCTAGTGCTTATCAATGGACGGGCCATTATGCGACCTCCTCTTCTGCAACGTCTGCGACGACGTCACCCTCAAATTCTTCTGCTGTTTCAATTGTCATGCCTTCATCGAGTTCAATTTCACCAAATTCGTCGGCTTCATCACCAACCGTTTCTACGTCATCATCGGCTATTGGTACAACACCGCTACCACCCGCTTCGACGTCACCGACAAGTATGTTTTCGGCATCAATCGTCGTTTCGTTCTCGACGAGATCGACTCGAAGACCAAGACCCTGAAGTTCTTTAACAAGGACGTTAAACGACTCAGGGATCTTCGGGCCCATGATCGGTTCATTTTTGATGATACTTTCATAGGCTTTCGCACGACCATAGACATCGTCAGATTTGATCGTAAGCATTTCTTGCAGCGTCGTTGCGGCACCGTATGCCTCAAGCGCCCACACCTCCATCTCACCGAAACGCTGACCACCGTTTTGCGCTTTACCACCGAGCGGCTGCTGAGTAACCATGGTGTATGGCCCAATCGAGCGAGCATGAATCTTGTCGGCAATCATGTGGTGCAGTTTGATCATATACATGACACCAACGGTTGTTTTCTCTTGGAACGCTTCTCCGGTGCGGCCGTCAAATAGTTGGATCTTACCGTCACGTGGCAGACCCGCCTTTTCGAGCTGTTGTTCGATAACATCATTTGGCACACCATTAAATGGCGGTGTCGATACACGATAGCCGAGCGCTCGCGCTGCCATACCGAGGTGAGTTTCAAACAGCTGTCCGAGGTTCATACGGCTTGGGACACCGAGTGGGTTGAGGATGACATCAACAGCGGTGCCATCGGCCATAAACGGCATATCTTCCTCAGGCAAAATACGGGCAACAACACCTTTATTACCGTGACGTCCAGCAAGCTTGTCACCAACGGCAATTTTACGAAGCTGAGCAACATATATCTGTATCTGCATCAAGACACCAGCTTTGAGCTCATGACCGTTTTCGCGAGTAAATATCTTTACGCCGACTACTTTGCCTTGCTTACCATTGCTCATGCGCTGAGAGGTATCGCGAACATCTTTGGCTTTTTCACCGAAGATAGCACGCAGCAAACGCTCCTCAGAGCTGAGTTCCTGTTCGCCTTTTGGCGTAATCTTACCAACCAAGACATCACCGGCTTTAACTTCGGCGCCAACACGAACGATACCTTCGTCATCAAGGTGGCGAAGACTTTCTTCGCTAACATTTGGAATATCACGGGTGACAATTTCTGGCCCAAGTTTGGTCTCTCGAACTTCGACCATAAAGTCTTGGATGTTGATACTCGTCAGATCATCATCTTGGACAATACGTCGACTGAGGACAATCGAGTCATCCATGTTGTAGCCGTTCCATGGCATAAATGCCACCATAAGATCACGGCCGAGGGCTAATTCCTCATCGGCTATACTTGCTCCTTCGATAAGCGCATCGCCTTTTTTGACTTTTTGAC
The DNA here is from genome assembly GCA_049644865.1 of Saccharimonadales bacterium (SeqCode). Taxonomy (GTDB): domain Bacteria; phylum Patescibacteriota; class Saccharimonadia; order Saccharimonadales; family Saccharimonadaceae; genus JAPUDQ01. Next base: position 7,259 of record JBARSV010000005.1, read on the forward strand.
CGCGACGCACCATAACGTGCTGGTTGATTGAACGGTCATCGTTACTTTGTTCGAAATGAACTGGTTTGTAGGTCCGAACGTCTTTTGGACCATAACTCACTTGTATCTCATCAGCATCAGCCTTCGTTACCTCACCAGACGCTTCCGCCACGATGAGTTGAGAGGTATTACGGGCAATATCGCCCTCCATGCCGGTACCAACGGTTGGTGCTTGCGTACGAATAAGCGGTACTGCTTGGCGCTGCATATTGGAGCCCGTCAAGCTACGGTCAATACGGTTCTTCTCGATAAATGGCACGAGTCCAGCAGTTGTACCAATAATTTGTTTACGAGCAGCGTCCATATAGGTTACTTCGCTCACGTCAACCTCACCTGGGGCAAGTCGGATACGAGCACTGACACGTTGCTGCTTGATCTTGCCATCTGCACCGAGGTCGGTTGCTGCCTCAGCGATCACTTCTTTGGCTTCGGCTGCGGCATCGAGGAAGACAACTTCGTCAGTCACCTTACCTTTGACGACCTTGCGGTATGGCGCTTCGATAAACCCGTATTCATTGATCCGGGCATAACTTGCAAGGTTGAGCACGAGACCAATGTTAGCACCCTCAGGCGTTTCAACCGTACAAAGTCGACCATAATGCGTCGGATGAGCATCACGAACTTCCAAGCCAGCGCGTTCACGACTGAGACCGCCAGGACCCATTGAACTAAGACGACGTTTGTGGCTCAACTCACTCATGGGGTTAACTTGGTCCATAAACTGACTTAGCTGTGAGCTTGCAAAGAATTCTCGTACCGCTGCGACAACTGGACGGGCGTTGATGAGTTGTGCCGGTGTGACATTTTCGATATCGCTGACACTCATACGATCCTTGGCGTTACGGTCCATACGAAGCATACCGATACGGAATTGACGAGCGACAAGCTCACCGACCAGTTTGACGCGACGGTTGTGCAGAGCATCGATATCGTCGGCAGGTTCTTGTGTGTTGTTGAGGCGAATAATCTCGCTAATGATAGCGATGAGGTCTTCGAGACGCATGATACGATTTTCGGCAGTATTTGCGATATCCATGCCAAGGCGTTGGTTAATCTTGTAACGTCCGACTCGGCTAAAGTCGAAACGTTTGAAGTCAAAGAACATGCGCTCAATCATGCCACGAGCGTTATCAACAGTTGCGAGATCACCCGGGCGGAGTTTGCGATAGACTTCGATTAACGCTTCGTTTGTACCCTTGCTCGGGTCTTTTTCGAGAGTTGCGTCGATATATTTCACCTCACCAGTATCAACGTCTTTAAATAACTCTTTGACGGCCGTATTGCTTGAGTAGCCGAGTGCGCGAAGCAGCGTAGTAATAGCAAGTTTACGACGGCGATCAATCTTCACATATATCGCGCCGTTTGTAGCCGTCTCGAATTCAAGCCAGGCGCCACGGCCAGGGATAAGCTTTGCGCCGTAGTAGTTGCGTCCACCATGTGCATCAGCCGTGAAAAAGATACCAGCACTGCGGATTAACTGTGACACGACGACACGCTCTGCACCATTGATGACAAAAGTGCCACGGTCGGTCATCCACGGATAGTCGCCGAGGTAAATCTCTGATTCTTTGACTTCACCAGTCACCTTGTTTGTCAGCTCAACAACAGCTTTCAGGGGGGCCTCAAAGCTAATGTTGTCATAACGAGCCTCAGCTTCGCTGATCTTTGGGTCTTCAAAATGATAATCTTTGAAACGTAGTTCTAGTTTTTGTTCGGTGTAATCAACGATCGGGTTGATTTCCGCAAATATTTCCCCGAGACCCGTTTCGACGAACTCTTTCCATGAGTTTATCTGGTGGGCGATGAGATTTGGCAGTGCAAGAGCGGTGTCGTCCTGGGTAAAAAGAACGCGCTTCTTGTCTGCGACATGAGTGGTTTTAGCCATAAACCGATTGCTCCTCGCATGATTAAATTTGGTTGGTTGAATCTTACAGCAGCTCGCTCTGCCGTATGATGGCGCCTGTGGTTTTCTTACTCGGAGCTAACACGCAAAAACGCCCGCCTATGGCGTGCGTGTATAAAAGCCCGAGTTTATTCAACCTTCATTAGTCATCATTATACGTATGAGTCAGGCAATGGTCAAGAGTTTTTGCGTAGGCCGCCTACCGACGCGGAGCAAGTTATCGCTCAACAGGTCGGTAGGCGACTCGTCTCAAGAAGGAATAGCTATCGGTCATCGACGCGATGAATCGCTCCTGCCACCATCACCTTGATGGCAAACGCTGCCAGTACCCAACAGAGCACACTCAGGCTCGCAAGGGCGCCGATTGCTGTCGATATTTCACCTCGCAGTGCGGCCATAGTGTATGCCGCCACGTAGACCACTACTAGTGAAAGTCCGTTCATTAGCAGCGTGGCATAAAGTTGCCGTACTTGATGACGTGACAACAACAGGCGCCACGAGTTCACCTCGCTTCTATAAGCGACAACGCGCCGGTACAACCAGATAAATGAGCTGATGGTTATGAATACACAGCCCGTCTGCAAAGCGAACATCGTGCATCCTCTCTCGAGATTACCCTTATAGATAAGGGTAGAATCTCTGTTCGCAACTGTCAACACTCACCTATCTGACATACCAATAAGAGTATTGGCTAATTGTACACGACTTTGTCGGCAATACCATACGCCACGGCCTCACGAGCATCCATCCAGAAGTCACGCTCCATGTCGGCTTTGACCTTGGCCAGTTTTTGACCGGTGTTTTTTGCGGTAATCTCTGCAAGTAGCTCTTTGAGCCGAATTGCTTCGCGCAGGCTAATCTCTTGGTCGGTCACCTTACCCTGTGTGCCACTCGACGGTTGATGTATCATGACCCGAGAGTTCGGCAATACATATCGTTTGCCCTTTGCACCACTACTCAGCAAAAAAGCTCCCATGCTTGCCTGCAATCCAATACCGTATGTTGCGACGTCGGGTTTGATGAATTGCATCGTGTCATAAATCGCCAGTCCGTCACTGACACTCCCACCAGGGCTGTTAATGTACAGCGATATATCTTTCTTGGGGTCTTCGTAGGCCAAGTGGAGTAGCTGCGCCACGACGATATTAGCTGTTGCCTCATTGACTTCATCGCCCAAAAAAACAATCCGCTCTTTGAGTAATTTGCTATAAATATCATATGCCCGCTCGCCATCATGCGATTTCTCGATGACGGTCGGAACTAAATAACTCTTTGTCGATTTCATGGACATCATTATAGATCACAATTAGCACTCATGCAATACGAGTGCTAATAACCCGAACTCGACGTAATCGTCGAGTTCTTGAGGGGCGGACCTGTCCGCCCCGCTCTTCAGATGAAATAAATTCATCAAAAGAGCTCCCCACCTCTAAAGGCTTCGCTATCGCTCGCTGTCGCCTTCGGCTCCGAACAGGGATAACTATGTCGAAGCTAATCAGTTGGCGACTGGCCGAGTTTGTCCTGAGGAGAATATTTGGAAGTGAGGTTTTATATTTATCTAGCCTGTTGCACACAATACCGCTATAATTCTTTCCATGTTTGAAAAGAAAATTCTCGATAAAGCGCTCGGTGCGATGCAGCGAGGCGGTATCGCCATTACCTATTGGGACGGCGAGACCCGGAAGTACGGGCCGGACAAACCGTATGCGACCATTCATATCAACGATGCATCTGTCGTCAGGCGTATGATGCGCAATACCTCTCTCGGTTTTGGGGAGTGTTACGCCGAAGGGCTTATAGAGGTTGATGGACCACTCACCAGCATTATTCGGCTCAGCGCCGAAAACCCAATAAGTGTTCACAATCTCCTCAGCAGTATCGGTAAGGTAAAACTTAAGAAAAATTACCATAAAACGCAAAAAAGCTACATCGCCCATCACTATGATATCGGCAACGACTTTTATAAGCTCTGGCTTGACGAGTCGATGCTCTACACCTGCGCTTACTTCCGCACTCCCAAGGATACTCTTGAAATGGCTCAACAACAAAAGATCGCGCATGTCCTCAAAAAACTCCGCCTCGAAAAAGGCATGAGCCTAGCCGACCTCGGTTGCGGCTGGGGTGATCTCCTCATAACTGCGGCCAAACAATACGGCGTCAGTGGTATCGGAGTGACACTTAGTGAAGAGCAGGTTAAACACGCCAACCAGCGTGCCAAGGCTGAGAAAGTCGACAACCTGGTTCACTTTAGGCTCATGAATTTTCAAGATTTGCCAGCACATATGAAAGGAAAACAATTCGACCGAGTTGTATCTGTCGGCATGATGGAGCATGTTGGTAAGGGCAATATGGACACATATTTCCGCGCCGTTGATGCTTTATTGAAACCGGGTTGCATCAGTTTAATGCATTATATATCGGTGCATACGGAGACCGACAACGACCCGTGGATCGATAAATACATTTTCCCAGGCGGCTACCTACAATCTATCAGACAATCCATCGCCATACTACCAAAATATAATTTTTACTTGACTGACTACGAGAGCCTCCGCATGCACTATGCCATGACATGCCGCGAGTGGCGTCGTCGCTTCAACGCTCACAAAAAGGATGTTGTGAGTATGTTTGATGAGCAATTTTACCGCATGTGGGATTTCTGGCTCGCCTGCTCCGAAGCTAGCTTCGAATACGGTAATATTGACTTGTCGCATTTTGTTTTTACAAAAGGTATTGTCAACGATTTACCATTGACGCGAGAGGACTGGTATCAATAAAAGGAGGGGCAGGCCCGAGGGGCATTGATCATTTTGCATTGATCGTTGATCATTGATACCCGACCGGCATATCTTCCACCGACGGACAGTTGGCCGTGACGACCAAGGCTCGCCAAGGCGTAGGCTTGATCAACGCATTACTTTCTCTTCACGCACTTATCGTACAAGTCTTTAAACCGTCCATGTGGGTCATAGGTTTGCTTAATCGGCTGGTAATCAGCATAGTTGTAGAGTTTTTCAAACTCTAACCGTGAGTAATACGAGTCCGAATACAAACTCTTTGTGCCATCCATAGTCATGAGCTGACGCTCTATCAGACGGTTATAATGCCCCGTCGTCGCACCGTGAGTTGTCGGTACCGTATCCCAAAACCCGACATTGACGTACAATTCACCCGCCTTCATAGGATACAAAGTCCATGGCCACTGCTTGCCAACCGGAAGTGCCCTGGTCGGACACAACCATATCGGATTAATGCCGATCGTCTCATGGAAGAAATCAAGAAATCGAGCGACCTGCGCGTTTGGCAATTGGACGTCTTGTATGACCGCCTCGCGTGGTTGATGAGTACCGACAAGTTTCAGCGTTTTTTCAAGCAATTGGTATTTTCCCTCAAATCGCATCAACCGCTGATATGTCTTCGAGCCCAACCGCTGACGCCCAAGTACCCGGCGCATGAGTGGCCGATCAGCCCCAACGTTCTTTGAGCACCAAAACCAATCAGTATCCCAGCGCCATATGTAATCTTCGATGGTCAGATAATCATCGTCACGCGACGGTATCGACCGCCAATACACATTCATATACGTGTAATCACTGGTATACGGTGCATCGTCGACCTGGGTGCCAATCGTCACATACTGTTCTGATGGGCTGATGACCATACCATCTACAAAATCAATCGCCTCGCCCTGGTATCGTCCCGATTCGCATAGAGCTGTTAGCTCACGCATGAGCAATTCGGACGAGTCGAAACGGATGTTTCTTAGATGGACAAATGGCTTAACGCGGCGCAGTGGTACTTTCACACGCAGTATATACCCCAGCGTGCCATACGAATTTGGCATCGCGTAAAATAGATCGCGATGCTGATTTTTCGAACAAGTCACGACGTCACCACTAGCAGTCAAGACATCCATCTCCAGCACTGATTCGTGGGTCAGACCCTCGCGCCACGACGACGATTCGATAGCCAGCCCAGAGATGCCGCCACCGATGGTGATCGATTTGAGCTGCGGGACGACAGGCGGCATCAGTCCGACCGCCAGCGTCTCACGCACAATAGCTTCATAGGTGGTCATACCCTCAACGTCAAGCACGAGCGCCTCTTCATCGATATCAATCACATGGTCGAGGCCCCGCACATCAATCCGAGCGACAGCGCCTTGGTGCCGCGCCCGAAACAGATTCGAGGTAGATTTTTGCAGTGCGACATGGTGACTCGTCGCCTTCATGGCTGCGGCCAGAGCATCGCGACGGCGTTCATAATCCAGGCGTGTCGTTCGCATAATTGCTATCATACCATGCGCGAATAGACTCGTGCACGATAACAGCCCCGCGCAGAGTGTTATCTTCAGCGATGTTTCTTGTCTTCGTTGCCCGCTTAGGCGATGCCGCCGAGCATAAGGTAGGCCACGAGCAGTCCGTAGACTAGCCGCGCCCAGGAGAAGTGCATGATTGTCGCAGCCATCGCCAGCAAGGCGACAGCCATAAACATCAACCAGTACCACACCAGCATATTGCGGGTGCGCTCGCTATCGGTGCATTCGGGAAATTCCATGTGCAGCTCCTTTTCTCTGGGCGGAGCTACACTATTGATACTACGATTTGCTATTTAGTTCAACAAGTCGCTCAATTGTTTTTTCAGTAATCACACGGTTAGCAATATCGCGACGGGCTTCGGGAGTATCGAGCTGGTCGGCCATCGTCGGCGCTTCTTCTTTACGTTTGGCGAGTTCAGCTTCAAGTTCGTCATGTGAGACATCTATCTTCTCGGCTTTACTGAGTTCAGCTAACACCAGACCAGCCTGTATACGACGCTCCGCCATAGGTCGTAACTCTTTGGCGACAAGCTCTTCTTTGTCTTTGCAGCCTTGTTGCGACACATACTGCTCCATCGTCATCCCACGATACATGAGATTTTGTATAAGATCACGCTCCAAAGATTGAAGCTGATCAGCGATCAAGACTTCTGGCACTGGCACCTTACTCTTACCGACCAGCTCTCCGAGCAAGTCGTCCTTGAGCATATCGAGGGTCTGACGCTCTTTTTGAGAGACTAGTTCTCGCTTTATGTCGTCGAGTAACTCTTTTGCCGTGTTAAAAGGACCTGATTTCTTCGCAAATGCGTCATCTACATCTGGCAGCTTCACCTCATTCACTTTTTTGAGGTCAATTGCAAATCGAACCTTCGCACCCTTCAAATGATCAGCATGATAGTCCTTAGGGAACGTCACATCGATGTCGAACATCTCGCCGACACTATGCCCGAGCAACTGCTCTTCAAAGCCAGGGATGAACGACTTGCTACCGAGCGTCAGTGGATAGTCCTCACCTTTGGCGCCTTCGATTTCATTGCCGTCTGTATCGCGGCCGTTAAAACTCATGACGACTTCATCACCATCTTTGGCCGGCCGTTCGACGGGTATCTTCTCTGAGAATCCCTGTCGCATACGTTCGACGACTTCGTCGATATCGGCTTTGTCGACACTAACGGCAGCTTTTTTACTTTTAAGTTTCTTGTAGTCACCGAGTGTGATTTCAGGCAGCACGTCGATTTCGGCCTTAAACTCTAGCGTTGTAAACGGCACTAACTTGATGATATCAATCTTCGGTTGATCAAGCACTCGCAAGTCTTCGGCGGCAATGACATCATTGAGCGCTGCGTTCACTGCATATTCTACAGACTCACTAGCTAGTACACTAGGATCGATATTTTTCTCTACGACGGCAGCAGGTACTTTGCCCTTACGAAAACCTTGTACTTTTACTTCTCGACCAAGTCGTGTTACCGCGTAGTCTTTGGCGCGGGTAAATTCCGCCTCGTCCACAATGACCGTGACCGCGACAGATGTATCTGATAGTTTTGAGATGGTATGTTTCATAACTACCTAGTGTAACAGATGAGTGCTCGTACCGCGACCTTGAGAATTATGGATGAATGCCATGATAAGCGGGAACACCTCCCGTGTCCTGGGCCATGCGACAGCATAGTCGCGCCATCAAAAATGCCATGGCAACAGGTCGTGGCGCTTCGGGCTGACGATCAGCCTCGGCAGCGCACATACGCGTACCAGACAGTGGCGAGGATGCTCGTTGCAGGAGGCACGCGCCGCAGCGCCGCAGCGCATCACGCTGATGGGAAGAGAGCTGCGGCTCGATGTCGTCTAAAAAAATCGACCCTTCTGGGCCGATTGTTGTTGCTTGAGTGGGTGTGAGGGTGTTTGGCATACTCGTACTATACTGCCATAGCGCCTATGCTTTTGGCAAGTACATTAGACATCAAGTACGTCGTCATTGTTTGGCTTTTGGGAACGACGCTGCTGACGGCGACGATCAATCACAGTACTGACCACACGTTCGAGCGAGAGCTCTTGTTCGGTTTCACTGGCAACATCTTTGAGTTTATACATCTCATCACGAATTTCTTGCTCACCGACGAACAGTAGATAGTTGATCTTTTGTTTGACGGCCGTACGAATCTGCTTGTCAATACTACGTCCTGTCACATCGACTGCCACACGTACACCCTCGCTCCGTAGTTCATCAGCTAACTTACGCGCGGCTTTTTGGACGTCACCCAGTACGACCATGTAAACATCCGTTGTCGAAACAAATCGTGGCAGTAGCCCATGCGATTCCAAAAACAGTTGCGTCATGGTGAGGCCAGGCGCAAAACCAACCGTTGGCACCGGCTCAGCACCAAATAATCCGACCAGCCCGTCGTAGCGGCCGCCGCCAAACATCGCGCGATTATTGTCAGGATGGTTGTCAAAGACTTCGAAGACCATACCGGTATAATAATCAAAGCCTCGCATCAGACTGATGTCAAACCCTGCATTCTCAACCCCCGCTTCATGAAGCAGCGTGAAGAGCTCTTGCACGTCACGCACGACGTCACTATCGAGCAGTTCTTTCGGCAATCCCGCCATCGTCGTCGCTTCGAGTAATTTCGCTATCTTCTCCATGCCGCCAGTCATCTGCTCAGCGCCAAAGATATCGCGTGCTTGCGTATCAAAATCTTCGCGTGACAGCTTATCTTTGCGGTCAAATAGTTTAATCATCAGCTGCGATTGTACGACGTCGAGACCGAGATATTCGCTCATCATAAGATTAATCATGCGTCGGTTGTTGACCCGTATCGTGTACATGCTTTTGTCAGCACCAAAGGCTTTCATGATTCGATCAGCCATGACAATGATCTCAGCATCAGCCGTGACGCCATCGACACCAAAGATATCAGCATTAAGTTGCCAAAACTCCCGTTCTCGGCCGCGCTGCGGTCGTTCGTAGCGCATAAACTGTGCGATATTGTACCAACGTACAGGGTAGCCTAGTTCCTGGCGACGTGCCGCGACCATACGACTAACACTCGGGGTCATCTCTGGCCGAATTGCAACGTTACGTCCACCACGGTCGGTAAACTGGTATGTCTGCTCGTTGACAATCTCCTGGCCGGTTTTGGCAGCATAGACTTCGAGGGGCTCAAGCAATGGTGCATCATAGGCCTCATAGCCAAAGCCTTCGACAACTTTGCGCCACGTCCCAAAGATATAACTGCGCACGCGCATGTCTTCGGGGTAAAAATCTGTCGAGCCCTTGTACGGTTGTGGTGATAATCCGCTCATATTCCCGACAATTGTTGCATGTTTCACCCTATTTTGCAAGGATAAGCGCTTAAATTTTTCCATTTGTCTGCTCCTTTGCAGTAGCCACCGCACACCTTACGGCATCGCGTACGTTATCGACTCTCACAAATGATGTCAGTCGTCTTTCGTCTAGGTAATCTTCCTCTAAGCGGTCTGTCCAACCTCCATAACCAGTGATGAGTATTATTGGCTTTTTCATTCGATACGCGACTGCGATCTCCTGCAATGTGCCCGCTCCGCCACCGATCGATATCACCGCATCACTCATGCCGATAAGTTGTGACGGGCCACGATAGGCGACGTCGCCTGTCACGATTTCGACGTCCACAAACTTGTTGCCCTCGCCGCGCCCATTTGCAGCAATTTCCGCGACAGTGATCGCACCCGTGCGCTTTGCGCCTTTGCAAACAGCCTCCATGACTCCACCCTTTCCACCATTGATAACGATGCAATTTCTTTTACCTAACAGTTCCCCTATCAGCTCAGCCGCTCTATACATGGCAGCATTTGGCCTTGTATACGGATATTCCTCTGGACCCGCAGATCCTATTACTGCTATTTGTAATCGTTTCATACTGCCTCCTTGTATTGATTTAGTATTGTTTGAAATCGTGTATCTCCTCTAAGGCGTCGTGCGACATAATCAGCCGCCACCTCTGGTTTTTCTGCCAGCGTCTTCAATGTATTCATCGCGGGCACTCCACCTCCCTTCTGCGAATATGTCACGCAGGTCGTTAGCGGCCACCCCGCGAGACGCCGACGTAGGCGGTGTGAGTCCCATGCCATGCCAACGCCGATTCTGACAGCTTCCGCACCATCAACCGCCTCTGCGGCTGCTTGTAATGTCCTGCCCGTCACCGCAACGTCATCGACAAGCAACGTTGTCCCGCACACCCTCACGGATTGCGCGCGTACAACGCGCTGTTCGCGAATGCGGCTGTCGAGTTCTACGGTTATTGGCTGATCTTTGGCAGTGACAGGCCAAAACTGTGTAATGTCTTTTGCGCTATTACCGATGGCCACGCATTGATCAAACGAACCGACATCTTGTAGTAGACGAGCAGCCAACCGTGCCAAGTTTATCGGGATAATCCCTGCGTCGAGCATTTGTAGCCTTCTTGCGATCTCCTCAAACTCACGGTCGATGAAGGCAACACGCAGCGCCCGCTGGCACCACCAGATTCACTGGTTGATCTTTGATCGATTGGTCTAATTCTCGCCAATCCTGTTTGTCCTCATATATAAAATCCTTCATGGTGTTCTCCAATACATTATTTTTCACTATCAAAAACGCCGAGGGAGTCGGCGTTATTCTATGGCAATCACAAAAAACTAACCGACTCGACCCGGCAACATATGCATATGGACGTTGATTAGTATATTCATTGTCTTTTCATTATAGCACAACACGCTCATGCTGTCAATTTTTATTTGAAATACTCAAACGAAAGACTCCTCGCCACTCCTAACTCTCCGTCACAATAAGAACACTATCCAAATATTCCAATAAACGTACGCTATAGCATATACTTATTAGAATGGGACGCAACGATTCAACTAGTAGGATCATTGACGAGGTCATCAAATTTAGCGTGACAACTGCTGCTGTTGGAGGAATTATTGCACTGCCTGGACTGGCATTGGGGCTTGAAAAACCCCTCTCCGCTCTATTTAACCACCTTGACAAACGATCGCGGGAGAGAGAATTACGCCGAGTCCTGTACTATATGAAAGAACAGAACTACCTCAGTGGCGACTACTTGCATGGCCTACAGCTCACCGATAAGGCCAAGCGACGGCTCAAACAACGTTCGGCATATGAGATTATGCCAGCTGAGACATGGGACAAGCGCTGGAGAGTAATTATCTATGATATTCCTGAAAAACATAAAACTTCTCGCGATAAGTTGACTCATTTTCTGCGCCTGTCTGGTTGTTATCAACTACAGAGAAGTACCTGGATCACTCCCTTCGCCTGTCGAGATGTGATAGAGACAATCTGCGCCCGACTTCATGTCGATGAATACATATCGTATTTCGAAGCCCTCAACCTCGATAACGAGCAGGCCCTACTCGAGCATGTCCGGGCGCGCTATCCTCATACTAAGTTTTAGCGTATGTCATAATTATTCCAATAAATATCCGCTATAGCATGTATTTATTGGAATTATTATGTTTGATACTGCTGGAACATGTGATGGCTATGACAGATACGCGTCACTCCCGAGCGTGAGAACCAGTCCGTCAGATTGCGGTATGTTGGCGCGACCATTCATACATTGCGATAGCGGCGGCATGTCCGACGTTGAGGCTGCGCGTACTGCCATACTGGTCGATATGCAGCACCAGGTCCGCAATGGAGAGAAACTCATCAGAGAGTCCGGGGCCTTCCTGGCCGAAAATCAAGCACGCTTTTTCCGGCAGTATTGTGTGCTGCAATGACTCGGAAACTACATTATTTTCGATAGCAATCAGCGCCACGCCCCGACTCCGTAGGTCGGCCGCGAAGTCCTCGATCGTCGGGTGGTGATAGACATGTAGGTATTTGTTCGTTGCCATAGCACCGCGTTTGTTCCACTGCCGCCGCCCGACGATATGCACGCGCCATACCCCGAAGGCATTTGCAGTACGTACAATTGAACCCATGTTAAAATCCCGTAGCGTATTCTCACAGGCAATCTCAAGACTCACACCATTGGCATCGAGCCCGGTGATAATCTCCTCGTGAGCGCGACCCTTGAAATGGTCAGGCAGGTTACGAGGGTCATCCATTAACAATCACTCCTTGTTCTGCCTTGCCCAACGTGCCGCATCCTTGGGTGAGAGACCATAATAATCGACTACTACACTGCCTCCCGTTGTAATACGAACCCTTGTCACTGAGCCGGTAGGTACAATACTTGCATCATGTGGTGGTTGACGCTCCACCTCATCTATCGTTGGAAATACCAATTGTAAGTATGATGAGCTCTGTTCTTGTGCTACCAACTGATTGATCTCTTCCCTTAGTGCAGCTAAAATCGCTCGTCGGGACAAAAAAATTAGTCCAGTACCATCAACTGATAGCATCGCTCGATACACATCGATATTAACCCCATCAATTGACTTCCCTGTATGGGCAAGAAATTCTGACGTCTCGATGGGCGTTACAATGTTTCCCTGACCAGTTGCATATTGTGCAGCTAATTGAGAACGACGACTCGCCTCACGCAAAACCGCATTTGGCTGACAACCCATGATCTCTAATAAATAATTACCCAAATCTCGTGCCTCCGCTTCACCCCGATCACTCAGAGGGCGGAATGCCTCACTTGGGCCATCATCTAAGCTCCCAGCATGTGGATGCCTTATAAGATACAGTGTTGTGTCTGACATACTCCCACTATCTCCGTTTTTATGATTAGATGCAAGCAATAACACTACGATTTATCATGGACACGACTCATGACATATCGTGGTGTATTGCTGCATCTACCGGTACATGTAGCCCAGATGCCATTTGTATGGTCGGCACAGCAGTTGGAGAACGGTTTATAACAGCAACAATCCCTGATACTTCTCCTCCGTTAGCTACGATAAACTGAGCCACCTTACCAGTATTCGTGCCTTTATTGAAGACATCTTCTATGATCACTACCTTGTCGCACACGCCACCGAGTAGACGAAACACCCTCGGTTTTTCTCCGTCATGGTCTGTCGCGATATGTGTAATGTCCAGCTCCTCCTTGAGCGATTCAGCGATGCGTGTCGCACCATAAGCGACAGATACCACTGTCTTGATGTGCGGATAACGAGTTCGCAGTATTTCCGCCATGGCACGAACGCACAATTCATACAGTTCACCCCCAACCCTATCGAAGTCTAGTTTCACCGAAGCTCTTTCGCCAGACGCAAGGACAAAATCACCGTGTATCAATGCAGTTTCAATGATAGCTAGTGTATCAGTATTGGATAATGGCATACGACACTAGTTTCACACATTGTTATCATCTAACGCCCCGATGCTGCGCTCCATTAACTCCTTAACCAAGTCCTCGACTTCATGTAAGCCTGGCAGGTACCAGTGCTCTTTCGTGGCTATATCACGTAAACCATCCGTACAATTAAGGCATATCGGATACTGAACAGCACGTAACATCTCAATGTCTCCCTCTGAATCTCCAAATGCGAATGAGTTTTGGGCACGATGACCATGCATGAGATGTTTTATCGCGTCATGTTTCTCGTGGCGCGAAGCCAGGTAACTTTTAATATTGCCTGTAAATTTGTCGTGTTTTACTTCATATACAGTACAATAATATGACTCGAGCCCGAAAAATTCAGCTACGGCTTGTGCCGCAAATTGCGGCTCACCTGTTACCAAGGCAATATCGTGAGAGTCTCGCAATACATCGATAGTAGGCTCGGCGTATGAAAAGAACTTCATCGATTTCCTATATATGCGCCTCGTTGATTCTAGAACCACATCATAGCGCTTACCCCTTAGGCCGTTTGCATAGATATCAAGTAGTTCTACGATCGTTGTTTCGTAGTCTTGAATTCCAGCCTTATATTTTTGCATGCTTGTTGTCGCATCAGCCAAGACACATGTATCGATAATGCCTTCTATCACCTGTGTCTTTAGTAGTCCAAAATATGAAAACCCTTCATATAGTGTATTGTCAATGTCAAATAGTGCAATGGGCTTAGTCATAGACACTAGTATAGAGTTTCGAAAGAATCTACAACAGGTATTTGATCAGTACCTTTGATTACCAATCTATTACAAAATAACGCTCCGTCAGCAAGATGCATTCATGCTTCTGATTGTATCTTGGTGCGGATGACTGGACTTGAACCAGCACGCCCGAAGGCATATGCTCCTAAGGCATACGTGTATACCAATTTCACCACATCCGCGTAATATCTATTGTAATGTAACAGCTCGCCGAGGGCGAGAGGCATATGGTCACCTTCGGCGACCCCCGAACTTCACGATTGCCAGCACAGCTGTCATCGGAAGATTCGTTTCCGAACTGCCACTGGCAGCTCTCACCTAAGGCATACGTGTATACCAATTTCACCACATCCGCGTAAATTGTTGAGTTATACAGATAGTTTTGTGTCTTTTCGGACACTCGGCGCGAGACACGTATACGTGTATACGATTATTTGCGTTTCACGTAGTCACCGCGTCCGCGTACATACCAGTTTAACAGGTCGGGATTGGTGTGACTATTGTCGTATATGATCTACCTATATAAACGGAGAAATGCTGCAACTTCGTCTCTGGTGACATTGGGATCAGCAAGTAAGTCACAAGCATCGTGTATCCGCACTTCCAAGTCGTCGATTTCAGCCGTAAGTCTCCGTACAACATCGTGATTCTCATTGTCAGGCTCGAGCGCTGCGCGCTTACGGAGTTCCCTTTCCTCCAAGCCAGGTATACCACATCCCACTTCCAATACCCTGGGGATATCCGCCATCAATGCTTCGATGCCGCGCCTGACGACGTCATGAGGGATGGGACCACCACTACGAAGCGCTTCAGCAAGATCACGAAGTGCTAATGTAAGTCTTGTATCTTCAAGTAATTCGATAGCATCAGGTCTCATATATTCGGGCATGCTTTTAGGGTATACAACTAGTTATTTCTTCGCAAACATAACCTTAAAACAAAAAAACGCGCTCAAATGTCCGTCTGATATAGATAGTAGAAGAATGCTGTCGTACCTACGGCAACTCATGACGGCCAAATTCATCACGCTGTCATCAGGTGCATAGTGGAGCAGAATACTCTCACCGGAAGATTCGTTTTTGAACTACCATTGGCAGTTCTCACCTGAAGCATACGAGTATAAGATAGAGATTTAGGAGTCAAACAACCAATGATCATATCGGTGGTATAATATTACATAATAACGATAAGGAGTTTTATGGATCCACAAACGACCAATCAACCAAACCAACCAGCTGCCACGCCACCTCAGGCACCGCCCGCCATGCCGTCGCAGCCAGTTGCGACCCCTTCCGCTACGCCAACCCCATCAGACTCAAAGATGCCACGTATCATTGCAGGTATCGTCGGTGGATTACTTGTTATAGGTGGAATCATCTTTGCACTACTGTTCTACCCACAGATGCAGGCACAAAACGTCGCCTCAAGCTTTATGTCGGCAGTTCGCGACAACAACGAACAGCAAATGAAAGATTTATCAGGCGACGGACGCGACGGCGTCACTGATCGCGCTCACGACGGGCTATCTGGCGCTTCCTACACCCTAAAAAATACCGACAAAAAGGACAATGACTTCAATGTCCACTTTGATATTAAAGACTCTAAGACCCTCACCGGAGCTACGGTCGTAGTATCTGCCGGCAAAGTTACCAACTTCGTCCTCAATAGCAAACCATCTGATGCAACATCAACCACCCCTACCTCAACGCCGCAGACTCCGGCTGTAGTCGGATGTTTAACACCATCTGATCTAAAGTCAGAAGGTTTTACTGGCATCGACAGTCTTGCTACCAATCAAACGATTGAGAGTTTCTACTTCAAACCCGATAGCAGTGCGTACGATGATATTGGTCTCGCCAACTCTGCTATTGATGACATTGTAGGGCTCAATAGCAAATTCTCAAGCAAACAGTTTACGTTAACACTTCGTGGTTCAGTCAACCAGGATAGCCCGAGCGCTGATGGCGATAAGCTTTCCTCTGACCGAGCAAATAAGGTCAAGGCTGATTTGATTGCCAAAGGTGTAACTGCAAGCCGCATTATCATCGACCAACCCACCTATGGCACAATGGGCAACCAAGAAGCATATCGTACTGTCACATTGTTTATATCTGCAACTTGCGACAGCAACGGTCAATAAACCCCTTGCGACACCTAATAGTAAAATTCACCCCGACATCAGGGGTGAATTTTACTATATACCAAACCTAGGCTTGTCAGCGTTCATCCAATTCTCGTAGTGTTACACCCAACTCTGAGTCGATAATGCTCTGTAACTTGTCGTGATTTGCCGCACTAGCCGCCCAGCGATGAGCATTCTCGACAAGCGCTACTGATAGATCATTGCTATGGGCCAGAAGCGACTCAAGCATTTCCTCAGGCGCAAGATTACCGGGTAATATATAATAAAGTATATTTTTCGCAACATTAATGATGCTTGAGCCGGTGAGGATGGTATTCGCTTGAGAACCTCAGGCGTAAAAATACTTAGGGCATCAAGCCTCATATCTGGTTGCGCATACAGACGGTAATCCTTACTAATAATCCCTTCACATAGTACCAATTGTCCATTTTCAATCGCACGAATGTAAGCCGTCTGCCGAATCGAGTAACCCGCATGAACACAGGCAATCGATGGAAAATACGCATCCAAGCGTCTGGCAAAAACCGTGACCGACCACGGTGAAATCACGTTAAAATTATGATCTTGTCCTGTCAGCGACGTTACTTGAATATATAGCCATGTGTCACCTTCAAGCAATTGATTATACGCCTGAATTGGCGTATCAAATACACCCTGAATTATCTCCTCGCTGCTCTGATCAATCGGAAATCCCTGCTGGATATTCTGAACGCCAAAGTTTTGTTTGAGACGAGCTATTCGAGACGGATCGTTTTGCTTGTCACGTACGATGAATCGATATATCGTTGCGAATAAAAAGACGGTTGTTCCAAATATTAAAACCCATGACAAGGGGTCACCCATGCCGTACGACCTCTGCTACAAATAAAAAAGACGCTCTCATGCGTCCATCTTATCTAGGCGGTAGAAAGCCAGTGCCGCGTCTCCGTAACTACGATTGTCCACCACAACAACTCCATTAACGGTCGGCACAGACTCCCTACCTGGATATGATAATATCATAAGCCCTTTCGGTTGCAAATGGTTTTTGAGCCGAAATACTGTGGATAACTGCAAATCGTTGTATGGCGGATCAGCAAAGATAAGGTCAAATCGTTCGTAATCATTACTGCGATTGTCCACCGAGACAATTGTAGTCGTTTCATCCCATGCGGCCACACTACCCCTGATGAGTTTCGCCTGGGTTGCCACGCCGAGCGTCTCGATATTTTTCGCGATCACTCGTTGCGCCGCGCGATCGCGTTCGATAAAAGTGACATCTGCTGCTCCCCGACTGAGCGCCTCGAAGCCAAGGCTACCCGAACCAGCAAAAGCATCGAGCACCGTTAGGCCTGATATATCTCCCAATATGTTAAAGAGAGAGCTGCGTATCCGGTCGCCCATTGGGTGAGTTTTATAACTATCACTCGTCGCAATCGTCCGTCCGCCAAACTGCCCTGCGATAATGCGTAGGCTCATCGTCGTGCTCGGCGCTCGGCCGCCCGTTCACTGGCGATAAACCACGCCAGTATAACCGTCCGAATAATCCGTGGTATTAGTATCGTTCTTGTCTGGTGAGCCAAGTGACGATTCCAGCCACGTTCATGGAATTCATCATACATGTGCAGATCATAGACCTTGAGCACACGCTCTCGCATGATAGTCTCAAAGCCTTCACGCCGCGCACGTACAATCATATTGTTGTCAGGACGCACTCCGGAAAACCGCAGTGGCGTAATGGTGCTCGCAACACCAAATTCAAACATAACATGGGTCGTGAAGACACCCTTTGCCCCCCAGTACTGCCAATTTTTTGACAGCTGATCACGGCGGTTATCGCCAGGGATGACATTTTTTTCTTTGATACTCGTGCGCTCTTCTTTGGGCTTGCCCCACAATTCCTCTATCTTGTCGCTGAGCGGGTAGTGATGCGCCGGCGTCATGGCGTCGACTATGGCGTGACTCAACCAGGCCGCCTCAAATGCCGCCCGTTCACGGTTACCATCGACAAGTGCATCGGTCAAATTGTCGATATGATCATTGATGAGACGGTAGACTTGATTGTCATCAGCGTTTGTCGGGTCAACATAATGCCACGGCTCATCGACTGACGGGCTCTTACGTTTGATACCGTCGGGGCCGTTGACACCCTCAAAATGCAAGATTCCATCGATGGCAGGAAAATACCGCCGCGCTGGCAGTAGCTCAGCGAGCTCGCGCCGGGCCACGCGGTCGATCTTCTGATGCGCGCCCATGACGCGGCCTGATTTGAGTCTGATGGTAGTACCACTGTACATAGTAGAAGATGGATTATGGATTTTAGAATGATGATTATGTAATTTTTCCCAAAATCCAAAATCTAACTTCTAAAATCTACTGCATTAGTTTAGTGTTGTTAATCTGCGGTAACGTTCGACACGCTCGCGCATACCCTCGTATTGTAACAGATCGATACTGTTTTCTTTAGCCCAGGCGATGGCACGCTTGACTGCCACGATAGCCCGCGTATCGGCCAGGCTGGCAACCTGGAGATTGAGCTGACCGTGCTGCATGCGACCGTATATCTCGCCTGGACCGCGCAGTTCAAGGTCTTTCTC
This sequence comes from Saccharimonadales bacterium (SeqCode), assembly GCA_049644865.1. Taxonomy (GTDB): domain Bacteria; phylum Patescibacteriota; class Saccharimonadia; order Saccharimonadales; family Saccharimonadaceae; genus JAPUDQ01. The sequence goes on from JBARSV010000005.1 coordinate 26,282, forward strand.
GGCCAGGTAAAAACCGTCGTTGCTATGCTCCAGCTCACGTAGGCGTAAACTCGTCGTCTGTTTACTCTCCGTCGTGACAAGATAGCAATAACTCTGTTGCTCACTTCGGCCGACTCGGCCACGAAGCTGATGTAACTGCGCCAACCCAAACCGCTCAGCGCCTTCGATAATCATGACTGTCGCGTTGGGCACGTCCACACCCACTTCGACGACGGTGGTACTGACCAAGACGTCGATCTCCCGGTTCACAAAGCGTCGCATGACGGCATCTTTTTCATCGGCTGCCATCTTGCCATGCAGTAGCCCAATGCGGCGATGCTTGAACACGGTTTTTTGCAACCGTTCATACTCCGTCGTGACACTGGCTAACTCTGAAGTGAAATCTTCAAAATTGGATTTTGGATTTTGGATTTTGGATTTTGGAAGATCATTTATGTAATCGCCAGCCGAATCAGCCCCACGAACTTTTGAGGAGACCGTGGCCGTCTCGGCCAGCCGAACGCCACGGGCCGGCGAAGCCGCCCGTAAAGAGTGCTCCGAAGAAGTTTGTGGGGGTGATTCGGGCGTGGTAGCTTCAATCAGTGGACAGACAATGTAAACCTGCCTGTCGTTGGCGATCTCTTTATCGACACTGGCGAGCAGACTAGCGCGGCTCGTCGGTGAGATGATCTTCGTGATGATCGGCTTGCGCCCAACTGGTTTTTCTTGCAGCAACGATACTTCCAGCTCACCATAGACCGTCAATTGCAGACTCCGTGGAATGGGCGTCGCCGTCATAGCAAGTAAGTGCGGTAACTTGTGCCCCTTGCTGAGCAGTTTCTGACGCTGCGCTACCCCAAACCGATGTTGCTCATCGATTACCACAAAACCGAGCTGGTGAAACGCCACACTTTCCTGTAATAGCGCGTGCGTGCCGACAGTGACCGCAATCGATCCGCCAGCGATTTGCTGTTTGAGCTGGTCTTTGGGTTTCTTGCTGAGACTACCTATCAGCAGACCCACCGTTACCCCAAACGGCTCAAGCAATTGTGCGAGCGTCTCGGCATGTTGCCGCGCCAGTAACTCAGTCGGCGCCATGATAGCCGTCTGATAGCCTGCTCGAGCCGCGACCAGTGCCGCGAGACCAGCCACTACTGTTTTGCCCGAACCCACATCGCCTTGCAGCAGTCGGTTCATCGGTATGCCCGATGCAAAATTCTGGATGATATCCCAGGCTGCTCGGCGCTGATCGTTGGTCAGACGAAATGGCAAGGCGGCCACAAATTGCTTGACGGCCTCGAGATCAAAATCAATCACATAGCTCTCTAGTGCCGCATTGTCAGCACGGTTAAGCTCCGAGGCATAGAGTAACTCGACGAGTTCTTGAAAACCAATTCGTTGCTTACCCCTCTCAACATCTGATGAATTTTCCGGAAAATGGAGCGCCAGCATTGCGTCAGCATACGTCGAGAGATTGGCATGAGATACGAGCTTTTCAGGGAGTAGTTCGGGTAGCATCGTGATGACGGGTCGGATCTCCTCGATAAGTGTCCGTAGTTGTGTCGATTTGAGACCAGACACCTGGCGATAGATCGGCACGATAGCATTGCCCGATTCGATAACCTCCTCGCTGCTGCGAACACTTGGATTGAGCAGCTGATACCGCCGCTGCGAGAAAGCAAATTCGCCCGCTACCAGCCATTCTCCGCCCCCTGCGAGATGCTTAGCCCGATACGGCTGATTAAACCACGTCATCGGCACTTTGCCCGACCCATCACTCAGTACCGCCGTTGTGACGTGAAGCCCCCGCCGAACGTAACGAGATGAAATCTGGCTGATCGTACCTCTGACGACGACATTTCCCGGATGAAGTTCGCTGATCTGCGATACCTTGGTATAGTCCTCGTATGTCCGTGGTAAAAATTGTATGAGATCACCTACAGTGACGAGACCGGCTACCTGCAATTGCAGCCATGTCTTCTCGCCCACGCCTTTTATGTCACTGAGCGGCGTCGATAATTTCATGAGGTGTTATCTCACCAAGACAAAGCTGTTTTTGCCTTTTTTGAGCAGGCTCGGCACAGGTAACGCCGCATCAAGCGATGTCACCTTGTCGCCATTGATGCTGATAGCGCCACTATCGACGAGTCGGCGGGCTTCGCTATTGCTTGCGACGAGGCCGGTCATCGTGAGTGCGTCGAGCACGTTGCTTGCCGTCGTTGTCGGAATCTCAAGCGCCAACATATCGAGTTCTTCGCTAAGAAGCTGATCAAACGGCGTGTCACCAAACAGAGTACTCGTAATATTGCGAGCATTTTCAGCTCGATCGGCGCCATGTACAAGCTTGGTGACTTCGTAGGCGAGGTATTTCTGGGCTGCTCGACCAGCGGGGTTGCGCGAGAACTCTTCCATAAGTAAATCATATTCGTGAGGGGCGATACGGGTGTAGATCTTGAGGTAATCACCGACACCGGCGTCATCTGCATTGAGCCAAAACTGGTAAAACTGGTACACACTTGTCTTGGTCGGATCAAGCCAGACGGCGCCGCCTTCACTCTTGCCAAATTTGACCCCTGTCGATTTATTGATCACCAGTGGGATCGTCCAGACATGCGCTTCGCCGTCATCGAGTTTGCGGATCATCTGTGTACCTGAGAGCATGTTGCCCCACTGGTCAGAGCCACCGATTTGCAATGTCGCGCCTTTTTCACGGAACAGATAGAGATAATCATAGCCTTGGATCAGTGAGTAGCTAAATTCTGCATAACTGATCCCAACGCCGCCCTCACCGATGCGTGCCTTCACAAAATCCCGATCGAGTAGCTGTGTCATCGAGAAATGCTTGCCGATATCACGCAGAAATTGTAAGTACCCCATGTCTTTGAACCAGTCATAATTATCGACCATCTCGAAACTCTCGCCCTCAAGGATTTGACGATACTGCGCGGCTATACCGGCTTTGTTATGAGCGATCTCATCGAGCGATTTGAGTTGACGTTCTTGGTCATCTTTGGGGTCACCGATCATACCTGTCGCACCACCGACCAGTACGATCGCCTTATGTCCACCGGCTATGAGGTGCTTGACAAGCATAACAGCGGCTAGGTTACCGATCGTCATACTATCAGCACTGGGATCGACTCCGAGGTAAAACGTCCGCGGCTGATCGATTGCCGCCGGGCTGTCAAATGTTGTCTGGTTAACGAAACCTCGCCACTGCAGTTCTTCGGATAATGTCATACCTATATAATCGCATGAAAAAAGAAATATGGGTAGCCTCGGGCCATGTCTGATTTGCAGCTGATACGCTATACGAAATACGGTATACGTTATACGAACCATTGCGCTATAATATTGCTAAGCTTACATAGAAGGAGTGGTAGTTGTGGCCAAAGGCTCAAAGAAATCATCGAAAACCCTTAGTGTGTATTCAAATCTAGCGACGAGACACAAGGTCAAGAAAGAGACCCGTGCTCGCCGCAAGGCAGAATACCTTGCGACATTGCCGAAACATCCTGTCGAACGCATGATGTATCGTCTGCATCCAAAACGTTTTTGGGCGTATTGGTTTAGCCGCGAAGGCTTGATTATGACCGGCAAGATCATTGGTGTCGGCATACTACTCGTGGTGCTTCTGATAGCTGGTTTATTTGCGTATTACCGTCAGGAAATTGCCTCTATCAGACCAGGTGAATTATCGAGTCGTGTACAGACCACGGTTAGTCGATATTATGATCGCAATGGTGAATTGCTATGGGAAGACAAAGGTTCAGGCGATTACAAACTTGTCGTCAAATCAGAAGAAATTTCCAAACACATGAAGAATGCGACAATCGCAATCGAAGATAAAGACTTTTATAAACACGGCGGGTTTAGCGCGACTGGTATCATCCGTGCCACCTGGAATAACTTCAAAGGTGGTGATACTCAAGGTGCTTCCACTCTAACTCAGCAACTCGTCAAACAGGTATTCTTTCGTGACGAAGCCGGTGACCGTAGTTTCGGTGGTGTCCCTCGTAAGATCAAAGAAACTATTTTGGCCATAGAGGTTGAGCGGTCATATAACAAAGATCAGATTCTCACAATGTATCTCAATGAGTCATCATATGGTGGTCGACGCAACGGCGTACAATCAGCCTCTCGAACGTATTTTGAAAAAGACGCCAAAGATTTGACCCTCGCTGAAGCCTCATTACTTGCCGCCATACCTCAGCAGCCAGGGCGTTTCAACCCCTACTCAGCCATCGAAGACCCTGTTGCCAAAAAAGATCTCATCGCCCGACAGCAAACGACACTCGATTATATGGCCGAACAGGGGTATATCACCAAAGCTGAGGCGGCCGAAGCTAAAAAAGTCGCCGTTCTTGATACTATCAAACCAGAGTCAGACCAGTTTGCTGGTATTAAGGCACCTCATTTCGTGCAATATGTTAAAGCCCAGCTAGAAGCCGACCTGGGTCAAGCCACGGTGGGGGCAGGTGGACTAACCATCAAGACCACACTCGACTGGCGAGCCCAGCAAATCGTTGACCAAGCATTTGTTGATCTATTTAACGGTCCAATGCCTCGCGCCGCCAACTTCGATAACGGCGCCGCAACCATGATCGACGTGCCAACTGGTCAAATACTGGCCATGCGTGGAAGTCGTGACTATGAGTACCCCGGCTATGGCTCTGTTAACTCGGCAATTGCTTTTTTGCAGCCCGGTTCGAGCATTAAGCCATTGGTCTTTTCGGCACTCTTTAAGCAACGTGATGGTGTCAACTACGGCGCCGGCTCTATCTTGTCTGACGAGCAACTGCCGCAGAGTATTTATACGACCGGTGACGGCAAATCAGTTATGAACTTCGATAACAAGTTCCGCGGAGCCATACCAATCCGTTCGGGACTGGCTGAGTCACGCAATATACCGGCCATTAAGGCGATGTACATTGCCGGTCGAGAACTAACGCTTAACACCATACATGATATGGGTGACAAATCGTACTGTACGAATGGCGCCAACCGAGAAGTTGGTTTGGCAGCAGCAATCGGTGGCTGCGAAGTAAAGCAAGTCGAGCATACTGCGGCTTTCGCAACCATCGCGCGAATGGGTGTCTACAAAGCACCGTCAAGCGTCATTGAAGTAAAAAACTCTGAAGGCCAAGTCATCAAGAAGTGGAACGATGAAGGCACCCAAGTTATTGATCCGCAAATTCCTTATATCATTGCCGATATATTGAGTGACGATACTGCTCGTGCTCCTTCATATGGTCGAGGCGCGTCAGGTCTCGTTGTGCCAGGCGTCAAGACATTTACCAAAACTGGTACAAGTAACGCTGGCGCCAAATCAAAAGACCTTTGGATGATGAGTACGAGCCCTCGAGTTGCTCTGGGCGTATGGGTAGGTAATCACGATACTCGGCCGATGAGTGATGCACTCAGTAGTCGTATTGGGCCGACTATCAACAAAATCATGGGCCCAGTACACACTGACATCTTCGCAAAAGACAGCAGCTGGAAGGCTGGTGATTGGTTTACACAGCCTGCAGGCGTACAGCGACTAACAGTCAGTGGCCGAAGCGACCTCTTCCCGTCGTGGTACAACAAGTCTCAGGCTAATCCAACCGAAAAAATCACGTTCGATAAAGTCTCAAAGAAAAAAGCAACCGACTGTACACCAGAGAATGCCAAAGAAGTCATCGACGTTCAGAAGTTCACTGACCCAATCACAAAGAAAACGCTCTATATCTCTCCAAGTGGTTACGATGCCAATGCTGACGACGATGTACACAAGTGTGATGACGTTCGACCATACGTCACAACTATCACATCTGGCAGCAAGAAGATTACTGCAAGCGTCTCACAAGGCACTCACACAATTCAGTCTGTCGTCTTCACTGTTGACGGTCAAGAAATCGGTACGTTGCCAGGCACTGGCAGTGGCAGCTATAGTGTTTCGTACGACGGGCCAAAAAACGGCACAGTCACTGTCACCGTGACGGACACCGCCCTCTACGTTGGCACACTCAGTAACCCACTATAAAACCCGAACTGTCTAGGAAAAAACATCTCGGTTGTCATCGGTTAGCAAGGTCAATCAGAGCATCTTCACGACTGGTCGGTTTGGGTGGGCGCGGCGCATGAGACGATTTACGATATTGTGGTCGTGTAGTTGATCGTTGAGGTACGGGACGAGCGGGTGATGATGCTGTTCGCGCAAACACCATACGACCCGCTTCTGTCTGAATTACTCGGGTTGTTTCCGCCTCAATCGTTTGGCCAATAGCCGATTTTGCACGGTCAACGACAACCATCGTACCATCGTCAAGATACCCGACGCCTTGATCCTTGTTTTGGCCTGGGGCGACGATTCCCACACTGATAATTTCACCTGGGAGGTGCATTGGTCTGAGGGCATGAGCCAGCTCATTGACATTGACGACGGTGATTTGTTCGGTTCGGGCGACTTTGTTGAGATTATAATCAGTCGTGCACAGGCGAGCACCAAGTTTTTTTGCGATTACCATGAGCTGTTCATCGACACCGTCGTTATGCACGATGCCATCATCATAATTTGTCACGCTGATATGGGCGATGTCTTGTAATTCTTTCACAACATCGAGTCCATAGCGGGCTCGCTCGCGCTTATCGTGGTCGGCGCGGTCGGCCATGTACTGTAGCTCGCGCACAACACTACGCGGTATGATAATCTCGGCACTCAAAAATCCTGATCGTGCAATGGCAACAATTCGACCATCGATAAGCGCACTCGTGTCACACACGATTTTCGGCAATGATGCCTTCTGTAGACGCGTAGCCGGTCCGAATGCCTTGTACGCGAGATAACTGGTCTGAACAGCGATGAGGCTGCCAATAATTTCTAAATATGTCATGATGTCTCTTTCGTTTTACGTGTTAAGTATGACGTGAGGACTGTTCTTACGTCGTGGGCTGGCTTTATGAAAGCGTCAGCCGGCTTGGTCGCAGGTGCGACGGCATAGGTAAAACCAAGCTTACGCGCTTCGGCAATCCGCTTGGCGCTACCCGCCGAGCTACGAATCTCTCCACCGAGACCGACCTCACCATACACGACGGCATGTTGGTCCATCGCCCTTCCCGCTGCGGCACTAGCTATTGCCATGCAGACCGCAAGATCAGCCGCCGGATCACGTAGTTTGAGCCCACCAACGACATTGACGAAGATGTCTTTGTCGCTGAGATGTAGTTTTGTGCGCTTTTCGAGCACGGCGACAAGCAAATTAAGCCGATTGAGGTCAAAGCCGCTAGCAGTTCGTTTGGGGTAGCCAAAGCTTGTCGGGTTGACAAGAGCTTGTATCTCAACCAGAAGTGAGCGATTACCTTCCATGGTCGCGAGTATTATCGAACCATCGACGTGAGAACGTTCGGCCAGAAGACTAGCAGATGGATTGTCGACTGGCACGAGACCACGGTCGTTCATCTCAAAGATGGCAAGTTCAGCTGTGCTACCATAACGGTTTTTGACAGCCCGCACCATTTTGAACCCACCATAGCGATCGCCTTCAAATTGCAATACGACATCGACCAGATGCTCCATAACCTTTGGCCCAGCAATACTTCCCTCTTTGGTAACATGTCCAACCAACATCACCGCCGTATTACTACGTTTGGCCGACTGAATGATGAGATTGGTCGCATTGGTGATCTGACTAACCGTACCTGGCGCGCTAGCGATATCTGCCATGACGAGTGTCTGTACCGAGTCAACGATAACGAGATTATAACTACCGCTGGCAATAGTCGCCGCGATATCGTCGGCACTCGTCGTACTGATAAGTGATAGCTGTCCCGCTGCACTGGCGCCGAGTCGATTGGCACGTAGCTTCACCTGCCCTGCTGACTCCTCACCAGTGACATAGAGGACTGGCTGGGTATCGGCGACGTGAGCCGCAATTTGCAGAAGCAACGTACTTTTACCAATCCCTGGTTCACCGGCGACCAACATCACGCCGCCCGCCATGATACCGCCACCGAGCACAGTATCGATATCAGCGATACCGGTACTCTGTCGATCTTTAACCGAATCGATTTTCACCGCATCGAGTCGTTTGGCCTCTAGTAATTTTCCCTGGGATCGACTAACGGCCGTCTTGCCTGCTGGAGTCGCCGCCGACTCAACCAGACTATTCCAGGCGCCACAATTTTCACACCGCCCCGCCCATTTGCCATAACTCGCGGCGCACTGTTGACATGTATAGGTTGTCTTCAACTTCGTCATTCTATATTCTATAATCCATAATCTCTATTCTACTCTACAGTGCCGGCGCCTCAGGCAGTGCGGTCGAATTAATGCTCTTTTGCAGGCCTTCGGCGGTCGTGTTCAGCGCATCGAGCTCGGCCTTTTTCTGGTTGTATACGTCAATATTGGCATTGATTGCCAAGCGGTCGGCCTGGAGCTTTTCTTGCCGAGCCAGCAATCGGTCACGCTCGGTGTTGAACGCCGCTTGACTGGTGAAGCCACCACTACGAGCACGGGCGTTGAAATTGTTGATGTCGGCTTGCAAGGTCGCCAGGGCTTTCGTGTAGACGTCCGACGCCGCGCTCACTTGGTCAGCCAAGCGATTGAGCTCATCGATGAGTGAGGTTTGTTTGGCTTCGATTTCGTTGAACACAGTTTCATACTTATTGCTGAGTGCCACCAAGGCTGCGCGATCCGTAAAATACTGTTTGTAGTAGGTTTCGAGCTCCGATGACAAATTGTCTATCTCAGAACCAAGTATTGAGTGCAGTTCATTGAGACGCTCGCCCGGTTCAGTCTGGTCATAAAGCGCCAGACGATCACGTAGTTTTTGGTCGGTGATACGTTCGGCTTGTTGGCTGATAAGCGCATCAACGCGAGTTTTTTCTGACGTACTGAGACGGTCGTAGGCGGCATGCAGCATCTCATGGGCGGCCGTCACTTCTTTGATACCATCGAGCCGCTGGTCGGTGATGTCGAAGACAAATATCTGACGATTGACATAGCAGCCCAAAATAGCGGTTTTTTCGACGAGCCGACGGCATTGTCGGTTGAACTCCGCTCGGTCGCTGATCTGCGGCCGCGATGCATAAAACAAAAACCTACCCGTGTCGTTAAACGACGCGCGATTGGCGATAGCCGTGATGTCACTTGATGGTTTGTATTGCCAGACAGTCAGCTGATCGATAACAAATTGGCGATTGAGCAACACCCAGACAGCTCCAGCAAGTAGCACTAACAAGATGCCGAGACGGACAAAACTATGGCGTGACTTTGGCGGCACGTGACTCCGTTTCTTCGATATGTGACACTATTATCTCACCTTTTTTACCGTCGATGCGGACAATCGTACCTTTTTGGTAGCTCCCCGCTATCAGCCCCTCAGCGATGGGGTGTTCGATCTCGTTTTGCAGTGTACGGCGCAGCGGCCGTACACCGTGATGAGCGTTATAGCCCTTGTCCATCAAGACCTTCTTGGCTTTCGGTGTGATAACGAGCCCGATGCCTTTGCGGCTCAGACGTTTTTGTAATTCACCGATCTGCAGGTCAAAAATCTTACTAACTTCACCTCGACTAAGCGCATGGAAGACGATGATATCGTCAAACCGGTTGATAAGCTCAGGCCGCATCATACCTTCGAGTGATTTTTTGGCAGCCGACTCGTTGCGCTCGTGAACAACTGCGAGATCGTCGCGGTCTCGGCTGGTTCGCGCCTCGAAGCCCATCTCGGCCTCGCGGTACATGGCTTCGCTGCCGAGGTTGCTGGTCAATATAACAATAGTGTTGCTAAAATCAACTTTGCGCCCCTTGGCATCGGTCAACGTGCCATCTTCGAGTAACTGGAGTAGTAACTGGAAGACATCACGATGGGCTTTTTCGATCTCATCGAACAGCACCACACTGTAGGGTTGGCGGCGAATCTTGTCGGTCAGTTGGCCGCCGTCTTCGTAGCCGACGTAGCCAGCTGGTGCGCCGACGAGGCGACTCGTGGTGTGATGTTCACGAAATTCACTCATGTCGATCTTGATCAGCGCGTCGTCGCTGCCGAAGACTTCACGGGCAAGCACGCGGGCTAACTCAGTCTTACCGACTCCGGTCGGACCCATAAAGATAAACGATCCTATTGGGCGTGTACCGCTGGTGATGCCGCTACGAGCACGGCGAATCGCTTTTGCAACTTTACTGACAGCTTCATGTTGGCCAATGATCGATTTACTGAGATGGTTTTCAAGCTTGGAAAGCAGCGTCATCTCTGAGCGCTTGAGTTGACGCACCGGTATGCCGGTCATGGTGGCAACCGCTTCGGCGATGACATCACTTGTCAGGCGCGACGAGGCCGCAGTCTTCGAAGCTTTGGCGAGTTCATCGAGCTTTTCGCGCAAACGACTCATACGCATCTTGTACAACGCGGCGCGTTCGTAGTCCTCAGCCGTGGCGGCTTCTTCCATCTTCTCCTCTAGGTGACGAATCTCACGGTTGAGCTCGCGACTTTTACCTGGTTTTTGACCTTGCTTGACCCGTACCAGCGCGGCCGCTTCGTCGATGACATCGAGGGCTTTGTCGGGCATGTGCCGTTCAGATACGTAGCGATCGGCCATGTAGACAGCATCTTCGACGACTTCGTCGCTCATGGTCACGCCGTGATAGGTCTCGTAGTGTGAACGCAAGCCGCGAACAATCGCCACCGTGTCAGTATAACTTGGCTCGGGTACCATGACTGGTTGCAAGCGGCGCTCGAGCGCGGCGTCTTTTTCGATGTGTTTGCGGTATTCGTCGAGCGTCGTAGCGCCGATCATGCGCACCTGACCACGTGCTAGGGCAGGTTTGAGCATATTGGCGGCGTCCATACTGCCCTCGGCTGAGCCCGCGCCGACGAGCAGATGCATCTCGTCGATAAAGGCAATCGCATTTTTGTCGGCTGCCAGCTCGTCGATAACTTTTTTGAGACGTTCTTCGAATTCACCGCGATATTTGGTACCGGCAACCATACCGGGCAGGTCGATCAAGATGATGCGTTTGTCGCAAAGGTGTTCAGGTACGTCCTCAGCCGCGATACGCTGCGCTAATCCCTCGACGATGGCTGTCTTACCCACACCAGGGTCGCCGATGAGGATAGGATTGTTTTTGGTGCGGCGACTCAGGATGGTAATCATGCGGGTGATCTGCTGATCGCGCCCAATGACCGGGTCGAGCTTGCCCTCACGGGCCAGATGCGTCAGGTCAGAACCAAATTTACTGAGAGCCGGTTGGCGGCTACGCTGTGACTTGGTATTGGGCGTGCCCTGCATGGCTTCACCACTTTCTTGTTGGCGATTGAGATAACTCTCGATCTCGCCCAGTAGCTCGTCGACATTGACATGCATGTCGCGCAGTAGTACCGTCGCACGGGCATTTTTTTGGCTCAATATACTAAAGAGTATGTGCTCGGTGCCGCAAAAATCCTGCCGAAATTCCTGAGCAACATCCCAGCTCATACGCAGCGTCAGCTTGGCTGTTTCACTCAGCCCCTTGGCCCCGACACTGACCACCAGCGCCCGCGGGGTAAGGTTGAGCGACGCCTGGGCTCGCTCGAGTGTCACGCCTGCGTCAGCCAGCAATTTCGCCCCGACCGATGTCTCCTGCGCGAGTACGCCGAGCAGCAAATGCTCAGTCCCGATGTACGAGCTACCCAGGCTCCGCGCCGTCAACTCGGCATGTTGCAAGCTGCCGCGCGCGTTGTCGGTCAAGTGATCGATAAAATCTGCAAAATTTTCTGGCATTGTCATTTCCCTCGTCGAGCTTGTGGCCTGATTTTCGTCGCATGCTCGTTACATATACCAGTATAACAAAACTAGCACTCGTCATGCAAGAGTGCTAAATTGTATCTGTGAGTATTGACAGAATATATATTTGTGATATCATAATAGTGTCTTCCCAAATGGCAAGATATCTGGAGATCCAGATCGATTGCACGGAGGTGCAAATTGTCAGTGTACGTGAGCAAGCGGGTGGCAGAGTTCGCCATTGACCTTGTCCAGCCATCAATCGAACAGACTCTCCGGTGTGCAGCCAAACGTAATGCAGGTTGCATCAGGGTCTCGACACGACGAAGCGACGGCTCTTGGGTGATCCTGGCCCAGCGCATCTTCGGCCAGCCGCGTGAGGCATGGGAGCATGACTACGAGGGTCATGCAACCGCCAAGGAGCGGATGAGCCAGCGGACGGGATTGGGTAGCCGAGAGGTGCAGTGCTTGCACCCCGAGGCGATCATGCCAGGCGACACGGTGTACTTCGGCAGCGTGGTCAGCGCAGATGGCAACATCGTGGTGGCCTACTCCGGTGTCGAAGCGTTCTTCGATGAGATGTTCGCCAAGTGGACGCTTGCGGCCATTTTGGCTCTCATCGAGCAAAAGCTCGAGGAGCAGCGCGCAACACAGGCTGCGTTCTTCAGCTGACATCGCCAGAGGAAAGCCCAGAAAGACACTGATGATCTTTCTGGGCAAGGGACATAAGCTCCGAACACGTATCGGAAAGTCAAAGTTAGTAGGTTTTCACTAACAAAATGGTGTAATACGTAAGTAGGAGCTTAAATTAACTCAGAGAATGTTGTATTTTATAAAACTACCCGCTAGATCGGCGGGTAGTTTTATATGTTTATGCGATTTTTTCTACAATCTAAAATCCATAATCTAAAATCTACTCTTGCGCTTCGGTTGTCTCCTCAATCGCACTAAACAAATCATCCTCTATATTCTTGCGGGGTTTTTTGTCGGCTTTTGGTGCGGCGACGGCGACCGGGGTGGTGCTGCCAGCTGGGGTGATGTCGAGTTCGTAACCAGTTAGTTTGCTAGCCAGACGGACGTTCTGGCCGCCGCGACCGATAGCGATTGACTGCTGATCTTCGTTGACAAAGACACGTGCGCGCTTGTCTTTGGCGCCGTCTTCGATCTCGATCTTGGCGATCTCAGCTGGGCTGAGAGCGTTGGCGATGAAGTTTTTGGTGTCGGCATCGTAGGTGATGATGTCGATTTTTTCCTGTTCGCCGATCTCGTTCATGACGGCATTGACGCGCGTCCCATGACCACCGACAAAGGTACCGACGGGGTCGACACCAGGTACCGTGCTAGCAACGGCCAGTTTGGTACGTTTGCCAGCTTCACGAGCGATCGCCCGTATCTCGACTGCGCCAGTCTCCATCTCCGGGACTTCTTGGCGGAAAAGATACTCGACAAAGGCTTCGTTGGCACGAGTCAAGATAAGCTGTGGGCCACGATTGTCGCGCTCAACATCTTTTAAGAACACTTTGATACGTGAACCGATAGAGTAGTATTCACCGGGGATTTGCTCACTCTGCGGTAGTATACCGACAGTTTTACCCATCTCGATACGAACTACGCGCGGCTCGACTCGTTGGACGGTGCCCACCAGTACTGTGCCGATCTTGTCGGCAAATTCTTCCATGACGACTTCACGCTCGGCTTCGCGGAGTTTTTGCAGCACGACTTGTTTGGCGGTCTGGGCGGCGACGCGGCCAAAACCAGTCGCTTCGTGTTTCTCCTCGACGACATCGCCGACTTTTGCACCCTTCTTGAGTTTCTGAGCATCGGCTTCAGTCAACTCGGTCGCTGGATTTTCAACTTCTTCGACAACCTGATACATGACGTAGACAGTGGCCGTTCCTTTGACGGTGTTGAGCTCAGCACGCACGTCTTGATCACGGTCGCCATTGTCACGGCGCCAGGCTGCCGCAATTGCTTGCTGCACGACATCCATGACCGTCTCTTCGGGGAGGTTTTTCTCCTCGGCAATCGTGGTGATGGCCAGGACAAGTTGTTTGACATTGAGATCTTGCATAGTATTCCTTTCGGTTATTTTCTATTAAAGAATCCGACCTCGGACTGTATCTAGTACAACTTCCTGAGTAACAGTAGCGAGATACTTCGAGCGAAAACGGCGTGAGACTTTGAGGAGTAACCAAAGTTACTTCAAGAAGTTAAACGACGTTTGCAGCCGAAGTAGCTGCTAGTAGTACCAGAAAGTTGTGCTAGGTGCAGGCCTATGGCCGGATATGTACACGGTCTACTATACACGAGAGACGACACGTAGGTCAAGCCGCTGATTATGTGCACTGTTCGAGGAGTATTAGGTTGGCTCGATTACAAAAGCTTAACGAACATAGCATGCATGAGGCATGAAATACCTACAGCGGAAACGCTCATTTTACGTTCTCGCCGCAACTTACTCTCTGATAGATTATTGTACCCCTGATAATAGCTAGCTCAAAACATTATAACAGCATATGCCTATTAACAAAGCAATTTTAATATGATATAATATAGATATTATGTCAAACAACAGCTCGGATCGGCCATCTTTGCCAACCCTACGCCCAGAATTCAGACGTGCAGGTGAATTTTTCATCGGGACGATCGTAGGTTTTCTGGGTGCTAAAGCCATCCGTTCGCTTTATGCTCCAAATGACGGAAGTGATACTCCTCTGAAAAATAGCGATGAAGATGAAGATACGCCTGAAATTCTCAATACGACAGCCCCATTACACCTAAGGGAAATGCTTACGCACCAATCTGAATCGTTTATGAACGGTATGTTTGTGAAGAATACTTCCCTAAATGATGAGGAAAGAGCAAGGATATTGGTCTTGGTGAAATCGCTTCAAACCGTACGAGAAAGGTTCTTGATCCTTAATGTGTATATGCCTGAGATTAATACTATGAATCTCGGTGAGGGAGATTACGGGCAGATAGATAAGCAGCTGGAAGAACTCCGTATACTACTAGCGTCGCAAGGATTTAGTGTTGATTCGACACTGTCTGAATCTCTGATGAACGTAACAGATCCAGAAGACAATTGGAACGCAACCGTCGGTTTTATTAATTCAGCTCGTATGAGGATAACTTCGTCTGGACAAGGGATGACGCTGCCTCCCGATATTTCGAGTATCGATATTTTTCGAAGAGATATCTTTGAAATTCATGAAGTTGAAGCGTTGCTAAGAAATACACGAACTGCGCAAATTGTCGAAGGTCCACGCAAGAAAAAAATTACTACCGCCCTACTCGATCCCAGTGACTCATCTGCAGAGATGCGTTACTCTGTTATATATGCAGTTGTACGTCGAAAAGACGAATGTGAGCAGTAAGATTTGATATCATAACAATATGATTTCTCTCATAGTCGCCAAAAGTGATAATGATGTCATAGGTTCACATGATGGACTACCCTGGTATTTACCAGCTGATTTGAGGCATTTTAAGCAACTGACGACTGGTCATACGGTTGTTATGGGACGAAAGACGTTTGATTCTATCATATCGCGACTTGGCCACCCTCTCCCTGAGCGACGGAGCATCGTTGTCACACGAGACGTTGAGTTTACTTACGATGATGTCGAGGTTATTCATGATGTGGCATCGATACGTAAACTTGCCGACCGCGTATTTGTCATCGGTGGCGGCGAGATCTATCGACAGACCATCGACCATGCCGACGTGCTCTATGTCACCGAGGTGCACGCCGACATCGATGGTGATGTCACCTTCCCGACTATCGACGCGCAAGTTTGGCGTGAAACATCGCGTGAACCGCATGTAAGAGATGATAAAAATCAGTACGATTATGACTTCGTAACCTATGAGCGGCGCTAGTCTGCCCAAAGACTTGCTCGCTCGGATACTTGAGAGCTACGGTATACCGTCGTTCCAGCTCAGATCGGTTCGCGGCGGGTATCGTAATATCTCGCATCATGTATCGTCACGTGTCGGCGAGGTCAATGTCATGTTGTTGAAACATGAACCCTGTATCGTAGAGCGAATTGATCACGTCGATGCACTGGCGGAGCACGTCTGGCGCGCAGGCGTGCCGGTGCGTACTCGCTATGACAAACGCATCATGCGACTGCATGGTCGCAGCGATCGGTATATAGTGCTGTACCATTACCTGAGTGGAGAGACAATTCCATGGGAAGCCTACACGATGAAACATATCAAATTGTTGGGTTGGGCGCTGGCCGAATTTCACCACGCAGCGCAAAGCTACACTGGAGAATTACCCTCGGTTATCAAGGAATATCGAACGCTTGCGACGCGAATGATGGGGTATTTTGTACGTGATGATGTCAGGACTGCAGTTGCAGATAAGTGTCATCTTATGATCGATACAGCCGTCGTCGATTCATTTTTGAAGCTAGTTGATGCTTGCACAGACCTACCCGACCAGCAGGCGCTACACATGGACTTTGTTCGCGGCAATATACTGTTTGGCGACGGGTCTGATTCACGCTTTCGCATCGGCGATATCGCTCTCACTGGCATCATTGACCTCGAAAAAGCAGCTCACGGGCCGCTGATTTTTGATATTGCACGGACGCTCGCATTTTTGTACGTTGATACCATAAAATCTGCCGACAAGGTATACAAATACTTTATGCACTCAGGCTACATCAAGCGCGGCAAAGGACGTAGTGACGACGTGTCGCTGTCACTTCTCGACGACCTAGTCACGTTGATGCTCAGTTACGATCTCTACAAATTTATGCGCGACAACCCCTACGAATCACTAGTCCACAACCATCATTTTCGCCGCACTCGCGATATCTTGATCGAGCGAAAAGTGCTATACTATACGCATTAATTGTGAGGGAGCAATATATGGCAAGCGCACCGTGGCGACAACGGCTGATTTCGCAGAGTGATCTTATGACATTGCACGATAAGTTGAAGTCCAAAGGCAAATCAATTGTCTTTACGGCTGGAAGTTGGGACCTCATCCACGCTGGTCAATGTCGTTACCTTGAGAAAGCCAAGACCTACGGCGATGTGCTGGTGGTAGGCGTGAGTAGTAACGCCGCCATCAAATCCGTGAAGGGCCCAAACAAACCCATACTCGACGAAAAAATCCGCGCTGAGATGCTGACGTTTCTTCGCTCGGTCGATTTTGTGACGATCTTGCCCGAGCCAAGCTGCGTCCCATCACTTGGCTTGCTGAGGCCCGATACCTACGTCACCGTGAAGGAAGATTGGACGGCCGACTACAAATCATCGAAAGAATACACCACTGTCACATCATATGGTGGCAACGTCATTGTGGTCGATCGCCAGTCGACGAGTATCTCGACAACGCAGATCTTGCAGCGTGCTATCGGCGGGCACCTGAGCGATGTGCTCAAAGATTTTATGCAGTATCGGAAGGAACCACTCAAAGAGAAGTAGCATGAAGTATGTAGTATGTAGTATGGGAAAATCGCACGGTGGAGATCGCATATGTCCCTAACTCCTCAGCAATTACAGCAAGAGGAGGCATACAAGACCGCTCGCACCTCGGGAGCGTATGATACCATCTGGCAAACGGTCGGGCGCTGTGTCTTTTGCGACCATGACGTATCACAACAACATCATGAGGTGTATGAGGAAAATGGCGTCTACATGACGGTGCCGGCGTATGCCTATGTCGATGGTCATCTGCTAGTCATACCGCGTCGACACATTCGCTCGGTCAAGGAACTGACGCCTATGGAATGGGAGACGATGCGCAAGATGTTTTATCTTGCGAAGAAGATGATCCGAGTAGTCCACGGCGTCAAGGGTATGCAAATCGTCCAAAAAGACGGTATCGATGCCCAGAGTACTGTCGAGCACCTACATTTTCACTGCATCCCGTTTGACTCACCTGACCTCAGCACCTGGCACTACCGTGAACTTGACGATACGCCACATGATAATGCCGAGAAATATCGATCGCATACCGACTCATTACGCAAACTAGCCAAGCGATTTGAGAAAAAATATGTCTAGTCACTCACTGCATAATCTCATAAAACCTCTCAAAAAACTGGCAAAAGCATCACAGGCTAAACTCGGCGGCGTCGCGTGTTTTATCGTCAAAAACGGCGTGATTGTATCAAGCGGTATCAATTACAACCCAACTGGAGAGCCGATGGAAGACATGATGGACGGCAAGCTCGTATCGCGGCCAGAAGTGATCCACGCTGAGGTCGCGGCACTGAGAGCTGCGAGCGAAAATGGGATCAATATAGCCGGATCAACGCTACTCGTGACTATGTCGCCCTGCATTGCTTGTGCCAAAGAAATCGCATTGACCTCAGTCACTGAGGTCTCTTACCTCTACGAGTGGTGGGACAAAGCCGCTCTCGATATCTTGACGCACGCAGGCATCACGACCCACAAACTCAAGGAGGAGCCATGAAACGACACCCTGAATACCAATATCTCGACCTCATGCAGTCTATCATCAACGAAGGCAAGACGAAGAAGACACGTGGCATCCACGATATCACGAGCGTGTTCGGCACGCAGATCCGCTTTGATATGCGCGCTGGTTTCCCGCTGCTGACCACCAAGAAAATGCCATTCAAAATACTGCTCCACGAGCTGCTATGGTTTATATCGGGCAGTTCTGAGGTTGGCTATCTACACGATCACAAGATCCATTATTGGGACGGATTTTTGCATGAGGGCCGTAGCGATCTCGGCCGTGTGTACGGCGTGCAGTGGCGGCATTGGCAGCGGCCAGACGGGACGAAATTTGATCAACTGGCCTGGGCGATTGAGCAAATCAAGACGAATCCCGACAGCAAAGCTATCATTGTCACCGCCTGGAATGCGGGCGAGCTCGATGAGATGCGCCTGCCGCCCTGCCACACGATGTTTCAGTTCGATGTAACCAAGGGAAAATTGCGCTTGCATCTCTACCAGCGCAGCTGGGACGTATTCCTCGGGGCACCGTTTAACATCGCGCAGTACGCCATGCTGCTGCACATGGTTGCCTACCTGACTGATCTCGAGCCGCGCGAACTCATCATCTCGGCTGGGTCGGCTCATCTCTACAAAAACCACATCGACGTCGCCCGCGAACAAATCGCCCGCACACCCTACGCATTTCCCCGCCTGAAAATTACTGGCGACGTCGCAAGTATCGACGACTTCCGCGAAGAAAACTTCACACTCGAAAACTACCAATCCCACCCACGAATCAAGACTGATCTTGTGATAGTCTAAAATTAGACTTCTGGTTGAAAATTATTTCGACTCCAATTCCATAATATTGGGTGCATTGTTGTAGGAGATATACCTGAGCCTAATAGGGCTTTTTTCCAAGCTAATTCTACTTGGGCAGATGTTGCCTGCGGCGGTACCATTTCTAGCCTGATGCTGCTTTGGATTACATGCGTGTCGGGTATTATGGATATGCTATTGGCATTATTCAGATGTAGATCAGTATATTGCTGAAGTATATAAGGCCAATAGTTTGATAATTTTGGTCCGCTCAGATAAGGGAAACGTTTTTTGTATCTCTCGTGTAGGTTGTGAAGCAGTATTGTGGCGTCGTTTTCTGCTTCAAGTATGATTTCACGGGGGTCATCGTGATAATAACTATGGAGAGTAGTTGCAATCGTTGTCCATATCAAAATGTGTTTGTTCGGTTGTAGTGCGAGACGATGTTTCAATAAGTCTGCCCTTATCTTGTCTAAGTTCGTGATTGCAAGTTTCTCGGGAAAAAATACGTATCTCGTGTCCAAGTCATTCCATGTTTTGAGAGCGCTTGACCACATCGCTGGCGAACTTCGTTGGAAGTTGATAGTAACCGGAAGTGTAAAGTATAAATAATTTTCGCGCCCAGACTTAGGGAGACCAGGATTTACTTCATGAAGATGAAGCCTTGGGATTAGGCCATCATCAAAATACTTCTTTAACTTCAGTATTCTTTGTAATAGCTCATTATTCTGGCTCACGGATATCATTATATGTTATAGAACTGTATATTACTGCATAGGATGAGTACATATTTTTCTGCGAAAAACCATTAGCTGCAATAATACAAAGCTTATTGTTAATATTATTTATATCATTAAGCTTCTTGGCTAACTGTTTAACGATCGTTGATTCATCATATATAGATCCTTTTTGTATGATGAACCCAGTTTTTCCATCTTCGATAACCTCCGACAGCGCGCCAGAGTCGAGGGCGATGACGGGTGTGCCGCAGGCGAAGGCTTCGATCGTTACCATGCCAAAGGGCTCGTCGAAGAGTGACGGTACAAGCAGGGCGCGAGCATTGCCGAGGAAGTCACGTTTAGCCTCGGGCGTGTCGATGAAACCGACGTATTCGATGCGATCGTCAAGTTCGGGTGCGATACGGGTTTGCCAATAGCTATCTTTTGACGATTCGGCGTAGTGTTTGCCGGCAATTTTGAGTGTGAGGGGCGTTACCGCCGTCTCGTTATATGCGCGCACGGCGGCAATGGCGAGGTGGACGCCTTTGGGCTCGATAATGCGACCCAAATACGCCACATAATCGCGGGATGGACTTTTTACAGGGGTGAGTTTCGGCTCATTGAGTCCGTGGTAGACATTGCCCACCCAATTGGTGTCGGGTGGCATACTCTGGCGTTGGGCATAACTAATCGAAATCCAATTGAGATGTTTGTAGCGCGGCATGATCGATTTATAGCGCACCAGAAAGTTAAACGGGTCATGATGTGTGAAGACGACTGGCTTGCGACAAAGCTCAGCAAAGACATAGCCGATCTCTTCTTCGTTGGTATACATGTGGATGATGTCGAACTCGTCATTGTTCGCCATGGCATACGCCCGGGCAATCAGCTCGGCTTGGACTTGGCGAGCAAGCGTCACAAATGTCATCGGATGCTTGCGTAGCAGGTCGACGTAGCTATCGCCGCGGCGGGCCAGCTCGGCTTCAAACAGCGATAGATCGGCTGTGATAGTCTTGCATCGCACACGTACCGGGCCGGGTGAAAATAGCGTCACATCGTGACCCAAGTCTGAGAGGCCATTGACGAGATCGATGGCCAGATGCCCCGGTGAAAAAATGACATGCGGCAATATAGCCTCATGCATGAAAATATGGGGTACGACCACCCCAATTTTCAATGCTTTCATGGTGCTACTCTTCGGATTTTTCGTCATCGTCGAGGAAGCTCAGGTCAACTTCTTGATCGCCGGCATCACCGTCATCATAATACCCATCAGCTTCTGGCATCGTCTCGTCTGGTTGCATACTAATACTCCTTATATTACCTTCCATACTATCAAAAACATTCGTCGTTGACGAATTGTATACTATTTGATGCGATCGATTCAAACAGTATATAAATTCTAGGTCACATAAAAAACCACAATACCCCTATGGGTAGCGCTATAGATAGTTTAATTCGGCTATGCGACGCTGCTTGGGTCGACTTTGATACCAGGGCCCATGGTCGTCGTGACGTGGACCGACTCGATATAGATGCCTTTGATACTGCTCGGCTTGACGCTCTGAAGGCTGGCGAAAAATGCCGTGGCATTGTCAGCCAGTTTGGCGTCGCCGAAGCTAACTTTGCCGACGCTCAAGTGGACGATTGATTGTTTATCGACACGGTATTCGACCTTGCCGCCTTTGGCTTCTTTGACAGCTTTCGCGACGTTGGTACTGACGGTACCGCTCTTTGGGTTTGGCATCATGCCACGCGGGCCAAGCAGACGGGCGTATTTACCGAGCTTCGGCATCAGCTGTGGGGTGGCGATCAGGATGTCGAAATCAAGCTTTTCTTTGTCGAGAAGTGCCATGACGGCGTCTTCACCGGCGATATCAGCACCGGCTTTCTTAGCGGCTTCGGCCTCATCAGCCGGTACAAAAGCCGCAACACGAATTGTCTTGCCGGTTCCGTGTGGCAGACTGACGGTTGCGCGGATGTTTTGGTCGGCTTGGCGTGGGTCGACACCGAGGACGACATGAGCTTCGACACTGGCGTCAAATGAAGCAGGATTGGTCTCGACGGCAAGTTTGAGCGCATCTGCGAGGTTGTAGCTCTTGCCTTGCTCGATCTTGGCGTAAACAGCGCGGTATTTTTTGCCTTTACGCTCATGGTGAGGTCGGATTTTCGGCGCAGGACCGCGTTTGGTATGGGCGACCACTTCGTCTGATTGTGGAGTGGTGTCGTGAGAAACCTTGCGAGCTTCCTTATCGGCGTGTTCCTCGGCTTCGTGTAAAGCTTTTTCACTTCGTTTGCCGGCTTTAGCGACCAATGCTTTACCAGCGTTCTTTTCTTCGTCAGACAGCTCGGTGACAGGTGTCTCGCCGGCAGCTTTAATGGCCGATTCTATCTCGGCAATGGTGTTCTGAGGAGTAACGCTCAGTTTTAGTTTCTTAGCTTCCTCAAGTAATTCGGCTTTTTTAGCCATGGAGTATCCTTTCGTGGTGCTAACGCGTATAGGATGATACGCTCCCACAAATTATGTTGTATTGATTGCAATTATATCATGTTACATATGAAAAGTATATTGCTATTGGTTGGTTGGTGGGCCAGAACCTGATAAGCTATGCATGGACCTATACCTTCAAAATTCTAGGATTGAGGTGGACTCAGGTGAACGTCGCTAAGAAGGATCCCTCGAGGCGCGAGAAGCTAACCTCAGCAGCTCTACTCGTCATCCTCGTCGCGACAAGCCCATGGCGGCAAGACGTGTGGATCGTTGTTCTGACGCTCGTGGCAGCCTACGCAGTTGGTGAGCTGATGAGCCACAGCGACAAGGCGGAGGGCAAGCCTGGCACTCAGGCGATGATGTGGGGCTTCGGAGCCTACATCGTCATTGGTATGGGCTATGCCATTGCCCTGCGCACGTCTTCGCACTGGCTGGCGATCATTGGGCTCACCGTCGCCGCATCAACCCTTACCGATGTTGGCGGGTGGTTCTTCGGCCAGGCATTCGGAGAAAAGGGCACGTTCTTTGCTACTGTATCACCGAACAAGTCGCTTGCTGGCTTCATCGGTGGATGCTTGAGCGGGACAGTCGCAGGTGTTTTCGTCGTCTGGTGGGTATGGGTGACCAAGACGCCGCTCGACTACGAGAGATGCCTGTTCCTAGCTATGACGATACCGATCGTCTCAGTCGCCGGTGATCTGTTCGCCAGCAAGATCAAGCGCCTGCTCGGGATCAAGGACTTCGGTGATTTGATCCCTGGCCACGGCGGCATGTCTGATCGCCTAGACTCACTGGCGCTCGCCGCAGTCTGGACAGGAACTGTCCTGGCGGTGCCGCACTTGCTGTGGCACATGCTCATTGCCGTACTCATCGCGGCGTTCCTGGTCAAGGAGCGCAACCAAGAGCGGCAACCACAGTCGTCGATTCCAGCCTAAGAAGAAGGGAGTTGTAGAGGGTCCCCCGGACGTCCCGTGCGTCCGGGTCAACCCGTATTATCAAAAGACGCCCACATGTGGGCGTCTTTAGTTTATGGCTGGGTCTCGAAGTCTATTTCTCGACAGTCACGCCCATACTACGAGCCGAACCAGCCACGATCTTGACGGCAGCATCGAGGTCGTTGGCGTTGAGTTGACCCATCTTGACTTCGGCGATTTCCTCGAGTTGCTTGCGGGTAATCTTACCGACTTTGTCGCTGTGAGGCTTACCCGAACCGGCCTTGATGCCGATTTTTTCTTTGATGAGCTCATCGACTGGCTGGCCGAGGCATTTCCACGTGAATGTACGATCTTCAAAGACTTGTAAGTGAACGATCACGTCTTTGCCGTTATATTCTTTGGTGGCGTCGTTGAATGGATTGATAAAATCCATCATGTTGAGGCCCCATTGACCTAAAGTTGAACCGACTGGAGGGCCTGCCGTTGCGCGGCCACCAGGCACGCGAAATTTGAGATTACCTATGATTTTTTTAGCCACTGTAAAATTCTCCGAATTTTAAGAATTTAGATTATAGATTATGGATTATAGAAGCGTTCCCACAATCAACAATAATTTGTAACAGTAGTGCATTATAGCAGATTTATGCTTGGTAGCCAAGCTTGAGCGAATTATCGGCTACTTGATTGGCACCTATGCCTTCAATAGCAGTCATTACCTCATCAAAACGATCGTTTAAACGGTTTTCTGACTGATGAATAGCCTCAAAAACAGTTTGCTGGGTTTCTTCCCTGGATTTATCAAAACGCTGGACAAGATATGCTATGAGCTTTGTGAACGCTGTGTCAGTCATATCAGCTTCATTCTCCCACTGCGATTATTCTAAAATCCAAAATCTATAATCCAAAATCTACTAGGGATTCTAAACCTTTTTGACCTGCAAAGCGTCGAGCTCAACCGGGGTTTCGCGACCAAACATACTGACCAGTACTTTGATCTTGCCTTTTTGAGTATCAATTTCGTTGATCGCACCATCGAAGCCCTTGAACGGTCCATCGGTGATGTTGACGACTTCACCGATCTGGTAATCAATATGATGCTTCGGGTCTTCGACACCCATGCGCTTTTTGATCTTGGTGATTTCATGGTCGCCGACAGGTGTCGGATCGGTGCCCGTACCAACAAAGCCCGTTACACCTGGCGTGTTACGCACGATAAACCACGCATCCTCGGTCATCTTCATCTCGACCAAGACGTAGCCTTGAAAGATCTTCTTCTCGACAATTTTTCGTTTGCCGTTTTTGATCTCAATCTGTTTTTCCTTAGGAACGAGCACGCCAAAGATTTTGTCGGCCATATCGACTGACTCGACACGCTGCTGGATACTCTCAGCAACTTTCTCTTCGTAACCGCTGTAGGTATGGATAGCGTACCAGGCACGTGTAGAATCGTAGCGTTGTTTGGTGGACATAGTTATAGCAATACCTTTCTGAATAATTCATTAAATCCGAAATCTAAACCAAGAATAATTGCCGCGAAAAAAACTGAAAACAATATGACTGCCAGTGTTAGTGCCCATGTTGCGGGACGATCCGGCCAGCGAACCTGGCGTAATTCGCGCCATGCACCAGTAAAATACCCTACTGATTCATCAGAGCGTTTTGCCCTAACGGGTCGAGGTATACGAAATTTACGTACATCAAAGCGACGTTTCGGTGCTTTTGGTACTACCTCTTTCGTCTTGGCTGGCTTTTTCGTATCTGTCATTGTTCTCCTCATTCGTTCCACTAAAAAAGACTGCTTAGCAGTCGTGTCAAGTCAATACTACGCCTTCTCAGGTACTTTGTCAACCGATGCGACAGGCAAACGAAAGCTAAATGTCGAGCCATGGTTAAGCCGGCTTGTTACTTCGACATCAATATTCATTTTGCTCGCAAGCTTTTTAACAACATAAAGTCCGAGTCCAGTACCGCTTGTTTCGCGAGTTCGATAGTCTTCGGCACGATAAAATTTTTCAAAAACCTTTGCCTGCTCGTGTTTACTAATTCCGATACCTGTATCAGACACTGCAAAGCGTATGCTACCAGCATGTTGACGTGCCGAGAGGGTAACAGAACCTTTCGGTGTGTATTTGATAGCATTGGTCAGAAAGTTTTGCAAAATTTCTTCAAGATACAAGCGGCTCACCATGACGTCTCCTAGTGTCGGTGATAGATCAAGGTCAAGACGAAGTTTCTTTTCACCGGCTTTGCGATGGTAGTCGGTGTATAGTTCGTGCATGAGGTCAGACACATGGACGAGCTCTTTTTCGGCACCGATACCACGCTCGGCACGAGATAGGGTACTCAAATCGTTGATCATACGCGCCAAGTACAGAGTCTGCTCATGTGCAGATATAAGTGATGCGCTGACGACACCAGGAGCAGCACCTTTTTCGATCAGCATCAGCGAATTAGACAACGTACCTTCAGTAATTGTTACGGGTGTACGCAGTTCGTGTGACACGACCGATATAAACTCATCGCGCTCTTCATCAAAACTTTTACTTTTGGTAATGTCGCGGATGATTAATATATACCCTTCTGTTTGATTGCCACTGCCACGTATTCGCGAGCTACTAATACCAAGATTGATAACCTCACCATCGGCAAATCGATGTTCGAGGTCGTCGCGCTGTTGACTTGGAGGGCCCTGACGAAGATCAGGCATAAGTTTGATACTGTCGCCCGCTTCGGTACTCGCCCGTAAAACGTCATCTAGATGGCGACCATTGAGGCTCGCGTTTGTATCGAGAAGGTTGAGTGTCGCGGCATTATATAACTGCACGATACCCTTTGCGTTCACGCTGATAATCGCTTCATTGATGCTATTGATGAGTGTCAATAGCTGATTTTGCTGTGAAGAATGCTCTGCTTTCTCTTTGACGAAATCGTGGTGTTCGGCACTATTAATCGTTTGAAGAGACGCAATGAACCATCCCATAAGAATGATGATAGTAGTATAGACGAGATGCGACGCGACCATCGGCAATGATAAATTGTCGGCCATGCTGAGGCTCAGCATCATAATCGAGATAAGCATAAGAGTGCTATAGGCCATCATGACGCGCGATACTAATATGTATGATAAGGCTATCAATATCGACCATAACACAGTCAACGGGCTCATATAGCCTGTTATCAGCACCGGCATGGCGAGACCTAATATATGAAATGGTATTAGTACCAGTTGGAGTGAGTGATTACTCGTCGCGTTGCGGTGGTAGTATATCCATAGGGCAATAGCGATTGTCAGCCCTGCAATAAGCGATGAACTGCCGCTATTGTACATCGGCGAGACAACCACCCAGCCAAAATCTGCCGCAATAGCATAAAACGTGATAAATAATGCCAAAAATGCAGAAACACGTCGAATAGCAGCCGCTACCCTCAGCGAATATTTATCGCGACCCTCTGACGATTTGCCACCCATACTCCCTCTATGGTAGATGGTAATTAGTAAATAGTAAATAGGAGATGGTATATGGTAGCTAGGAGATAACTAGAGGTAGGGGCTGAAAGATTTGAGTTGTTTGCGGACGGATTTGTAGTCTGTATAACAGCGCTCAACTTCGGACCAAAACAGTGGTGAATGATTGAGATGACGTGTATGGCATAGTTCATGAACAAGGACATAATCAACAATCTCCATAGGTATGTTCATAAGCGCAACATTGAGACTAATCACCCCTCGACTACTACAACTTCCCCATCGACCTTTCGCATTGCTATACCGTACCTGCGAGTAATTAAACCCATATTGTTCGGCTAGGTAGTGCAGACGACGCGGCAGATATGACTTGGCTTCACGGTCAAGTGCTTTTCGGACTGCTCTGCGGATAACTGTTTGATGACGCGGACTGCGCGGATCATTGCCATCTGTCACCTGCCATAGTATCAACTGACCACGTGCACGTGCTGATGCGCGAGGCCCGTATGACATGACAATTTTATGCGATGCACCAATCTTCATTCCGTCTACGTAGACTGGAGGGCCATTGGTACCATGTTCCGCCAAAGCCTTCCGAAGTGCGTCGCGCGACGAATCGAGCAATTTTTTTACTAAATACGTTGGGGCAAAACGAGGCATACTCGCCACTATTTGACCACTTGGCGACAATCTCAGCCGTATGTGGCGCGCTTTTGCGACACGTCGTATGACGATTGAACCAAATTCTGGGTCGATGAGCTCGCTCACGAACCAATAACACCCCGACGAGTACCAGAAAGACGCTCAGGCCGCGTGATAATCTGTGGTGCACGCGAGGCATCGGGAGTCCTCGGAACGACTATTTTACGCAGCACTGTCTTCGCCTGTGCTGCAAAGGTATGCTTACCACTTATGACGACGTGATTTTCCTTGTCGTCAGGTGTATTGATACGTTTGGCATGGTTATCGAACGTAGTATCGCTCATCGAAGTGTTAAAGACGTCTCCCGTGCGCTTTTTACTGCGGTTTGTCGATCGATAGGCGGCAGTGTCAACGTCTGTCTGCACCCAAATCGTGAGGAATCCGTATTCGTATTCTTTTGCTAAACGCTCAAGTGCATGACGCGCCATGCGTGTATTCACCCCGCCATCAACGACAAAAGTGCTATCTGTTTTGAGGAGTTGTGTAATCTGTGTTCTCATAACACGAGCCACGATCGTCTCTTCGTCGCGGCTAAATTGCGGCTGGCTAAAGAGTAGGTGTCGAATCTCGTCGAAACTAACGAGTGGTGCGCCAAACACCTTCGTGAATTGCCGTGCGAAAAAGCTTTTTCCCGCCCCGGGAATCCCAACAACCATAATCAACAATGGTTTACTCGGACTCAGTGACTTCATATGCTAGCCAGTATAGCAAAATTGCACCTCGAGCAAAAATATGACACCGTCACATCACAGATTATGACAGTATGCGAACTGCAAGCAGTTCGATTGATGTCCCAGAGTTGCCATATAAAAAGATGTAGCGCTGCTACATCTTTTTATATGGCAGGGGCGTACAGAATTGAACTGTAGTTTGAGGTTTTGGAGACCTCTGTATTAACCACTATACGACGCCCCTACACTCAGCCACTCAAATAGTATATCAATCTGTCGACGCGAAGTGAAATAGTACCCTATTTCACATTATTTTTCATTATTTGCTATCACTGACAATATATAATGTCAAGTATAAACTTACAAATTACGGATAATTTAATTCGTAACATCTGTTATATGTTGTATATAATACTATGAGCTTTTATTATATTCGTTGAATAGTTATGATATAATGATATATACAATGCGAGGAGGCGAGAGATGGGCAATTATGCCGCAAATTCACAAGGTAAATTGTACGATCCGTCAGACACAATGAAACCTAAATTTGTGACGATTACCTATCGCCGTATCGGTAGAACTGCAATGGATTCACTGTTAAAGACAGCGCAGACACTTCTCAGTAAGAAATTATCTATCCAGTCAAAAGTCCCTCAATTTATTCAGAGCTTAGCCACGTTACGCAGCAGTATGTCACTGCAGCCACACAGCCTCAATGAAATTTCTGCAATGGCTGAGCAAACGAATGAGGTCTTAGCGAGCGCAACAACAGTATTTCCTCTTACGATCTTCCCTGACACTATTACCCTCGATAGGACAAAATTAACGATCACTCGTCGTGGATTCTTCTCTTCAGATGTCATGAGTATACGCATAGAAGACATCCTCAACGTATCATCAGCTGTAGGACCATTCTTTGGCTCATTAACAGTTGCGACACGTGTATTGAGCTCTGATGATCATTTCATTATTCGGAACTTTGCTCGTAACGACGTTATCCATATGAAGCATATGATACAAGGTTATGTTATTGCCAGACATAATAATATTATTTGCGACCATCTTTCAAGGAGAGACCTGACTGACCTGCTCTGTGAGTTAGGTCATGATAGTAACAGGGATCGTTATGTCAAGCGCCTATCTCTGAGTCGACTCCAATAGTAGTTGCGAAATAATCATTGCGTTCCAAAAAATTCCATTGCCCTCTCTTATTATGAAATTTCAATCAACTATTGTTCATTCGTTAGTAAAAAGAATACATTAGTGTGGTATCCATTGGAGCCATAGCTATGTATATGCGTATATGTGATTATACAAAATATTTTGCTCTTACAAGATAGAATATTGGCGCTGCGACGATAGCAATACCAATAAATAGTCCTGGGATAAACCACTCTAACATACTAGTGTCGGGGAGAGCCCCGACACGAATCACAAATGAAATCGCGCTGAAACCAGTAACCAAGAGAGAAACAAGAATTATAATGTGTGTTAATGCGAAAAGCCAGTCAATCACACCATGACCAATCGAACTGCTTCGTACGAAAAATATATGTAGCTGGAAACCCGCTTTGACCAGAAATCCTGTCGCGGCCACAAGCAAAGGGATAAATGCTTCGTAGGCTATACGGGGCAGGAATACACCATAGGTTATGACAAATATTGTAAAAACGATGACTAGCAGAGTGTGTGATATTTCCCAGGTGATATGGGGGTACGTTTCTCTTCCCAATCTCAAACGCCGCCACGACTGAAGCGTTTCATAACTGAATAATGCTATATAGGTGAATAGACCTGTTACGAGGAGGCTGTTGAGTATGCTGACATTATTCATATCCTTTTTTGCCACCTCCTATCCGACGTTGAGTAACAATCACGGCATAACAGGTCATCACTAATAAAATAGTAAATATTATCGGGAACACAATACCAATTTCAAATACACTATGGTCGCGAGTAACGGCTTCAGACGTAAGAAGGTAACCCTTGATTGCGTATGGTTGTCGCGCAAGTTCAGCCATAATCCACCCAAGCTCAACTACCACAAATGTTGCGATTGCCGCCAGTGTTAATATAATACTGCTCGTGCGAGACGCAGCGTTTAGCCGCTCAGATGACATGCGTCGAGAAGAGATGACATATGATACCGGTATCAAGAGAGAAATAACAGCAAGTACAATCTTAATATCAAAAAGCGTATGTACCACTAATGGCGGCCATAGCTGTAGTGGGGTTTGCGAAAGACCCGTGACAACGGTGTCTGTACGGTTATCCGATAAGAAACTCAGTAGACCTGGCAAGACGATTGCATCTCGTACCTCATTGGTTGTCTCATCATAATATCCCCCAAGCCGCAAAGGAGCTTCACTTTCAGTGTTAATTTGTAGCTCGTAAGCAGCAAGCTTTAATGGTGAATCTTTGTAAAGTCGCTGTGCCGTCGCATGTCCAAAAACCATTGTGGTAATCATTGCCCCTACGCCTAGAATCGCGAGTCCTAGTGTAATCGAACGTAGACTCTTACGCCTAGACATAGAAATGGTAGGTCGTCGCGACGCAACACCATACACTGCCATAAGCCCATATGACACAACTGTTATGTATGATAACACCGAGTGTAATACCGTCACCAATCCTGCGTACGTAAACAACGCAGTCGAAATAGAAACGTTCTCAATCACGCCGTTGTACATCTCAAATCCAACGGGGTTGTTCATCCAAGCATTAACGAGTGTAATAACAACCGCTGACCCGAGAGCGCCAACCAGTACACCCACCCCTAACATCCAGTGTTTCCAGCCTCTAATCTTATGCCATGTAGCCGTATATAACGCCAGAAACACCGCTTCAATTAAGAAGAAGTAGCCTTCAAACATAAATGCCGGACCGACAACTTGGCTTGCGAAGGCCATAAAATGTGGCCAAACTAGAGAAAACTGCACAGCAATGAGAGTACCCGACATGACACCAGTGATAGCAAATATTACAGCGGCTATCGACCAACGTTTCACCTGCTCAAGTAAATACTTGTCTTGCCGTCGTAATGCAATAGCCTCGAATAAGACGATGACAAATGGTAAACCAACCCCTATCATAACGAAAAGGAGATGAAATCCCAGTGAGTCGCCAATAAGTAATCGTGCTGCGGTTTCCATAGTAATTATGTTTTACTACTAACAGTATACCAGTAGTAATAACAAAAATCACTCGCTGTTTTCCTTGTCAGCAATAGTCATCAAGGCTATACTAATAGCATAAGCTAAAAGGGTGAGCATCTGCTCAAATAATATCACCAATGCGAATACTTATGTTAGGGTGGGAACTCCCACCTCACAATGCCGGCGGGATGGGGGTCGTCTGCTACCAGATGGCTCGAGCACTGTCTGGCCGCGGCGTATCGATCGATTTCGTGCTCCCCTACACTGCTCACCACCCTAATACTGAGTTTATGAATATTGTCAGTACAACTCAACGCCCACCAAAGCATGGTGATGGCTTGTGGGTATATGATACATTTTTAGCTGGCAGCTCTGAGATGGAGAAGGTGCAGAGTGACTATTTGTCCGTGGCTGTCGCGCATGCAAAGAAATTTCCACCAGACGTTATTCATGCCCATGATTGGCTCACACTCCGCGCCGGCATCGCGGTGAAAAATGCCACCAATAGACCTCTGATAGCTCATATTCACGCGACGGAATTTGATCGCGCTGGTGGCAAAAATGGTAATCCTGTCATTCATGACATTGAGCAGATGGGCCTGCTGATGGCTGACCGCATAATTGCAATTAGCAAATTGCAACGTGATCTTATATCGGAACGCTACCATATACCCCACGATAAGATAGAGATCGTCCATAACACCATCGATTACGCTGATTTTGCAGAACCCGTCAACGGCGACACCTACCGTTATGCCAAGCGCCTACAAGACGAAGGCTACTGTGTCGTCAGCGTCATGAATCGCCTCACCGTCCAAAAGGGCCTGACTCACTTCATGCGGGCCGCAGCCAAAGCTTCACACCGATTAGGACGGTTCGTCTTTATCATCGGCGGTGATGGCGAGCAGCGCGATGAACTCATAGAAATGAGTGCCGACCTCGGTATCGCTGACAAGGTGTTGTTTACCGGATTTGTACGCGGTAAGCAGTGGCGAGATGTTTTTGCTGTGTCCGATGTTTTTGTGATGAGTTCGATTAGCGAACCGTTCGGAATTACAGCCCTCGAGGCTGCAGCTCATGGAGCTGCTGTGGTTATCACGAAACAATCAGGCGCTGGCGAAGTGATTTTGAATGGTTTTAAATATGATTATTGGGACGAGGATCGACTCGCGGACATACTGATAAACTTGGCATCGTCTGCCTCACTGACAGCTCACCTTCAAGCTAACGCGAAGCAAGAGATACGCGGTAAGTCATGGCAAGACGTCGCGACGCGCTTTATTGATCAGTATAATCGTGTAGGGTTGGTGCCATGAAATCTATCGTTTTGTATTTGCACGTCCATCAACCGTATCGTATAGCTCCGTATAGTATTTTTAACACAGGTTACGAGCACGATTACTTTAATGATGAACGTGCACCACAACCAGCTCGTAATCGTGCGATACTGAAAAAAGTTGCCGATAAATCATACTTTCCTGCCAATCGAATGCTCATGGAGCTATTGGAAAAATACCCTCAATTTCGCATCAGCCTCAGTATCACAGGGACATTCATTGAACAGTGCGAAGCATGGGCACCCGATATCCTGAAAAGTTTTCACGAACTAGTCGCTACGGGACGAGTGGAAATTGTCGGAGAAACCTATTACCACAGCTTGGCATTTTTTTACAGCCGAACAGAATTCGAGCGGCAGGTTCGCAAGCATCACGATAAAATTAACCAACTTTTTGGGGTTTGCCCCACGGCATTTCGCAATACCGAACTCGCCTACTATGATGAACTAGGCGAGTGGGCGGACAATGCTGGCTATAAAGCTATTCTCGCTGAAGGTTGGGACCCTATATTAGGGTGGCGTAGCCCGAATTACGTTTATCAACCTCCTCGAACAAAGCAAATTCGACTTATGATGAAGAATTACCGTTTAAGCGACGACGTCGCTTTCCGATTCTCGAACCGTGACTGGTCAGAATGGCCACTCACAGTCGATAAATATATGAGCTGGTTGCCCGTTGATGACGAACAAGTAATCAATCTTTTCATGGATTATGAAACATTTGGTGAACACCAATGGGATGACACCGGTATATTCAATTTTATGAAAACATTTGTGTCAAGAATCCATGACAGCCCCTGGTATGATTTTAAGACCATCACAGAAGCTGCCAAGCTGCCTGCAAACGATATCATTTCAATGCCCTATACCGTGACATGGGCCGATACGGAACGTGATCTGAGCGCGTGGCTTGGAAACGCTATGCAACAGGAAGCATTACGCTGTCTTTACGAACTTGAAGACACGATTATCAGAATCAATGATGAACAACTGCTTGAAGATTGGCGGCGACTTCAGACATCTGATCATGCGTATTATATGTGTACCAAATATTTCCGCGATGGGGATGTTCATGCTTACTTTAGCCCCTACAGCTCCCCATACGACGCTTTCATATATTTTATGAATGCAGTACGTGATATTCGTTGGCGAATTCTTGAGTATCACAAGGACACACTTTAGACTACTATGAAATCTAACCTTGACATGACTCGCCTACTCCGGCGATATACGTGTCGTACCGTCTACCAAAAATTCTGTGATCGATACGGCCTGACATATATTGGCAGTATCTCGCGTTATAATGAGGAGCATGAAATGGTTCGAGGCTTCACGCTATCGCCGTCTCGTGAAGATCGTTACCATTGTTTTGGAACGATCCGTGGCTACGACTGTATTGTATTTGAACGGAGCGTAACCATACACTCCTCGTACGGAGCCCCAAAACACTATAAGTGGCTCATCGTCAAACTTGACCTTCACACTAACCGGTATGGGCATTTCTTTATTAATGCGGCCCATTATAACCAAAGCTTATACTCACAATATTTAGTAAACAATCGTAGCTTGTCATCGATCGACAAAGACTACTTATACGCTTTAAGTCTAAACCGAGATTTTAGCAATAATTTTAGAGTATTCGCAGATCCTCAAGGAATCGATGTACTTTCGCATATACTGACATATGAAGCGATCTTTGAGATGGTGTATGACCTACCTCGCCTAGATTATGAAGTAATCAAAGACAGCCTGCTGGTATATCGGATGACTCACCGTGTTACATCGGCAATGCTGGCTGAAATAGCTGAGACTGCTGTCCGCATTGCAGAGATCGTTGACTTTAATAGTACGGTAAAGCATACCTAAAACAACTATACCGATGTACGATACGACTAGCTCTTGCGAGCTTTGACTTCGTTGCGTCCGAGAGATTTCTTCGTCTCTTCGAATACTTCGTGTTTGCGAGTAACAGGATCGTATTTACGAAGGCTTAATTTACCCGATGTGTTCATCGTGTTTTTCTTCGTGTAGTACGCGCGCGTACCCGACGCCTTACTAACAAGGCCAACCAGTTTGCGCTTTGATTTCGTATTCTTTGCCATAATTATGCTCTATCGTAGCATATCTTGATCTGTTAGTAAATGATATTGTCTCTTTTGCTATAATTCTGCCATCATACCATTCCAATAACCCCACGCTATCGCATAGTTTTATTGGAAGATCGATGATTAACATTACTGAAGTCGATTTACCTAGATATATGGAATAGCCTGTTG
Organism: Saccharimonadales bacterium (SeqCode); assembly: GCA_049644865.1. Classification (GTDB taxonomy): domain Bacteria; phylum Patescibacteriota; class Saccharimonadia; order Saccharimonadales; family Saccharimonadaceae; genus JAPUDQ01. Next base: position 61,005 of record JBARSV010000005.1, read on the forward strand.
CATGATAGTGCAAGAGGAGGTACGATGTCGCAAATTACTAATTTTAAAGACCCGCTGCTCTGCACCGATGGGTCGGTGGTGGGATTTTATGAAAGAGAGTTTTATGTCTTTTCAAATTTCTCGAGCTTCCAGTTTGTCTGGCGCGGAATATTGTGGCCGACAAGTGAACATGCCTACCAGGCGGCACACTTCTTTGAGACTGATCCTGGTCTGGCCGAAACTATACGCCAATTGCGCTCAGCTCATGACGCGTTCAAGCTCGCGAAGCTTAATGCCGATAAAGCCCCTAAGAACTGGCATGACGTAAAAGCCGATATTATGCTCGACATTTGTCGACATAAATTACAGCAAAATTCTTACATACGACAGAAGTTACTCCTAACAAATGATGAGTACATCGTCGAGGACTCCCTCGTCGATAGCTTTTGGGGCTGGGGTCCTGATCGACAAGGTCGTAACGAACTTGGTACTATATGGATGAAGCTACGAGAGGAATTACAAGATGGCAAGCTATAGCGCCGACGCCCACGAAGCGCAGATGAAACTACTCCGCCAATTGCTTTTGTCGAAATTCTCACGATTTGGCGAGCTCACGAAGGCGACGGGACTCACGAGCGATCACGCCAATTTTCATATCAAACAGCTCATACAAGCAGGCTTTGTTCGTCACGTACCCAAAAGCTATGGTGAGTATGAACTAACGATAACCGGTAAAGAATACGCTAATCGTATGGACACTGATGAGCATGTGATGGATAAACAGCCCAAGCTCTCGGTGGTGCTCGATATTGTCTATCCTGACGGGCGGCACTTGCAACAAGAACGACTCAAACAGCCGTATTATGGCTATTGGGGTCGCCCCACAGGCAAAATCCGCTGGGGTGAGACGTTACTCGAGGCCGCTGCTCGCGAACTCTTGGAAGAGACCGGCCTTACCGCCGATCTCACAGTACTGGGGTTTTATCACAAACTCGACTATGATAGCGACGGAACATTACTCGAAGACAAATACTTTTGCCTAGTTCGCGGTATCAACCCTGTAGGCAACTTACTGCCTGAATCTGACGGACAGCATAACGAATGGCTAACCGACGCCGAATTTGAGGCCAAAGAAAAGCGTTTTGGTAATTTAGAAGATATACAAGAATTTATCGATACCAGGCGGACATTCGTAGTGGAGAAAAAGTTTACCTATCCGAGTGGTGATTATTAAGTGTTATATAGTGATAAAACTACCTAATGCCATAAAAAACATCGTATAAAATCCAGCTTGGAGTAGCAACGGATACCGTGACCTATCGCCTCGCGATGCTGCATATACAAGAATAATGAGCATACAAACGAGGCAAAATCCCACTAGCCAACTCCGGCTAGCGCATAAGACCATCGATGTTACGCCGATTATTCCTGCAATAGAGATACTGGTAATTGCTCTATGACGTGAAATAGTTAGTGAACGCTCGGGTACGGTCGCAGCCCAAATCTGTGCAACTATTGCAACAAGCATCATGACCACACTGGCACTATTGAGATGAAGTTGCGGCGCAAACCAGACCACAAACCAGATCATGATGAACGGAAGGGTCACCAAAAACAATAGCAAGTAATACCTCGAAGCATTTTCTGTCGATGCAGCGTGATGGCTAAATGTAGCATGGATACCGCCATCCGGCCACCTCTTCACCAAGTAAACTAATCCTAACAACAGTACAATGAGAGGTATGAAGAAAAATATGTGGATCATCGAACGTGAAAGAAGTAACTATAATAAACTTCCCACGACCTTACGGTCGGGGTATTAGCTGTTTCAAATCAGCCAGCTGATTTGCCCTGAATCAGCTTGCCCTTGATTCTCGATGTATTTACGGATGACGGACTCATTGATGCCAACTGTACTAACAAAGTAGCCATCCGACCAAATACCATCAGTGCCCCAGTAGACGTTCTTGAGAAATGG
>JBARSV010000006.1:0-29679 GCA_049644865.1 Saccharimonadales bacterium (SeqCode)
CGCGACGCCTTTAGAGATGGACAGCTCTTTTGGAGCTATGCTTTGAAAGAAGTGGCGACGGGGTTACGGAACGTGACGGGTCCGCCCCTTAAGAACTCGACGGTTACATTGAGCTCGGATTGTATAAAATGTCGATCGAAGCATAAGTGCATCCAATAGCACCGGCTCCCACATTGCTGTAGGAGCCGGACGTACAGGCGGTCTTAAGCGCCGTTAGCGCGTCGGACCAAACTCTTTTTTTGGGAGTTGCTCGTAAGGGGTACTGTCTCAAAAAAAAGAGTGAACTTATCCAGTTCTGATTCGGTGCTATGGTTACCTGTACTAGTGGTATTGGTGGTAGCCATGCATACACTGTATCACACAGCACTGGTTATGTCAATAGATGCTTATGCTTAGCATTATTCATATTGTGATATACCTCGGGGTGATATTTGCTCATACTACACGTGGAAAACCTATGGACAAATAAATACACCCCTGATGATGGGGTGTATTTGAGAGGCAAGAGCGGTCGCTATTGCTTGGTTTGTTGCTTTTCGAGCTTGATGTTCTTGACAACTTCGCTGTCGTCTTTGAGGTTTTCCCAGAACAACACTTGGCTACGCTCGATGTACATAGCGTCTTCTGGTCCATGGAGTTCTTTGCCGAGCTTAGTGAGCTGTAGCTGGTTAGAGGCAGCTGCTGCGTCTTTTTTCTCTTGGTTTTGGACACCTTGCTGTAAGTAGTAAATGTCTTTCATGGTCACCGTGTCACCGGTCATGCCGACGATTTTACCGAAGTAGACTTGGCCGTTTGTCAAGAACAATGCTTGATATTTGCCCTGCGATACCGATGGGCTCGACGTCGATGCGCCGAGGACGCCAGTTGTACCGACGAGGCTGGTTGCGCCTTTTACGGCGAGGCCAAGTACCCCGAGTGCTAGTACGGCAGCGACACCGTAGACAGCTGGTTTCTTGAGTTTAGATTTGGCTTTACCGCCTCGAGCCTGTGTGTATGGCTGAGTTGGGGCGGCTGGCGCAGAATTGGTGTCAAATGCTGTAGTAGGTGCATCTTGACGTGGCTGCGTATGCAAACGTTGTTGTGATCGTAGATCCATTGCTCCCTCACTTTTATATTACTAACCTTGAGAGTTATTGTAATACATTTCGTGAAAAAAAGCTTGAGTTTTATTCTGGGTTCACTGAACGAATCCGGAACATACCGTAGCTCGTAAGTAGTTAGTAACAGTATAAAACATGTCAGGACTATTCTGTCTTTATTCCCACTCCTTTAAGATATTTTCAAGATCAACAAGTGTCAGTTTGCCATAGAGCCTTCTCAGTGAACGCTTCAGGACTCCCCAGAAGTTCTCGATCATGTTTGTCGGGCCAAAGTGTCCATGACTATGGTTGCAACGCTCATGAGAATAGCCATAAAACTCAAGATCAGTGTAGCCACTGTGCGTGTCGGTTGTTAGATGAGCGGTTCTTGCTACTGTCGTGGTGGGGAATAGCTCGAGCGTATCTTGGGAGCGGTCTGGGATAACCTGAAGGCGGACTCTTCTTGCATCTCGTTCAATTGCCCCAACGACAATTGTTTGGTTTCCAAATTTCTGTTTCCCCAAAGAAACTTTCATCGACCTCGACAATACCTGAAAGCCGCAAGGAACTGACTGGTATATGCTCACGAAAGGCGCGGAACCAACGACGGACTGTCGGATAACTCCGTCCTGTAATGTCGACGGTCGTCCCAGTACTCTTCTGTTGCTGCCAGCACCAGATAAGCAACCAGAGACTACGGAAGGTAAGGTTGCTATGTTTCAACCAGCAGACCGATTTCGCCGACCACTTCTTGCGACATACTGAACACCAGGCATAACTACGACGAAATAGGAGACGATGTGTGCAGGCTGGGCAGCTAGACACTCCATAGATGGCGGTAAAGATTTGTTTGTGGCACTGCCGTTCGGTCGGCAGATTTGTTAGACTGTTCATTGGAACAACCCCTTCCTAAAGTTTCGTTAGTTTGCACTACTTACTTTAGCGGGTTGTTCTTTATTCGTTCAGTGAACCCTTATTCACCATACAAAAACCACTCCTGATCAGAATGGTTTCCATGTGGTGGGCGATATAGGATTCGAACCTATCACCTTCTCAACGTCAATGAGACGCTCTAGCCAAATGAGCTAATCGCCCTCGTCGCAATCAGCTTTGATCTTGCCAAATTTTTGCAACCAAGTGGCAAAAATTGTTGCAAGATCGGCGCGGTCGCTCCTCTCAAATGAAAATTCATGCAAGCATGTAATTTTCATTTGGAAAATCACAGAAGGACATCTGAAATGATAGCAAAACAGAGAAGGGATTGCAATTAGCGGGTGGTTTACAGTAGTATGGAAATAAGCGCTGAGGCGGACTAACCACCCGCGGAGCTTCGCGGGAGCGGTCGCAGAGAGCGTATCAAATGCGGCAAGAGTGAAAGATTTCGGTGGAACAGCCTGCCCTAAGCGGGCCCGAAACACGCTAGATGAGATGTCATCTGAACGCGTGTTTTTTAATTTCTAAGGAGCATAATTGTTGTGAAAAGAATCAAACTGGCGATGTGGGTGATGTACGGACTGGTATTAACTCTGGTCGGTATGATTGTTCCTCCTTCGGAGTATCCGTCAGCCTACGCTGGCCCAGTATTGTCTGTTAGCCAGCCTGCACGGGAGCTCGATGCTCGATGCATTACGACACGTTACTATATTGGGTGGCCATACACCGTTGCGGGGGGCAAAAATAATAGTTGTGAGACCTGGGGTGCGCGATATGATGAATTTTATCCGCTGTCACTGTTTTATTACTTTATAACAGGTACGGTGATATATTTTGTTGCCGATAAAATATCTAAAGTGAAAAGGAGTGCTAAGATATGAACGACGATCAACTGTATGCTATGCGGCACAGCTTGGCACATATTACAGCGCAGGCGGTGCAGCACCTCTGGCCAGAGGCGAAGTTTGGGGTCGGGCCGGTGGTCGAAAATGGGTTTTATTATGATATCGATCTCGGTGAGACAAAGATCTCCGAGGACGATTTTCCGAAGATCGAGGCCGAGATGCGCAGGATAGTAGATGCAAATTACCCGTTTGAGCGCTCTGAGAGGTCCGTAGATGAGGCAATTGCCTGGGCGAAGGAAAAAGGCCAGCCCTACAAACAAGAGCTCCTCAACGACCTTAAACGAGAGGGGACGACCCTCGCGAGCGAGCTTGATGCGACGATGATGGGCATGGAGCTACCGGCTGGTGTGGGTGGGAGTGCGCATCAGCCAGTACAAACTGTCGTGAATGTCTCGTTTTATACAGACGGTGACTTTACCGACTTGTGTCGTGGTCCGCATGCGACGACAACCGGCAGCGTCGGTGTTTTCAAACTGACGAAGGTCGCCGGCGCCTACTGGCGTGGTAAGACCGACAACGCCCAAATGCAGCGACTCTATGGCGTTGCGTTTCAAGATCAGAAGACGCTTGATGACTATCTGACTATGCTAGAAGAGGCGAAAACCCGAGATCATCGTAAGCTTGGTCAGGAGCTCGATCTATATGCATCCTCACCGCTCGTTGGTAGTGGGTTGCCACTCTTCACCCCACGGGGGACAATCCTGCGGGAAGAGCTAAGTGCCTATTCTAATGTATTGCGTCAAGCAAGTGGTTTTGAGAAGGTCTGGACGCCGCATATCACAAAGATCGATCTGTATAAGACATCAGGGCATTGGGATAAGTTTGGTGACGAGCTTTTCCTCGTGAAAAGCCAAGAGACCAGCGATGAGTTTGCTCTCAAACCTATGAATTGTCCGCATCATACCCAGATATTTGCTAGTCGAGCGCGTAGCTATCGTGACATGCCGGTTCGCTATCTTGAGACGACCACGGACTACCGTGATGAAAAGACGGGTGAGCTTGGTGGTCTTAGCCGCGTTCGTGCCCTTACGCAAGATGATAGTCACGTATTTTGTCGCCAAGACCAGATACAGCAAGAGATCAATCAGCTATTGGCGGCTGCGAACAATCTCTACGGGGCACTCGATATGGCGCTCCGTGTCCGCCTCAGTTACAGGGACGATAGCGACAGCTACCTAGGCGACATGTCCTTGTGGCAATCTGCACAACAACAACTGAAAGATGCAGTGATTGCAAACCAGCTCGAGTATTTTGAAGCGGGTGGTGAAGCGGCATTTTATGGTCCAAAGATCGATTTTATGGTGACTGATGCGATCGGCCGTGAACATCAGCTAGCGACTGTGCAATTAGATTTTGTGCAGCCTGGTCGTTTCGGGTTGGAATACACCGACGAGAACGGCGAGAAACAGACGCCGGTCATGATCCATTGTGCACTGCTTGGATCTATCGAACGGTTTCTTAGCGTCTACATCGAGCATACCGCTGGTAAATTCCCGCTCTGGCTCAGTCCTGAACAGCTCAGGATTATCCAGGTTAACAATAGTGAAGACGTGATGAAATTTGTACAACACCTACGGACAAAAGCTGAAGAAAAAGGTCTACGCGTATCTGTTGATGACACGAACGAATCAGTCGGCAAAAAGATTCGTAGCGCGGAAGTCTGGAAGGTGCCATATACGGTCGTGATCGGCGACAAGGAAGTTCAGAGCGCTCATGTCTCGCCGCGCGTGCGGGCCGATTTGGCGGTGTTGGGAAATGTTGAAAGGAGCTACAATGTCGAGCAATTCCTGGGGAGTCTTGTCAATGAAGTAAAAGCGCGGGCGTCGAAGTCATCGATATGAGTACTGAGCGACAAGTGGTAGTCGGGTGGGACCTCGACGATTGTTTGGCGCCGACGTTGCCTGTGGTAGCGTCCCTATACAAGAGGCGATTTGGCCATGATATCGATCTGGTCAATGCGTGTAACGGCCAGCCTGAGCCCTGGGGCGTCGATACTTTTGCTGAAGCTATCAGCAGATACGAAGCAATTATGGAGATGCCAGGGTTTCATCAACTCCTCATCCCAGACACCGATACATTACGGGCCGTGCATGCTTTGGATCAGCAAGGCATACCGCAGGTGGTTGTGACGGGGCGGGCGGATCAGTTTCACGATGCGTCTGCCCAGTGGTTAAGCCGCCAATTCCCGGGTGTACAGCTAGGGTTGGTCACAACTAACCATCATACAAGCAACGGCGGCGTATCAGTGACCAAGGGTGAGGTGTGCGCGGCAGAGGGTATTACTCATATGCTCGATGATGCGCCGGTGCATTTGGCGACGCTTGATCCTGACCTGACGACCGGGTTTCTTATGGAGCGACCGTGGAACGCTGGTACTGAGATGCCTCATATCGTCAGAGTAACATCTCCTTTGCATTTTGCGAGAGAGTGCCTTTGTCATGTCTACCAACGGGTATAAACTATATGGATGCTTTTTCTGATCGTGTCTATGTCATCGTGTCACAGATACCAAAAGGGAGGGTTATGACCTATGGCGATATTGCAGCGCTAGCAGGCCATCCGTATGCGGCTCGGCAAGTTGGTGGTCTCGCGCATTTTGGACCGTCTGAGCTCCCATGGCACCGCGTCGTCAATCGCTTTGGCGACTGCGCGAGCGGCTACTATGGCGGTAAAGCCGGTCACCAGCAAGCACTTGAAGCCGAAGGCTTTGAAGTAAAAGACTTTCGCATTGTTGATTTCACTGCTCGCCGCTGGAGGCCTTCGTGAGTTCTCTCCCACAATCCACAATCCAAAATCCAAAATCTTCTGATCTTCTGATCGTTATCACCGGTCCCACCGCTAGCGGCAAGAGTGCTTTAGCACTCGACCTTGCCGAGCGCTATAACGGCGAAATCATTTGTGCTGATTCGCGAACTGTTTACAGAGGTATGGACATCGGTACAGCCAAACCGACGGTCGAAGAACAGGCAAGAGTACCACATCATCTTCTTGATGTGGTCGATCCTGACGAACGGTTTACGGCAGCCGATTTCCAACGATTGGCACGGGCTGCGATCGATGATATCCGCGCTCGTGGCCGTATACCGTTCGTCGTTGGCGGCACCGGGTTATATATTGATGGGCTAGTGCTCGGCTACCAATTCGGCCCCTCGGCAGACGAAACGATACGTCGGCAGCTGGAAGATCTGACAGCCGAACAGTTGCAGACGATGTTAATAAACCAACGAATTTCTCTACCACATAACCGTGATAATAAGCGTCATCTCGTGAGAGCTCTTGAGCAACACGGGATCAATAATAACAGAGGTGAAAAACCTTGTGAAAACTGCATCGTTGTGGCGATAGCTACAGAAAAGGATGAGCTTGGACAACGCATTCGCCAGCGAGCTGACGTCATGTTTGCCGGTGGCATCGTCGACGAGGCCAAGCTATTGGCGGCGCGTTACGGCTGGGATCACGAAGCTCTGACTGGTAATATCTATCCGATCGTCCGTAGACTTATCGACGGTGAAATATCAGAAGATGAGGCCAAAGAACTTTTCATCATCAAAGACCGTCAGCTCGTCAACAAACAACTTACCTGGCTGCGCCGCCATGACTACGTACGATGGCTGACGCTCGGCGACGCAAGAGGATATCTGTCGTTGATCATCAAACGGTGACCGTTAGTTTTTCGTTGACCATTGATCATTTCTCAGTAACGATCACCGATCAATGGTCAAAGATCAATGCATTGTGCTACTATAGTATTCGATAATATGAGAGGGAATGACGAGTGATTGACGCATTATTTGGCTCAAAAACCCGAGTAAAACTATTACACCTGTTTTTGAACAATCCAAACAGGGCATTTTATGTACGTGAAATTACTCGCAAGATCGATGAGCAGATCAACTCGGTTCGTCGTGAGCTGGCCAACATGCTCAGTATCGGTATTATCAAAAGTGAAAATAGTAACAACCGCCTGTACTACGAGGTCAACCAGGAGTATCCTCACTATAAGCCGCTCCATCAGATATTTTCAGATACATCAGACGGTGTCGCTGCGGTGAAGGCCAAAGTCGATGCCAACGACTGGACGAAACGTCTCAAGCCGCTTGGTGATGTGCGGGTACTGGTATTCGCGGGGTCGCTCGTGAAAGGTTCGACAAGTGATGTCGATGTGCTCATCGCTGGCGATATCAACAAGACGCAGGCAAAGAAATTTGTCAAAGAACTTGAAGAAGAAGAGAACCGCAGCCTCAACTTTGTCATCATGAGCTATCAAGATTTTTATTATCGACTGAGTATTCGTGACCGATTCGTTGTATCAATTACTTCAGGTAAGCACACTGTCATAGCCGATGCTGAAAATGTATTAAGTGAAGAGTAAGAAAGTATAAAGGGAGATAGCATGGAACTAACCTACCGTGGCGGCAACTGTATAGAGATTGCTGTAAAAAAAGAAACAATAGTCATTGACGGTAACGTTCATGAGCTTGGGCTCAAGAACGTAACAGAGAAGGCAGGTGTGTACATCGCGACCCAACAGGGCTTTAACCCTGTCGTCGAAAGTGCGACGACAATTGACGGTCCGGGCGAATACGAAGCCCGAGGGGTCTCAGTCAAAGGAGTCTCGGCTCAGCGTATGCTTGACGATGCCGGTGTAAAGAAGTCTACGATTTACCGTATTATGTATGATGGAGTTTCGATCGTGGTTGTGGGTCACGTCTTTGCGCCATTGCCTGATTTAGTGCTTGAAGAAATTGGCCTGGTCGACGTCGTCATTGTGCCGGTTGGCGGGGGCGGTTATACGCTTGATGGACATCAAGCAGCTATTGTCGTACGACAGCTCGAGCCAAAAGTTGTTATACCAACACACTACGCTGATCCTGCAGTGAAGTATGAAGTGCCACAAGAAAGCCTCGCTGAATTTCTCAAAGAAATTGGTGGCGAGCACGAAGTTGTCAGTAGCTACAAGATCAAGGGTGGAGTCGTGCCGGCTACGCTCACAGTTATCGAGATCACTCGGTCATAATTGACCGGAGATATCTTGAGATCTGACCTACGATCACTTGACCTCTGTACCAAAACCGTGTACGATAGTACGAGTCTAAAATAACAAGGATACCCTTATGGCAGCACGATGTGAACTTACCGGCAAAGGCAAACAGTTTGGCAACAATGTCAGCTTTTCGCTGCGCCGTACTAACCGCGTGTTCAAACCCAACCTCCAGAAGAAGACATTTGTCGTTGATGGACAGAAGGTGACGATGAACTTGAGCGCGCAGGCGATCCGTATACTTAAGAAAAAGAACATTCTTTAGTAATAGCACACGATATCCTAAAATCCTCCCATAGCAGGGAGGATTTTAGGATATACTAGAGGGAATGAATATTGATATCGGCTATCTGGCACTGGTGCTCACTGTGATATTGATCTCAATGACGTTGCATGAAGCAATGCATGCTTTTGCTGGGTATTGGCTAGGAGATAATACGGCAAAAGACGAAGGCCGCCTGACACTAAACCCTATCAAACACATTGATCCTATTTTAACCATTGCCATGCCGCTTATGCTTGCGCTTATCGGTGCACCCATCTTTGGTGGAGCAAAACCAGTACCCTTCAACCCCTTTAATATTCGCTACGGAGCTTACGGTGCTGCGCTTGTGGGCGTAGCGGGGCCACTGACAAATCTTGTGTTGTCATTTGTGTTTTTCGCTCTCTACGCACTCTTGGGTCAGCCGGCAGGGGTTGTGGGGCAATTCCTTGAGCTCTCAGTGGTAGTTAATCTAGGGTTCTTTATCTTCAATATGATCCCCATACCACCACTTGATGGTTCTCGTGTACTCTATGCTTTGGCGCCTGATGGTGTGCGGCGATTTATGGAATTCCTTGAGCAATACGGACTCTTCCTCGTCTTTATCGTCGTGTTTCTCGCGAGTAGTCAGATAGGGCAGTTTATCGGTATGGTTATGCGGGCGATTTTGAATATCTATGGCTCGCTCTTTGGTGTCAGAGTGGTATAATATAACTGTCCTTCGATACCGTTCGAGGATTATGATTTCCTAACATCAAGATGAAAGGGAACTCAATATCTGGGCGCCTCTTGGGGCGAACGTGAGAGTACCCACCTTACGCTTACGCGGGGGATTCATCTATCCTCGGACGCGAAGGGCATTTTGTTTGGCCGCCGCGGAACGTGGCGCAGAGGTTATCGAGAGTTTATAATAGTCAGTATCGGGGTTTAGTCCCGCCTGTCTGGTCGACAGGACGGACAGGGCAGTTGGTAGTGAGGGCTGCCTGTGGCAGTCCGCAAGGGAGCCCACCCTTGCAAACTTGTTTGCAAAGGGATGGCGACGGGGCCGCGGAACGTGACCGCTGCGCTGGGGTGAGATGAGCCAGTGGCAGTTTGCAAGGCGACTTTCTGATGCGAGCTGTGCTCGCAATCATGAAATCGCGGGGCCGCGGAACGTGGCGCAGAGGTCATTGACAGTTTATAATAGACAGTATCGGGGTTTAGCGCAGTTGGTAGCGCGCTGCGCTGGGGGTGCAGAGGTCATCGGTTCGAATCCGGTAACCCCGACCACAAGGAGAAATATGCAAATTATTGATAAGTTAGCATGGATACACACAGATAATGGCAAGATCTTGAGTACTCGGAGTAAGGGTAAAGATGCCTACTATATTCCTGGTGGCAAAAGAGAAGTCGGTGAGAGTGATTGGCAGACATTGTCTCGAGAGATCCGTGAAGAATTAAGTATTGATCTTGTCGAAGATACCTTAAGGTCGGCAGGGGTGTACGAGGCGCAGGCCCACGGCAAGAATGAAGGCGTCATTGTGCGTATGACATGTTATTTTGCCGAATACAGAGGAGATATCAAACCGTGCAGCGAGATAGAAGAGGTCCGGTGGCTTGGATATGATGAAGGTCGTGGCATTTCTTCACCAGTCGATCAGATAATTTTTGATGACTTACATGTACAAGGTACGTTACAATAGTTATATCCATGAAACAAAAAGTCGTCACAAAAGCAATTATCAAACAAGATGGCAAAGTGTTGCTGCTGCGACGGCAGGGCGGGCGGCCGTCGATTGCTGGGCTATACGAACTGCCGGGTGGGCGGGTACACATAAATATGCAGCCCGAAGATGCGCTCGAACACGCACTCAACGTTCATATTGGCGCACGCAGTGAGACGATGCAACTCGACGACGTCATGACGTTTATCGATCCAGATGACCGCGAATTACAGTACCTTTTCATTGTCTTTCACGTCGGGCTTAAAACCGCGCATCGCGACATACAGCTCAGCAAGGTGTATGATAAATATGTTTGGAAAACGATGTCAGAGATACAACTAGAAACCATAACCCAGTCAACACAGCAGTTATTAGGGTTGGTGCCGGTGCCGTTTTCGCCGCGTGGAACAGAGGAGATAGTTGTGATAGACGATGCAAAAAATGCAACGTGTGAGATGATTATTGCCTATAGTGATGGGGGGTCACGAGGCAACCCTGGTCCATCAGCAAGTGGCTATGTCCTTATGGATGAAAGTAGTAAAATTATCTACGAAGGTGGTTCATTTTTAGGTCATACGACAAACAACATAGCCGAATACCAGGCCGTCTACCTAGCCCTGGAAAAGGCGCTCGAACTTGGCGCCTGCATGGTCGACATGCGCATGGATAGCCAACTCGTGGCTAACCAAATGAACGGAACTTACAAGGTTCGTAATGCCGACTTGCTTGTCATTCATCATCGCATACAGGAACTCTCCGCGCAGTTCGAACGGGTCACGTATACCTACGTGGCGCGTGAGTTTAATACATTAGCCGATGGTATGGTCAATAAGATCCTTGACGAACATCAGTAACCATCTGTAATTATTCGTACACTCTATAGGTTATAATAGATGATTGTCAGATCACTAGACGATCGCGTGTACCTTTAAACAGTATTCGAGGAAAGTCCGGGCAGCATAGGACAAAGACAGCCGCTAACGGCGGCCGGGGGTAACCCTAGGGAAAGTGCCACAGAAACAAAACTACCCCGCTGATGCGGGGAAAAGGTGAAACGCGCGGTGTAAGAGACCGTAGTCGCGCATGGTAACATGCGAGAGAGGTAAACCCTGTCTGCTGCAAGGAGATGTAGCCCCAGCGCAAGCTGGCTAGTCCGGCTGTGCTACATCGACAAACCCGCTTGACCTTATGAGCAATCATAGGGCTAGATAGATGATCGTTTGAGAGTTTTTCTCTTACAGAACCCGGCTTATCGGTGATCTGACACCTAAAAACCCGCCATGTGGCGGGTTTTTAGGTGGCGGTACAGTACAGATTACTTAACTGATTTTACGATTGCTGCGAAAGCAGCTGGTTCACGAGCAGCGAGTTCGGCCAGGGTCTTGCGGTCGAGCTCGATACCCTTAGTCTTGAGGCTGTTCATTAATTTGCCGTAGGTTGTGCCATTTTCACGAGCAGCAGCGTTGATACGGGTGATCCAGAGTGCGCGCAGATCGCGGCGCTTGTTGCGTCGATCGCGGTAGGCATACTCGAGCGCCCTGGTGACGGCTTGTTTAGCCAAGCGATAACTACGGGTGCGAGCATGCTGCATGCCTTTGGCAGCTTTGAGGATTTTCTTGTGTTTGGCGCGGGCGGTGACACCTCTTTTGATTCTCATAGTCTATACTCCTAAGGCTCGTTTAACATTTTTAGCCGTTTTACCGACGATCTCGGCGCTGGTGCCGATGACACGCTTGCGGCTCTCACTCTTGTGAGCGAGGAAGTGACCACCGAATGCACGACGACGTAGCAATTTGCCGGTGGGGGTTTGCTTGACGCGCTTAGCAGTGCCTTTGTGGGTCTTTAGTTTGGGCATTATTTACTCCTTACGGAAACACTCAGGTTACGTCCTGCCATAACAGGGCTTCCCTCGACGACAGCATCTTCAGATAGCATCTCGATGATCTTTTTCATCAGTTCATGACCGATTTCTTGGTGGGCCATCTCGCGTCCACGGAAGAATATCATGATCTTGACCTTGTCGCCCTCGCTCAAAAACTCGCGAATCTTACGCAGTTTTATCTCGAGGTCGTGCTGACCAATCTTGAGGCCGAGTCGCATCTGTTTGACATCACCACCCTTAGCATTTTTGCGATTACGCTGTTGCTCCTTCATCTTTTGGTACTGGAATTTACCCCAGTCCACGATTTTGGCAACCGGCGGCGATGCCATCGGCGAGATTTCAACCAGATCCAATCCGGCTTTTTCAGCTTCTGAAAGTGCATTACTTCGTGACATGACCCCTAGCTGTTCGCCATCAGGTCCTATCACACGCAGTTCGGATGCTCGGATGGCACCGTTGATGCGCGTCGATCGATTGTTTATACCGTCTCCTCTTTTGTACGCGGCCGCTGCTTGACGGGCAAGTACAACCAACGTGGGTTAATATTTCGATGATTGATTGTAACAGAGATGGGTGTGAAATGCAAACGAGCTGCCAGTACTAAACCTGAATCTCAAAACCTTCCCGCTCCAGACAATCAGCCCGCCGCCAACTGATTAGCCTACGCCTTGGCGGGCTTTGGCCCTCAGGCCAACTGTCTGTCGGGGGAGGTTTTGAGATTCAGGTTACTAATAGTTGGCATCGTCGCTGTGGGTTAGCTCCCGCGGTATTGTAGTGCCTCGGCGATGTGAGCCGGCAAGATGTCATCGGAGTCTTCAAGATCAGCGATGGTACGGGCGACACGAATCACTTTGAAATAGCTACGGGCTGAGAGGCGCATTGTGCTGGCGGCAGACTGAAGTAGCTGCTCCGCTGCGTCAGATAATCGTCCACAGGCCAAGATTTGTTTGGAGTCGAGTTGGGCATTTGAGAGACCTTTGACGTTGCGTTGACGCTGTTTGTCTCGTGCTACCGTGACGTTCTCACGCCATAGATCGGATAACCTCTCAGATGTCGCGCTTTTTTGCAAGAAATCCTTCTCGGATGCTCTTGCCACGTGCACGATAAGGTCGATTCGATCCATGAGGGGGCCCGATATCTTCTTCTGGTAGTTCAGCAATTGAGTCATAGTACAGCTGCATTCGTGCGTGGGATCACCGTAGTAGCCACATGGACAGGGGTTCTTGGTGGCAATCATCATGAAATTTGCTGGATACGACACCTTACTTGCAGCCCTTGAGACATGAACGACCCGGTCTTCGAGTGGTTGGCGCAGTGACTCGAGCGATTGGCGAGGGTACTCCGGCAACTCATCGAGAAACAGTACACCGTGATGGGCCAAGCTGATTTCGCCCGGTATGGGTTTGGCACCACCACCAACGAGGGAGATGTAACTTGACGTATGGTGTGGTGAACGAAATGGTCGTTCAGTGACAATGGTATCCTCAGCCTCGCCGGCAATGCTATGGAGCTTGGTGATCTCGACCATCTCGTCGTAGGTTGGTGGCGGCAGTATTCCCACAAAAGCTTTGGCAAGCATGGTTTTGCCGGCGCCAGGCGGGCCATTAAGCAGCACATTGTGATGGCCTGCAGCAGCGATGAACAGGGCGCGTTTGGCATGGCCTTGGCCTTTAATATCGCTTATGTCTATCGATGTACGGTTTGCAACATTGACTATGTTCGGTCGATGCGAGGGAGTGATGACTTTTTCGCCACATAGATGTAAATACAACTCTGATAGTGTAGATATTCCTACAACTTCTATATCTGTTACTAAAGCGGATTGAGCTGCATTTGCACTGGGTACGATGAGTGTTCGATAGCCGGCTTTTTTGGCAGTTTCTGCGATGGCGATACTACCGCGAATGGAACGTAATTCACCATCTAGACCTAATTCGCCAGCAAAGACCATGCCGTCGACATTTTTACGACGTAGCTGTCCTGTTTCGACTAAAATAGCGATCGCGATCGGTAGGTCGTAATGCGAGCCGTCTTTGGGCAAGTTAGCGGGTGACAAGTTGACGGTGACTTTGCTATCAGCAAAATTGAGATTGCTGTTACGTATGGCGCTTCGGACACGCTCTTTTGCTTCATCGACCGATTTAGCGGCGAGTCCAACAATTTGGAGAGTAGGCAGACCTTTGACCTGGTCGCACTCGACCCGGACAATCTTGCCATCAAACCCCACAGGCGCAACGGTATAAGCATTGGCGGACATATATCATCAGTGTAGCACCAAAGAAAAAACCCGACTAGCTCTCATGAACTGTCGGGTGCTTTCTCTGGTGGAACTGCCGGGTAGTGCGCCCGGGTCCGAATGGTAACCTATCATCCGTCTACAAGCATAGATATCTTTTGGTTGACGGCTCTACCTCGAGAGATAGCCAAAATAGTAGAGTTCGTTCTATGAAAAGTGTCGCCAGACTACTTCACAGCGATAGACTGGCCAAGCCATATGATATGACACAGGAGCACCCTATATGGCGTCAGGTGTACTGCGGCTACAGCGCTTAGGCTGTAACTGGCGCGAGAGCAAAGCTACGGACGCTGAAAGCGTCTTTCACTGCTGCCCAAGCTTTTGCAATTGGATTTGCAGTTAGAATTCTGATTACGTCAGATGTCGGCTTGCAAGATGATCTGTTAAATTCCAATCGTCGAGAACGTTGTTCAGTCCCACGATAACCACTAGTATATAACACATTGATAGTAATGTCGATATCATTATCAGTTACCACGCTGAGGTAAATGCAGGTATAATCGTAAAGATATGAGAAGAGCATTGCGAGGCATCAATCTAGGAGGCTGGTTGGTCGTCGAGCGTTGGATACCAGGGGTGTTTGATGGCGTACAGGGGCCGGCTGAGATTGATATTGTCCGCGAGCTTGGGGTGGAAGCTGCGCGGGAACGAATGACGAAGCATCGCGACAGCTTTATCACCGAGAAGGATTTTCGCTGGATCAAACGTCAGGGTTTTGATTTTGTCAGATTACCGGTCGGGTATTGGCTATTTCACGAGACAACTGATTTTATCGATGGCGAGATCTATATACGTAGAGCCTTTCAATGGGCAACCAAGCACAATCTCAAGATCGTTCTTGATTTTCATGGTTTACAGGGGTCGCAAAACGGAAAGGACCATAGTGGGCAGGTAGGTCAGGTAAGGCTCTACAAGAGTGAGAATCAGCGGCAGGCCCTTGAAACGCTCTCCTATATGGCGCGTACGTACGGACAGGAGCCCGCTCTCATCGCTTTAGAGGTCATCAACGAGCCCTCAGCAAGGTTTTGCCTGTGGAGATTGCGTCGATACTATGATAAGGCAATTGCAGCTGTGGAGCCTTATCTGAGGCCTGAGGCAAAAATTATCGTTAGTGATGCTTTTCGGCCCCTGAAAGTGGCAAAAATGCTTGCAAAACGTCCTTATGCTGATAGATTAGTCCTCGATATCCACCTCTATCAGGTGTACGGCTGGCGTGATCGGCTTCGATCGTTTGACCGTCATGTCGCGATCGCCGATGAATCATGGTGGGATTTGATCGACGGTCTTCAAAAATATCTGCCCGTCATGGTGGGTGAATGGAGCGCAGCATTGCCGCTGCGAACCTACCAAGACGGGCAGGGTAATGAGCAAGAACGAGTCAATGCCTACTACCGCGCACAGCAGCGGACGTTCGACGATGCGGCGTGGGCACAGGCCTACTGGACGTACAAAGCACCGCACTGCGGGGTATGGAGCTGGCGAGAAAGTCGGATGATTTTGGAAGTATGAGGCTATGACTGTCGCTGCAATGACACGAAAAAACGACCGCCTGCGAGGAACGGTCGTTTTCATTTGGTTTTTGTCGTTTTTGTTTTCGTTTTTGCTTATGAATAAGTTTTGTATTCATAAGCTACCCCTATAATACAGTTCAAAAACGCTAATGTCAACGGTATTATCGAGTATTTTTTACTTGTGGAAAAGTATTGTGAAAATGGTTTATAAATTATGCTGCTAGTGTTCATTGTATTCATATGTGGCGATAGTGCATTCGCTCAGCCTGCGCGGTATAATACTATCTATGCATGAACTTGTTGAGCAAGACGTTCGGACACTCTGGGACTATATGCTGATGCATCAAACGCCGCAAAAGGCAGATTGTTTGCTTGTCCTAGGTAGTCTAGACGATAGGGTAGCTGTATATGCTGCCGAGTTAGCGAAACGGTTTCATTATTGGTACATAGTGATTTCCGGCGGCGGCGGGGCTCATCACAATGACTTGCTGGCTACAATGTGGTCTGAGGGGACAGAAGCTGAGCATTTTTTGGCTGTGATGAAACGTGCCGGGTTTGCCAAAGGTGCCTTACTTGAAACTGCAGCCCAAAATACAGGTGATAATGCAAAACTGACATTTGATTTGTTGCGTGCTCAAAACACTCCCATGCCACTCAGTCTGCTGCTCGTGACGAAGCCGTATATGGAACGACGAGCGTTGGCGACATTTCAAGCGCAGTGGCCTGACCATGACGCTACAATTATGGTGACGTCGCCACCAATTGCCTATGACGACTATTTTACAACCGAGCAACCGCGTGAAAAAGTTATCCATATCATGGTGGGTGATATGCAACGGATCATGTCATATCCAGCCCTCGGCTACCAGTCGGCACAGTCCGTGCCAGCTGCTGTTCGGGCTGCTTATGACCGACTGATAGCGGCTGGTTATACAAAACAGCTTATGAATGATTAAAGTATTATAAACAACATATTTTTTGTACAAAATACATCAATTGTATAGTATCTAAGGTGATGAAATGTTGAAATATAAAAATTAACAACACACGTAATGAATATTAGTATTGACGCGAAATGTCGCGTATGCTATAAAAGTGAGTAAGCTTTTTAAACAAAAACAATAAAAAAGCCTTGAACATCAACAATTCATGTGACGCATCGTAAGTCCGGGGGATCCCGCCTCGGCCGTGTATTTTGGTAGTGAACTGGCAGCAACAATATAAATATCGTTACTGCCAAAAACTACCAAAACCCGCGTTGAGCAGTGATGTGTATCCGCCGACTGGTGGATGTGCTAGCTCCGCGAAGTTGATCGCATGTAACGCCCCAAACGGCCTTTATCGGCCGAGTGAGGCAAAAGCGGTCAAATCGCCTCGCGCGACAGATCGTTACCTTAGCACGCGCCCTACTATTTACATACAGCGGCGGATGTCGCTATCGTAACACTATGATTTGTCGCGCAGGCACGCTCAAAATGGCTAAGAGTGATATATTAAGTTGTGTGAGCTCTTCACGAAAGATAAGGATATATGTAACTACCACACTAATAGCTAGTGTGATGACGTTGGTATTAATAGTATTTAATGTTTCTGTTACTGAAGGAGCACCATTAGTTATTTTAGTGGTGTTTTTATTGTTGTATTGCATCAGTCTTGCCGTGACACTGATAGCTCTCATGACGGCTATTTCTGTAAAAGATAGATTTGATAAATCACGACGACGAGATAATATGTCAGATCGCCGATCTATAGCGTCTATGCGACGTCCGTACTATATCGCTAGCACCGTAGCCTTCTTACCAGTAGCGCTGTTGGCGATGTCGTCTCTTGGCAGGCTCGAGCTGAGAGATGTTGTGCTGATATGTCTAGTTGTAGGAATGGCAGTATTCTACATCTACAAGCAAGCGTAATTTTTATGTTTATCCGTAGTGTATGGCTGCCTGGATATGCTATAATCTTGCCTATATGGAACCGACAATATCCCCGCAGCATGGGTCACCGGAAATTGCCCCTCTTCCTGCACACCTACCCGAATCCCAACCTGTTCACCTTGAGGCTGCAATTTCTTCTGAGCGACCCGCGCAACAAGAGATACGTAGAGATAATCCTCTGGCCGACGGTGTTCATGCTATACCAGTTCCGCCCGTGCCAGTTATTCCAGTATCAATAGACCCAGTCATTCCGCCTATCCCCAAACAACGAGTGATTGACGATAACCCACTTCTCGCGGCAGACAATGATGTAATGGAAAAGGAGTGGGTAAAAAAGGCTAAAGACGTCGTGTCTCAGACTAAGCATGATCCATACGAGCAAGAAAAAGCCGTTTCACGGCTGCAGGCTGATTATTTGAGTAAACGATATGGGAAAGTGGTCAAGCTTTCCGACGGGGAATAGTGGTGGGTGGTATATTCATCGCTATATTTTTGACGGCGGTATTCATAGGAGGCGTTGTAGCGATAGCATATTTGCAGTATAGAAACATATTGCGTGAGGCTAAAAATTATGAGCGGGGCCTAAAGATGATTCCTTTTTTAATTCATCTTCCGCCACCCAGTAATGATATAGATGGTGGGGGACGCGATGAACGTGATGTTACGGAGGAAGTATTGTCGCAGGCACAGGTAATGTACAATATAATTGCAAGCACTGCAACAAGAGGTTTCAAAAGTCATATATTTGGTCAACGTCATATTGCATTTGAAATTGTTGCGACAAAGGGGACAATTAGCTACTATTTGGCTATCCCGCATGTTATGACTGAGCTTGTCCAACAAGCAGTTGCCGCAGCATATCCTTCTGCACGGCTAGAAGAGGTTGAAGAGCATAATATATTTAGCAAGACTGGTAAAGTTAGCGGGACAATAGGTGGAGAGCTGGTACTAAAAAAGCAATACGCGTATCCTATTGCAACATTTCAGGACTCAAAACGCGATGCGATGCGGGCCTTACTTAATTCTATGACGGTCGCGAGCAGGGAAGATGGCATTGGCCTACAGATACTCATTCGTCCCGCTCCAGAAGGGTGGGCAAAGAATGCCCTATCGGTAGCTAGCAACATTCGAAAAAATAAAGGTGTTAAAACAGGTCTAGCAGGTGCAGCAGTTGCCCCGAAAGATTTACTAGAGGCGCTTTGGAAGGCACCTGAAAGCTCTGAGGCAAAGCCAGAAGATAAACAACTTACGAATCTCGAACAGGCAACAATAGAATCGATTGAAGAGAAGACTCGTTATCCTGCCTATGAGGTACTGATAAGAGTTGTCGCTTCATCGAATACTTCGGCACGATCCCAAGGGCTATTAAAGAATTTGGTGGCTAGCTTTTCTTTGTTTGATGCGCCTGGCAAAAATGGATTTAAATTCAATGCGGCGAGAGACATCGAACAGTTCATTTCAGCATATATCTTCCGATTTTTCCCCCAAGACGTACGCATGAATGTGTTAAACAGTGTTGAGTTAGCAACTATCTTTCATCTGCCTGATCAAAATAATATACCGACATCTCAAGTACAACGCCAATCGACAAAACAAGTGGATGGCCCCAATGTAGTGCTTGAGGAAGGATTCTTGCTTGGCTATAACGTGTACCGAGGCATTAAAAAAGAGATTAGGCTTGGAGCGAAAGATAGGCGTCGTCATTTGTATATGATTGGGCAAACGGGTACAGGAAAGTCAGGTTTTCTCGTGAATATTGCCTTGCAAGACATGCTTGACGGTAAAGGTTTTGCCTTTATTGACCCACACGGTGACTCGGTTGAACAATTAATGGGCATGGTGCCAAAAGAAAGAGTAGAGGATGTCATATACTTTAACCCGAGTGATATGGATAACCCGGTCGGCCTAAACCTCTTTGAGTTTGAAACCCCAGATCAACGGGATTTTCTTGTGCAAGAGGCAATCGCCATGCTCTACCGGCTGTATGATCCAGGGCATACTGGTATCATCGGTCCACGATATGAGCACTGGTTTCGTAACGCTGCCCTGACGATTATGAGTGATCCTAACGGTTCGAGTTTCATTGACATCCCCCAAGTCTTTAATGACAACGAATTTGCCAAGGAAAAGCTCAAGTACGTTACTGATCAGACGGTGCTTGATTTTTGGAATAAGGAAATGGCTCAGACAAGTGATTATCATAAATCTGAGGTGCTTGGCTGGTTTGTGTCAAAATTTGGCGCCTTTTTGAGTAATGAAATGATGCGTAATATCATCGGCCAGACACGCTCAGGCTTTAATCTAAGAGATATTATGGATAATAAGAAGATATTGCTTGTTAATTTAAGTAAGGGTAAGACTGGTGAACTAAACTCTCAACTTCTCGGTATGATATTTGTCATGAAGTTCCAGGCTGCTGCCATGGGAAGGGCAGATATTGCTGAAGACCAGCGAATTGATTTCTCTCTCTACGTTGATGAGTTTCAAAACTTTGCGACTGATAGTTTTGAGTCAATTTTGTCAGAAGCGCGTAAATATCGACTTAGCCTCATACTTGCTAACCAATTCATGACACAGCTCACTGACAAAATTCGGGAAGCGATTATCGGTAATGTAGGGACAATAATTTCGGGTCGGATAGGTACGACCGATGCTGAGCTGATGGTGAAGCGGTTTCAACCGACGTTTGACGTCGAAGACCTTACGCGACTTCCGAACTATGAAACTATTACAAGTGTTATGATAAATGATGCTCCCTCAGCACCGTTTAGCATGTCGCTTATTCCACCGCTGGGCAACCCTAATCCCCAACTAGCTGATGCCTTGAAACGTTTATCGGCAGCAAAATTTGGTCGGGCCCGTGGTGAGGTTGAACGTGAAATATTTGCGCGACTTCGTGCAGGGGATGACGCGAGGGATCAGCGGCGAAAAGAGTTTATCGGTGGTGATAGTGATAAGGTAAAATCAACTGGGCCAGCTGCAAATACTGGCTCATCGTTTTTGGATGAATGGTTGGCTAAGCGTCGAGAGTCATCAAATACGGCCAAGCCGGTAAATTCTGTACAAGCATCTTCCGTGGATCAGACTTTATCTCAGAAGTCTCATAACACTGATATACTGCAAACAACTGATATGAGTGCTTCGAATTCGTCTATGGATAATATTGTTGCAGAGGGCGAACCACGGGACTCAACTGAACCTACCCATACCAACTCTGTCCGTTATGATAGGACAAATGAACTAGAAAGCCCTTTCATGAATACGTCTGCTGAACAAGCTGATGCCATTCGTAAATCATTTCTACCACATCCGATGGTAAAGGCACAGACAGATGAGCGCTTGAACACGCTTCAATCTCAAGGAATAGGTTCTCAGATCACCTTTGGGGATGATAGGCCTACGACAAACTCAACGGCACCGTCAGAAAAGGATAAGCGTCAAATTAATGATGCGCTCGATCCTGCGAAAAATAAGCAACTGGCACAAGTTGCAGAGCAAATAGCATCAAACTCGGTGGATACATCGACATTAAAAGTAAGGGAACCCCTCGTAAACGAAGATGGATTAGAAGAAATCTATATTGATGTGAGAGGCAACCTCCACCATACAAAAACAGATACAAGTAGTTGAGCTTACGACCAACGACCGCGAGATAATGCTTTAGCGTAGTCAATAATACAACCTATGCTCCACCCTAGTGCGTAGGAAGCCACCGGTTCAAATCCGGTTAATACATAACCGTATTTCTTTGCAACGACATATAAGGTGATAGTTACTAAGATGCTGGCTATTGCACCCATGATGAGTGGGATGGGGCGAGCAATGGTCGAAGACATCGCATCAGTTATTGATTCAACTACTGGTATATGGACAATTCTGCTAAAAATCCGCATCACAGAAGGCATGTCGTTCTGTAAGTGTAGTAAGCTAGTTCGAGTTGAGCGGATTGAATTACGTCGGCTCATGCGAGGACTATGATGTGTCTGGTTATGTGGGGTACTGTCATCGATCACTTTGTGCTGTCGCTTGTTAATTACTCGTGATGCAAGGCCGTGCATGGTAGATATTGCCATGTCAAATTCCTCCTATTATTGAGCTCCATTAAATTCTCTTCTAATCTGTCGCAGCTCATAACTTAACTGCTGCGCCCGAGCGTATAGAAATGCCACTATCAGAAAGACGGACAGTCCAGTCAACAAGGTTATAGGCGTGGTTGTCATAGGGAGTTGCTCAGTAATGACTTCGACGATCTTAGGAGCAGGGGTCTCGACAGGTACCGAGATGCTGTTCCCAAATGTTATTGTTGAGAGAGAATCGTAAGAGGAGGGCGTGCCAATATTGCGCGCGATCGCAGGTATGTTATCTAAAATTTTCATTGTGAATGTACGGGTGACGTTGCCGCCCGGAGGAATTTCGATTGTTTTCCATTCCAATTTTTTGTCCTGGACAGAGTAATCTGCGCCGCCGTTATCGAGGATTGTAGCATATTCCAGCCCGTCATTAATTATGATGGAAACTGACGTTACGATTGGTGTATCAGCCATGTTTGTTACATGAGCAGCATACTGTAATCTATCGCCGGCACGTGCTTGCATCGTCTCTCCGTGCGTAACATTTTGAGTTAAGTTGATAACACTGAGACTTCGTGCAATTTTTTCGCTGCATTCTGTATCTTTGTACCACAAGGAGGGGTCGTTAGGACAAGGTTGGCATTCTTTATCTACGGCGATGAGATCAGGTTTGGTGGAACAACCTTGCTCACTCGCGATAGCGAATACTGTCGTGCAGCTCCGAGAACCGGCAGCTTGCGTTGCAAAAGCGACACTAGCATAATATGTGCCTGATTGCTGTATCTGCATTTCTCCTGATGACAATATGCCGTTTGATGTCGGCCGAACTGTTTTTTTAGTAATGATTTTCCCATCTGAATAATCCCCCCGTACAACGAATGTCCGCTCTTCATTGTTTGGGGATGGCTGAGGTACTGTCAATGAAAAACGTGTGCGATCAATCTGGTTGACGATGATAGTTTCACAGTTATTGATTGGTGAATGGCTGGTGGGGGTTGACAGGGTGATGGTGGCAGGGCTAGGGTTAGGGGTTCGCTTTGTTAAGAGGTTGCCGCTTGATTTAATGATTGCAAATTCTCCTACTTGGTGTGAATGGCCTAAATAAACAGTATAACGTGTGCCGTGTTGTTTGCTCCACTCAGATGTATCATAGAGTGTCAGAGGACGTGAATATACTACCGTATTGCTGCTAATATGTGTGGCAATTTCTTTTTGTGCCAGGCTAAATAATGGTTGGCGATTCCATAAGCGCCAACCATTATCTTCTCCATTGATCGCTACGGAATTGATTGTTGTCTCGCGTGACGCCTCGATGTCCTCACGGTTAATTCCTAGTGATGTTACCAATTGTTTTACCGTGCTCGTTTGGCTGTCATATGCCCGCAAAAAGTCATTCAGTGTGCTCGCACCCCCTGGCACAATGTCGCCAAAGGCTGTTCCGTTGACGGATTGCACTGGTGCAAATACGATAAGTAATTGGACCATAATCGCTGCGACAGTGGCGATAAGACTAACCCTCCTAAGTTTCGTCTCATTCTTGAGACGAAGAGCATAATGACCCACCTGCTCGATCAGCGACGGGGAATACGAAAGCCCAAGGACTATTTTTCGAAACATTGTGTTGTTTGTTTTATGTCTCCTATTCTATAAATAGCATAACTATTATGTTCAATGCAAGCATTTTGTGTCGTTTGCGTGAACTATAGCTTTTCGCTATAATAGAAGCATTGTAAATAGTCCGCTCACGCGAGCGGTTATAAGCGAGGGAGCAACAGAGTGGCCAAACAAACAGGCGCGTCGACCTATGACGCAAGTCAAATCCAAGTGCTCGAAGGTCTCGAGCCAGTTCGTAAACGTCCTGGTATGTATATCGGGAGTACCGGCTATGACGGGGTGCACCATCTTATCAAAGAAATTGCCGATAACTGTGTCGACGAAGCGATCGCCGGCTTCGCGACGTTTGTCGAAATTGTACTGCTCGCTGATGGCGGTTGCCGCGTGACCGATGATGGACGCGGTATTCCTGTCGATAAACACCCCAAGACAGGCGTTAGCACACTTGAGACAGTCCTGACAGTACTGCATGCCGGTGGTAAGTTTGGCGGCGGAGGTTATAAGGTGTCGAGTGGTCTGCACGGTGTCGGATCAAGCGTCGTGAACGCACTATCGACCAAGATGATTGCTGAAGTGGTCAAAGACGGTCAACTCTATAGTATTGAATTCGCTACCGGCATGCCCCAGGGGCCGCTCAAAAAAGTTGGTCCGACCGATCGTCCACAAGGCACAAGTATCACGTTTTACCCCGACCCAACTATCTTTAAGGAGACGGTTGATTTTGATTACCAGTGGGTACTGAGTTATCTGCGTCACCAAGCTTATCTGACGAAGGGTATAAAGGCGAAGGTTGAAGATGAGCGGACTGGCGAGCGCTATGCCTTTTATTTTGAGGGTGGTATCCAGAGCTACGTCAAACACCTCAATATTGGCAAAGATGTCGTCGACGATGATATCTTCTATGTCGAACGCGCAGTCGAAGATAGCATGGTGGAAGTCGCCATACAATACAACGAGGGCTTTACCGAGACGGTCAAAGCCTTTGCAAACAACGTCTACAACCCTGAGGGTGGTATGCATCTTGTCGGCTTTCGCTCGGCTATGACGCGGGTTATCAACGATTATGCTCGTAAAACCGGTCTTTTGAAGGAAAAAGAAGAGAATTTGACGGGTGATGATATCCGCGAGGGGCTCACCGCGATCATCCTCGTGAAGCTACCCGATCCGCAGTTTGAAGGTCAGACCAAAAACAAACTCGGTAACCCTGAAGTTCGTCGCTACGTTGAGCAGGTCATGAACGAGTACTTTGCCTACTATCTCGATGAGCACCCGGCGATTGCCAAGAAGATCGTGGGCAAAGCTACGCTAGCAGCGCGGGCGCGCAAAGCAGCCCGGGCCGCACGCGACAATATACTGCGCAAAGGCGCACTTGACGGCCTCAACTTGCCGGGTAAGCTAGCTGACTGTTCAAACAAAGATCCGAAGCAGTGCGAACTCTACATCGTCGAGGGTGATTCGGCTGGCGGGTCGGCCAAGAGCGGTCGTGATAGTAAGACTCAGGCAATTTTGCCACTGCGTGGTAAAGTGCTCAATGTCGAACGAGCCCGTCTCGACCGTATGCTCCATAACAACGAGATCGTGAGCCTCATCAAGGGCATGGGGGTCGGTATCGGTGATCAGTTCGACATCGGCG
Organism: Saccharimonadales bacterium (SeqCode); assembly: GCA_049644865.1. Lineage (GTDB taxonomy): Bacteria > Patescibacteriota > Saccharimonadia > Saccharimonadales > Saccharimonadaceae > JAPUDQ01. The sequence goes on from JBARSV010000006.1 coordinate 24,861, forward strand.
GCTTGCGCTACGATCGTATCATTATCATGACCGATGCTGATGTCGACGGTAGTCACATCGCGACACTTCTCATGACGTTTTTCTTCCGCTATATGAATGAGGTTGTCGCTGGTGGTCATGTCTACTTGGCAAAACCGCCACTTTTTCTGATCAAACTCGGCAACAACAAGCGCGAGTATGCTTACAACGAAGAAGAGCTTGAGACTCGTCTGCGCGCACTCAAAGAAGAGCGGGTAGCGCGCGGCACAAAAATTGATGAGAACGAATCGCTTATCAAGCAAGCTGGGCTCAACGAATCATCGTTGCAGCGCTACAAGGGTCTGGGTGAGATGGATGCCTCGCAGTTGTGGGACACCACTATGAACCCAGAAAACCGAGTACTGGTGCAGGTTAAGATCGAAGATGCCGAACGGGCCGATGCGATATTCACGAAGCTGATGGGTGATGAAGTCTCGCTTCGCAAAAACTTTATCCAATCACGTGCCAAAGATCTAACACTAGAGGAACTGGATGTCTAATATGAACGAAGATGATGTAAAAAACACTACCAATGATGAGACTGACGTGGCAGAGGTCATCGAGCCAGTCCAGACGCACTCACGCAGCCTCGAGCATCGGACAGTTGAAAACGTTATGGAGGACAACTTCCTCCGTTACTCAATGAGCGTTATTATCGATAGGGCACTGCCTGATGTGCGTGATGGGCTCAAGCCGGTTCACCGACGTATTTTGTATACGATGGGCGAGCAAGGCTTACGACCAGGCGGTAAGTTCGCCAAGTCAGCTCGTATTGCCGGTGAAGTGATGGGTAAGTACCACCCGCACGGTGACTCAAGTATCTATGATTCAATGGTCCGCCTCGCACAAGACTGGGTCATGCGCTATCCGCTTGTGCAAGGGCAGGGTAACTTTGGTTCAATGGATGGTGACCCAGCCGCTGCTAGCCGATATACTGAAGCTCGACTTGGACGAGCTGGCAACGAATTGTTGACCGATCTCGAGAAGGAGACGGTTGATTTTCGCGATAACTACGATGGGAGTGAGCAGGAGCCAGTCGTTTTGCCGGCCAAACTGCCAAATCTCCTCTTGAACGGTCAAGTTGGTATCGCGGTCGGTATGGCGACGAGTATCCCGACACACAACCTCAGCGAACTCGTCGATGCGACGATTGAGCTGATTGATAATCCAGAGGCAAGTCTCGATGATCTCTTGAAGCACGTCAAAGGTCCTGATTTTCCGACGGGAGCAATCGTGTACGGTGGTGCGCCGATGCGTCAAGCCTATGCAACCGGTCGTGGTAGTGTGATGATCCGGGCTGTTGCAGAGATAGAAGAGACAAAGAAAGGTCGTCACCAGATAGTCGTGACGCAGATGCCATATGCTGTCAATAAAGCAACGCTTGTGGAAAAGATAGCTGAACTCTACAAGGAAAAGAAGATCAATATTGCCGACCTTCGTGATGAAAGTGCTCGTGGTAATATTCGCATCGTTATTGAACTCAAGAAAGATTCGTATCCGAAGAAAGTACTTAACCAACTCTATAAATTGACACCGCTGCAAACCAGCTTCCACTACAATATGCTAGCGTTGATTGACGGCATACAGCCACGTATTCTTGGCCTGCATGAGATATTGAGCGAGTTTATCAAACATCGCCAAGTTGTCGTTCGTCGTCGAACTGAGTTTGAGCTTCGCAAAGCTCGTGAACGGGCGCACATCCTTGAGGGCTACAAAATTGCGCTTGATCACATCGACGAAGTGATCAAGACGATCCGGGCCAGCAAGACGCAAGAAGAAGCCGAAGCGGCATTGATCGAGAAATTCAAACTCAGCGAAATTCAGGCAAAAGCTATCCTTGCTATGCAACTCCGACGCCTCACCGGCTTAGAGCGGCAAGCAATCGAAGATGAACTAGCTGAATTACTGAAAATGATAGGCGCACTCGAGAAGATATTGGCCGATGAGAAGGAGATTCTCAGGGTTATCAAAGAAGAGTTACTCGAGATGAAAGACAAGTACGGCGATGAACGTCGCAGTCAGATCATCGACCATGAACTGGGCAAATTTAGCGATGAAGAACTTATCCCTGAACAAGACGTCGTTGTGTTACTCACTACAGAAAATTACATCAAAAGAACTTTGATTACTGACTACCGACGACAGCATCGTGGCGGCAAAGGTAAGCGCGGTATGACGACGAAAGAGCTTGATGTCATCGATCAATTAGTGACACTGTCGACCCATGACTGGCTACTATTCTTTACGAACAAGGGTCGAGTCTTCCGACTCAAAGCATATGAGGTGCCAGCTGCCGGATTGCAGGCCAAGGGTGTGGCTGCGGTCAACCTGCTACAACTGCAGCCAGAGGAGCGTATCACGTCACTTGTCGGCATCCGTAAGAACGATACTGGCGAGGGATATCTGTTTATGGCAACCACGAACGGTACTGTAAAAAAGACATCGTTAAAGGATTACAGTAATATTCGTCAGACTGGTCTGATAGCGATTAACCTCGACGATGGTGATGAGCTACGCTGGATTCGTCAGAGTAGCGGTGAAGACGAGGTCGTGATCTCTACTGCGATGGGACAGGCTATCAGGTTTAAAGAAGCTGATGCTCGACCGATGGGTCGTTCAGCTCGTGGGGTTCGCGGTATTCGCTTGCGCCCACAAGACAAGGTGGTCGGCATGGACCTCGCAGCAAATGATCCCAATCTTCTTGTGATGAGTGAAAAGGGCTACGGCAAGATTACCAAAGTCACCAACTTCCCAACTCACAAACGAGGAGGAGTCGGTATCAAGGCAGCAGTTGTGACAGCTAAGACGGGTAACCTCATAACCGTTAAGTCGCTAGCGCCTGACGATACAGAGGTAATCATGATCTCGACCAAGGGCCAGACAATTCGCGTCGGGCTCAAGGATATCCCGACGCTCGGCCGGACAACTCAGGGTGTTCGGGTCATGCGTCTCAACGATGACGACAGCGTGGCGTCGACAGGATTGATACAAGAACAGCCAGCTAGTGAAGGAGACGACGAAAGCGATGAGAGCTAGCATTGCCTACTTGGTCGCGCCTGTACTGGGATTTTTGTTTGCCCAGACAATCAAGTACACACTTGCTTCTCGACGTGACAAGAATTGGCGACAGTTCTTTCGCTCCGGCAGTATGCCAAGTAGTCATACAGCGGTAGTAGTAGGCTTGTCGACAGCCATCTATGCCCACGAGGGGTTCTCAGCGTTGTTTTCGATCGCAGCGGTGCTAACCATGATAACCATCTATGATGCCTTGGTAGCACGACGATCAATTGGTGAACAGGGTGCAGCGCTGGTGCGACTCATAGAGAAATCGCCGTTTGCCAAAGATCCGTTGCCTAAAGTTGCTCTTGGCCATAAACCTAAAGAAGTTGTAGCTGGTGCTGTCCTCGGCGGTGTCATTGGTATAATCGTTGCGTTTTTTATAACGTAAGTTGCCACTTAAATCTGATAAAAGGTGTTGACACGGCTCGCTGAAGAGCGTAGAATGGGCAACAGTCTACCGCATTTTTTTGAGGTGGTAAGACAACCGAACGTTTACAATTTGGCAGTGCAAATCAATTTCGTCAGTTAAATCCTATCTGTTTACAGGTAGGTATTTTGAACCAAATTCAAAATCTTTTATGGAGAGTTTGATCCTGGCTCAGGATGAACCTTGCCCCGTAGGGGCAGCAGAAGACAAGGCGGTTTACCGCCCGCGTTCATGCTATGGTTTATCCTCGAGTTCAACGATCGATGATCCTTTTACGGAGAGTTTGATCCTGGCTCAGGATGAACGCTGGCGGTGTGCCTAATACATGCAAGTCGAGCGGCAGCTTGTTCCTCACCGAGGTTCGGAACAGAATTTAGATTATAGATTTTAGATTATAGAAGGGAAATTAACGATTTTCTAAAGAAAATCGGCCCCAAAATCCAAAATCAAAAATCCATCTTCTATCCATTCCGAGCTTTAGTGAGGAATGAAGGCGAGCGGCGGACGGCTGAGTAACGCGTGGGAACGTGCCCCAAAGTGAGGGATAAGCCCGAGAAATCGGGTCTAATACCGCATATGGTCTTCGGATTAAAGTATTTATACGCTTTGGGAGCGGCCTGCGTACGATTAGATAGTTGGTGAGGTAACGGCTCACCAAGTCGACGATCGTTAACTGGTCTGAGAGGATGATCAGTCAGACTGGAACTGAGACACGGTCCAGACTCCTACGGGAGGCAGCAGTAAGGAATCTTCCACAATGGGGGCAACCCTGATGGAGCAACACCGCGTGAAGGATGAAGGCCCTCGGGTCGTAAACTTCTTTTATAAGTGAAGAATATGACGGTAACTTATGAATAAGGGTCGGCTAACTACGTGCCAGCAGCCGCGGTCATACGTAGGACCCAAGCGTTATCCGGAGTGACTGGGCGTAAAGAGTTGCGTAGGCGGTTATTTAAGTGAGTAGTGAAATCTGGTGGCTCAACCATCAACACATTATTCAAACTGGATAACTCGAGAATGGTAGAGGTAGCTGGAATTTCTTGTGTAGGAGTGAAATCCGTAGATATAAGAAGGAACACCAATGGCGTAGGCAGGCTACTGGACCATTTCTGACGCTGAGGCACGAAAGCGTGGGGAGCGAACCGGATTAGATACCCGGGTAGTCCACGCCGTAAACGATGGATACTAGCTGTGGGGGGTATCGACCCCCTCCGTAGCGAAGCTAACGCGTTAAGTATCCCGCCTGTGGAGTACGGCCGCAAGGCTAAAACATAAAGGAATTGACGGGGACCCGCACAAGCGGTGGAGCGTGTT
>JBARSV010000007.1:0-54476 GCA_049644865.1 Saccharimonadales bacterium (SeqCode)
TGGCTGGGGATGAGGGATTCGAACCCCCGATCATGGGACCAGAACCCATTGCCTTACCACTTGGCCAATCCCCATTGGCTTGAAATATTATAACGTACTTTTTGGGGTTCGAATCGGATTCGACCCACCTTCGGCGGGCCCGCGACTTCATCTTCGAAAGCACAGCTTTCGAGAGAAGATCGCCTTGCGAAATGCCACTGGCATTTCTCACCCCGATCATGGGACTTTGGACCTATTGCCTTACCACTTGGCACAATTCTGTCAAATCTTTGATTTGTACAGAATCTAGCAAATGACGGAATGTACTGGAAGTACAATCTATCATCGAGCGTTCATCCCCACCAGCGAGAACAGATCAGATTATAGCAACTTACTTCATCTTACTCAACCGTGCGAATAGTTTCGTCACAGCTGATTGTTTCTCGTGGGGACGATAGTCATAGCCTAAGCACCACAGCGTATAATACGCAAACCCTAGCCACACTAGGTTTGCAACCACAAGCGGCAATGAGCTCGGCAAATAAACAAATTCACCTAGCTGGGCCGTCGTAGTGTCAAAACCGTATGTCCATACCGCCACCAGACACCACAGCAGCGGCACAAGCACACTCAGTGCACCGCTGACATATTGCGCCAATACACTGAGACGCATACGCATGAGAAACGGCAGTGCAAATACTTCTGCGCATACGATAGCACCTGCCAACCATGCCGCACCGGTACGATCAATCGAAAGGGCAAGCTGCAACTCTGGTACGAATGTATCGATACGAAACAGATGCACAACCGCAAAAACTATCATTATACCTGCTGCGACCCAGCCGAACATACTACCGTAGCGACTGCGGGTTTTAGGCAGTGCGACAGTCCGAGGCAAAGCGTATTTCATACCACCCAGTATAGCGCTTTTGTCTACCGCGCCATAGTGGCGGCTATCAGTACTGTGACGAGCATTGTCGCCAGCTAACCATACCGTGTCGCCATGATCTCGAATAATCCGCTTTACAACCTCTCGGCCGCCTACCAGCGCAACTATGATGTCACCGACCCGGTACGTACCGCGAGTCATACACACGACAACCTGACCCTGCGAGAGAGTCGGCTGCATACTCTCGCCGTTAACTCGTCGAACAAATATCATTGTTTGGTTACAGCAAACATATCCGCTATCTCTCGAGTCTTCGTTATCAATTCATCGCACGCTTCGACACTGAGATGTTGCTTGACAGCACTAGCTTGCTTGAGTGTGTGCCAGATCTTGTCATGAAGATCAGGAAATTTCTCGAGATGCTCTGGTTTGAAATAATCGCCCCATAACACTGCCAGCTCGTGCTTCACTCGCTCAGCGTGTTGTTCTTTGGTTGCGACCATACGGATAAAGTTATTGTCGTTGTCAGGTGTCGGCTCCTCGCCGATCGCTAGCGCCTTCTCGACCATAACTTTGCAGGTCTGAGCTGCATGCAGCATTGTATCCGTCTCATAGATCCCACATGGCACATCACAGTGTGCATAGACCGTTCCAAATAGTTTCATGTCATCTCTCCTGTTTAGTACTCTTATTATACAAACAAACTCACAGCTATCATCACTTGAGTTCTTACTATTTGCACTTTGTGTCCGATCGGACAATATTGCAAATCTGTTTTCGCTAATCGTCGTGTGAAAGTGGCCATTCCAGGTTATATCGCTGACGTACTAACTGCGCGTAACGATAAGATGTTGTATTTTCTATAAAAACCCTTGTGCTTTTTGTTTCACGGGTGTACGATACTAACTAAGCGAATTCAAAAAACAAAAACACCAAAAAATATTGGTTCGCCTATTACCACCACAACACTTAAAGCCCACTCCGCCGTGGGCTTTGACGGTTATAGATTCATTTGTCGTTGACCATTTAACATTGATCATTAATTTTTCATTGACCATTTTTCATTGACCGCTACAAATGGCACAGTAAATCGACCCGCATCTGTGATCATCTGTGATTTTCAACGTTCAACGTTAAACGATCAACCAACGATCAAAGATCAACATTCAATGATCAATCGCCCTAATCTGTAGTTTTCTTCGACTGCTCCGCGCGCCAAGTAGCGATATCACCATGGTGGCCGCTCAGCAGCACGTCAGGGACTCGCATACCCTGAAACTCCTCAGGACGAGTGTACTGCGGGTATTCTAGGGTCTCACCATCGCTAAAGCTCTCGATCGCAGCACTACTCTCGCCACCAAGCACGCCTGGTATTAGTCGTACGATACTGTCGATGATGGTCATGGCCGGCAGCTCGCCACCAGTCAGCACGTAGTCGCCGACACTGATCTGCTTATCGACAAGCTCAAGTATGCGCTCATCGTAGCCCTCGTACCGTCCACAGATGAAGATATAGCCGTCAGAGGTCGCAGCCCAATCCCGGGCGAATTGTTGCTGCCAACGCTGGCCGCGCGGTGTCATGAGCAAGACTTTTGCAGATGGATCACGTTCCTTTGCCTGCTCTACCGCTGCCCACAGCGGCTCGATCCGGAGTAGCATACCATCCCCTCCACCATAAGGAGTGTCATCAACACTGCGCCGCGGGCCCAGACCAAACTCACGCAGATTGATACAACTGAGCTCCACGATACTGTCCTTTTGCGCCTTCCACATCATGCTATTTTCAAACACGCCCGTAAACATCTCGGGGAACAAGGTGATAACTTGGAACTTTCTCATATCTTACTACTTATTACTTACTACTTATTACTTATTACTTACTACTTACTCAAGCCTAGCAGGTATTGACTTATTTGTCTATATATGATACTATTATATATGCCCTATCGGTATGAGCGATTGGAGACAACATGCACCCCACCCGAATCTCGCCCGAGTACTTCCGCCACTTCTACGGCGTGTACGACGAGCGAGAGAACCGCGCCCGCAGGGGCAACTGGTGGCAGCGCCACATAGTTGCGAGGTATTGGTTCGAAAAGAGGATGCGGCTCTCAGGTCGATACGCAAACCAACGCTAAAACGCGTTATCGGCCCAGGCTCGCCCTTGCGAGAAGTGGCTCGTCGCACCCGCGACGACCTGCTCGCACGGCGAGCCACTTCTTTTTTTAGGAGGTTTGTTTGTAACTAAAAATCCCGCCAATTTTGAGCGGGATTTCTAGCACAAATAAGGCTCTAACCTCCGCCAGTTGGCGGACTCGCAGTTCGGTTCGTCCTAGAGTCTTATCGAAAGGACCTGTTGAACTTGTTTATGATTATATATCGAGGTCGTCGTATTCGGCAAGCTCTTTACGAGTTTTTGACGCTAGGTCAGACTCTTTGTCCACAGGCTCATCTGCTACGTTTTGCACAGGTGTGTTCCATGAGTCACCATCGTCTATTGTCACAGCATCATCAGCGGGCGCTGCAGATACATCATCAACAGCGGGCGTATTGACAACGGGCGCAGGTGCAGCACTACGCGGTTGATCACGTTCACTCTCTGGTCGATCGACGTCGACAATCTTAAGATTGTAGCGAGCGTCGTTTTTTGTGCCGAGAGCCCTGAGCAGCGATCGCAAGCTTTGGGCGGTCGCACCTCGTTTGCCGATGACTCGGCCAAGATCTTCAGGATTGACAGTGAGAGTCAACAGAACGCCTTTTTCGTCGACAATACGGTCGACCACGACGTCGTCAGGGTGTCCGACGAGCGATTTGACGATGTACTCGATAAATTGTTGGTCAATAGATGCTGTCATACGATACCTCCTCAGGTGCTACTGGTAATGCTTTTATTGTAAATCGGGGACGGTAAATAGTAAATGGGAGTTGGGGGTTGGGGGTTGGTGGATGGTAGGTGGGAGTTGGGAGTTGGTGGATGGTAAATGGTAGATAGTAGATAGCAACAAGCTATCGAAAAAGTCCATCATTGATCGATGAGTTCGCGTGATAACACAGGTTGCAAAGACGGAAAAATTATTCGGATTTTTCTTCGGTGGCGGCGTCGTCAGCAACTGGGGCTTCAGCTGGAGCTTCTTCGGCCACATCGGCAGGAGCTTCGGCGGCTGTTTCCGTCACCGTCTCTTTGGGTTGATTTTTGCGGAGTTTCTCGGCATGTTTGACGTCAACGTGCTTTTTACCGGTATGTTTGACAACCCACTCAGGTAATTTCACCTTTTGTTCGATAAGAAGCTTGACCACGCGAGGCGTCGGCTGTGCACCATTGCTCAAGTAGAAACCGATTTTTTCGGTGTTGAGAGTTGTTTCTTTGGTGTGAGGGTTGTAGCTGCCGACATAGGCGACGACACGGCCACTACTTGGTGAGCGTTGAGCCTCTTGAACGGCGATACGATAGGTTGGATAGCCGCTACGGCCGAGACGTTGCAAACGGATTGCGAGCATGGATGACAGGTTCCTTTTTTCGTTAAACTATTATTAAAATCAATTGTTGATTATACTCTGTTATACCTCTGAGGTCAAGACGAGAGAGATTTTCATTGACTATGATGCCGTGCACTTCAATGATACCTGATATATGACCTATCAATGGTCTATGGCAAATGACCTATGGTCTATACCCTCTACGCGTCCTTTTGCGCTTGTTTTTGCTGCTCTTCGTAGACAGCTAGTGCAGCTTCAGCGGCTCGCTGTTGGGCGAATTGCTTACTCGGGCCAACGCCACTCCCCATCAGTTTGTCGCCGACATAGACGCCGAGGGTAAATTCTTTCTCATGGTCAGGACCGATCTCTTCGATAACACGATACTGGGGTGTCATTCCATCGATACTTTGCGATACCTCCTGGAGATGGCTCTTCGGGTCGCGCCAACTGCCAGATTTGAGAATACTGTCGAGCTTACTGAGGATGTGTTTGGTGATGAACTGGTCGGCAGTGTCATATCCTTTCTCGAGATAGATCGCACCGATCAGCGCCTCAAAACAGTTCGCGAGTATCTGTGCGCGTGCTCGATCACTGCCATGTCGTTCACCACGACTAAGACGAAGAAGCGGCTCATAACCGAGACCCGCGCCCGCTTCCGATATGCTCTCGGTTCGTACGAGTGAACTACGCCAACTGGTTAAGATACCTTCTGGCTCGCTATAATGCCGGTATAGGTAGTCAGTGACAGAGAGCTCAAGCACTGCGTCACCGAGAAATTCGAGCCGTTCATTGTGTTCACGTGCACTCTTGCGGTGCTCATTCATGTAGCTGCGGTGAGTAAATGCCGTCACAAGTAAATCGACATTTGCGAACTCAAACCCTAGTTGAGTACGAGCAAACTCTTGATATGGTGCGCTATCAATGCCCTGCATGTCGAATCCTCTTCATAGCAAGGAGCATAAGTTTGCCGATATCTTCATACTCTATCTTCTCTAGCGCGTCATTAAACGGAAACCACCTAATGCCATTCATCCATTCCTCTTTCTGAATTTTATTTGTGTCGCCCAGGGCTCGCACCAGATATATCTGTGTCGTCATGAGCACAAGTGTATTGAGACGTCGATACCGAAAATGAATTTTACCCAGCCAGCAGACTGCTTCGGCTTGTTTTATACCAGCTTCTTCGGCAATTTCTCGCAGTGCGGTCTCTTGCGCGGTCTCACCCTCTTCGATGTGGCCCTTCGGGATTGTCCAGCGGTCTTTGGCATCTTGAATGAGCAATATCTCTATCTCACCAGCTTTGTTCTTGCGATAGACAATTCCACCGGCAGTCGGCTCGCGGACAACTTCGTCGATGGACGGTTTTTTGCGGTTAAAATATTTTTTAACTCGGTCGTTGAATTTATCAAACTTTGGCGCTTGCATCTGTCTGGCCCTCGATCAAAATCCGATAGGCTGTCCCGAGAACGCCGTTGATGAATTTTGATGAATTATCGGAACCAAACGCTTTAGCGAGCTCAACCGCTTCATTGATTGCGACCTTGGGTGGCACGGTATCCTTCGTCTCGGTCAGTTCGTACACGGCCATACGAAGTATCGTACGGTCGACGCGCGCGATCTGATCGAGTGGCCACTCAGGCGCGATCGGCTGAATCGTGGTATCAAGCTCGATAGCATGTGCATTGACCCCTGTTACAAGCTGTTCAACGAACGGCTTATCATCGAGAGTACGTTCATACCGCTCGAGATTGCGCGTCAAAATCTCATGCAGGTCAACAGACGCGTCGCTACACGATACACGAAAATCATATTCATATAGCGTCTGCAGCGCGATGATACGACCGAGGTGACGATTTGATGCCATGGTTGCGTGTGGTTCCTTTGATATTAAATAACGGTAGTTGGTGAGACTACTTGGTTTTCCCTGATTCGCGCTTGGTAGTGCGAACCTTGACTGGACTTTTCGCGTTGACAGCTCGTGCCAGTTTGAGCACAAGATGACTGCGGCGAAGACCAGTTTTGCGTGGGGATGTTTGCTTCTTAGGCCTTCCCATCTGGTATTGCTCCTATATCTGTTTAAAACTTGGGTACCAGTATAACCCACTCAAGCCTGGAGTACAAGATGTGTATAGAGTATAACGTTTCTCTACTTCGTAAATATTGACAAATAAACGTAAGTGTGGTAATATTGAACTATGAGTATAAATCACGACCCATCATTTGGACTCGATCACGACCCCACTATTGATACTAACAATGGTGTGTTGACCCGTTTACGAGAGTCAGTGGGGATGAAAGCTGTTGAAATGTTACTTGGCGGTAGTTTATTGACAGGAGCCACTGCTGGTTCATGTAGCGGCCCAGCTAGCCCCGAGAGCAAGCCAGATCGCTCTATTTCAGCCACACCCAAACCAGGCTTAAAATACACCGTGGTGAGTGGTGACACGTTGTCGGATATAGTTGCTGACGCTTGCCCAAAAGGCCCAGACACCATAAACAATATGGTAATTGACATGCAGATGGCTAATGGTCTGTCAACACCGGATATTCATGCTGGGCAACAAGTTATTCTCCCCGCCGACCTCTGCGAAAAGTAATGTAATTAACAGACAACATTGACCAACCGACCCGGCACATAGATCACCCGGGTCGGTTTTTTGCCGCCGAGGTATTCTTGGACTCGTTCGTGCGCGAGGGCGGCCGACTCGATATCATCGTTGCTGGCATCGGTCGCAACACTGATCTCGGCACGGACTTTACCGTTGACCTGCACGGCAAGCGTCATCGTGTCATGGGTAAGATACTGCTCGTCCCAAACCGGCCAATGGTCGACATGTATACTGTCATCGTGACCGAGCTGATGCCATAACTCTTCGCTGACGTGTGGCGCAAATGGTGCGAGCAGCTGCAGCAAGCTCTCTACGGCAAATCGCCAATCGTCGGAGGCACTGACCGGTTTTGCCTTATAGAGGGCGTTCGTCAACTCCATGAGAGAGGCAATGGCAGTGTTAAACTTGTGCTCTTCGATATCGTTCGTCACTTTTTTGATCGCCTGATGCACGGCTCGCACAATAGCAGTAGATTGTGGATTTTGGATTGTGGATTTTGGGTCGGATGAGACAAATTCTTGCACGAGGTTCCAGACGCGGCTAATAAATCGATATGTGCCTGGTATACCCTGCGGATCCCACAAGACATCGAGCTCCACCGGTGCAGCAAACATCTCATAGAGCCGTAGCGCATCAGCGCCATAGCCCTGCTCAATCACCTCGAGTGGGTCGATACCGTTACCTTTGCTCTTGCTAAACATACTACCGTCGTGAGCACGTACCTTGCCATTGAACACCATCTTCGTAAACGGTTCTGGTGTCGGCACGAGCCCGAGACTATGGAAAAATCGCGTATAAAACCGCGCGTACAGCAGATGAGCCGTCGCGTGATCGCCACCGTTATAAAAGTCGATCGGCATCCAGTGTTCGAGCTGCTTGACGTCCCAAGCTTGTTGATCATTTGTCGGATCAAGGTAACGCAGGAAATACCAACTACTACAGACATAGCCGTCCATGGTATCGGTCTCGCGCGCGGCAGGTCCGCCACAGGTTGGGCAGGTCGTATTGACCCATTCTTCGACCCCGGCCAATACCGAGGCATTACCTCCCGTTGGCTGATAGTTATCGATCAGTGGCAACTCGACTGGCAGTTGATCCTCAGGTACGGCAACGGCTCCATGCGTCGGACAGTGGACGATCGGTATCGGCGCACCCCAATATCGTTGACGGCTAATCAGCCAGTCGCGTATCTTGTAGTTGATCTTTTCGGTCGCCTTGCCTTCGCGAGCTAAATGCTGCACGATTAGCTCCCGCGCCTCGGCCGATGAAACTCCGTCGAATGCCCCAGAATTAATCAGCTCACCTTCGCCATGAAAAATACTGTCCGTCTGTAATAATTCCCATACATATTTTTGATGATCGGGCGTCAGACTGCTCATAACTTCCGACTCTTCAACCCATTTGAGCGTGTGCGTAGTGGTTTCGTACGTGTCCGTCGGTTGCTGATTGTCTACATTAGTCACTTCCGCCTCACAAACCCATGATATCGCCTTGCGATTTTGTTTTTTGTGAGAAGCGCAGTAGCGTGCCGCCGAAATCCATGGCGAAACTTTGATGATTTTGACATCGGACAGGCCAGCTTCTTCTCGAATTTCCATCAAAGCCGCTTCTTCGGCAGATTGCCCCTCTTCGATGCCACCCATTATCGCGGTCGTAATCCCCTTTAGAGTCCCATGCCAGTCTAATAGCGCATATCTTCCCGACGATACATCACGCAAATGCACAATAATTGTATTGCGTACCACTTCTTCATATTTATCCTGTGGCGGATTAAAGCTATCATCTTCACAAGGCATAATGACTTGAGTAATTGGCAGATCAAATTTCTTCGCAAACGCATAGTCACGCTCGTCATGACCCGGGACGGCCATGATAGCACCCGTACCGTACCCCATCAGCACGTAATCAGCGATCCAGATGGGTATCTGCGCATTGTTGATCGGATTGATAGCATACGCACCGGTGAAGACACCTGTTTTTTCCTTGTCGGCGTCTTGTTGGCGCTGAATCTCAGACTTGCGGAGAGTTTGCTCGACGTAGTTATCGACAGCAGTTCTCTGCTCATCGGTCGTGATCTGAGTAACCAACGGGTGTTCGGGAGCCACTACCAAAAATGTCGCCCCGAAGAGGGTGTCGGGCCGGGTGGTGAAGACTGTGATGGCGGTAGCAGTAGATTTTGGATTTTGGATTTTGGATTTTGGAAGAATATCAAATTCAATCTCGGCTCCAACTGATCGTCCGATCCAGGCCTTCTGGCTGGCTTTGACGCTCGGCGTCCAGTCGAGAGCGTCGGTGGCATCGAGCAGCTCATCGGCGTAGTCGGTAATCTTGAAAAACCACTGTTTGAGCTGTTTTTTGGTCACTAGTGGGTCATCGGTGCCGTCGTGTCGCCAACATTTGCCAGCGATCACTTGCTCGTCGGCAAGCACAGTCTTGCACTGGTCGCACCACCACTGGGGTGATTCTTGCTGATAGGCTAGTCCACGCTCAAACAATTTGGTAAATGTCCATTGTGTCCAGCGATAATACTTCGGGTCCGTCGTGCTGATCTCTTTGCGCCAATCAACCGCCCAGCCAAGAGCTCGATACTGATCGTGGTATTTGTCGATCGCCTGTACCGTCGAAACTTGTGGGCGAACACCTGTTTTGATGGCAAAGTTTTCCGCTGGCAAGCCGAAACTATCCCAACCGACCGGCTGATAGCTGGCAAAACCTTGTTGGCGCTTCGCTCTCGTCACAACATCGGGGATGGTGTAGTTGCGGACATGCCCGACATGGATGCCGGCCCCACTCGGATAGTTAAACATGCCGAAGCCAATGTATTTGGGTTTGGTTGAGTCAAAATCGACGCTATATGTCCCGTCTGACTCCCATTGTTGTTGCCATTTCTTCTCAATCTCAGCAGGGTTGTAACGTTTCATACGATCATTATAACAGATACGATGAGGGTCTCTGTATATCTAATAAGCAGGAGCACAGCGGTACACTACAGTACTTCAAGCAACAGTGGCTCATCTGATGCTGCGCCGCTCGGAAAGAGTTCTTCTGAGTTCATGACATCAGATTGGATATCTTTAAACTGTGTATCGGCCTTCGGCGTATCAACCTTTTGGTTATTATTATAGGTGAGTACAGCGGTAAATTTAACCGATACGCCCTCCATATCTTGGGTCATAACAACTTTTGTAATAGCGTGCGACCACTTGTCTATCCATAGTTCAAAACGTGGGTCGACTATCGTCTGGTCTACGGTCGAAGATGTCGATTTAGTATCGGTCACACAGGTAGCCAAGTCTTTGATACCAGCAGTTTTTTCGAGGGCTTCCGACAATGATTTTGCTTTCGATGCGTCATAGGCTGCGACAATATGGTTACTGTCTCGACCATCAATTTTTTCACTACCTAACTTTTCTTTCACGGTGAGTATAGGATATTTCTTATAGAGTTCGGCTACTTCGGCCATGAAAGCTTTATCGCGCGTAAGCTTCTGAGTTTTGTCGAGCAGGCATGTCACATCTGCACCGGAGTCTTTCGTCAGATCCTTGAAGTCGGTAGTCGTCACCTCTACCCACTTGCCGTCTATTTTATCGAGTAACTGCGTGTATGAATCAGGTTCACCGGCGTCGGAAGCAAATGTACCAAGTGTTTTTCGGAGATCATTGACACGAAACATCACGCTTTTGTCTGACGTCGTTGCAAGCCCTCCAGTCAGATTGATAGTAAGTGCGCCCATAGATACATTGAAGCCCAAATCAGTTTTCGTGACGATACCGTTGTACTGGGTGTCAAATGTAAGCTTCATCGCTTGTCCGCCAGATGGCGTGATAGTCATGTCACCTTTGAGCGTACCGCCTGAGGGCACTTCGCGCACTGTCAGTGCATCATCAAAGGACTTTTCAGGACTCGTCCACCACATCGCACTGGCCACACCGCCGACAAGTGAAGCCGCAAGTATTGACGCGATAATAACCAATTTTTTCTTGGGGTTGCGGTGAGGAAATGCACTTTCACTACCGATATGGTCTGGGGTAGACAGGGTTTGAGTTGATGTCGGAGTAGCATCTAACGGTTTAGAATTGGGTTGCATTTATAGTGTTCCTCATGTGTTAATCTTATTGATGTTACGCGCCAAAATTACAATTATTGCTATCTATGTCGATCATAAGCTGAGTCTAGTCATCCTTTCGATCATCCAACTCTTTATCGAGAAAACTGTCCTTCTTGGCGAGCCAATCTGGAGACTGGCGAACAAGCTTATCTACGTCTGCCTGATCATGAAGTAATACTTTGACCGCTTCCTCAGAAAAAACATCGTTTTGTGAACCTTTCACCAATATTGCCGCCTTAGGTTGTAACACCGTATGAGCAAAGCCGCCAGCTTCATACGGGCTCATAAAGCTCTTTACTTGACACCGATTGGCGGCAGCACGAGGAGCGAGATACTCCGCCGCCTCTTTGCCGATCGTAATCACCCAATCAAGCCGCGTGCCATCGCATGTATCACCCACTCTCTCATGAGCCTCTTTTGAAAATTCACCCATTTCATTCATTGAGCCCAATATCGCAATATGCTGGGGTGCATCAATATCATACAATGTTTCAAGCGCTGCTATTGTAGCGGCGGGCGACGAATTGTACGTATCATCTAAGATGACTGCGTCTTCAAGACCACGAAGAACTTGCATACGCCCTGGCAACGGTGAAATTTTACTAATGCCCACGGCAACCTCTTCAGTATTTAATCCCAGTTTGAACCCGACGGCAGCTGCAGCTGCCGCAGGTGCAATGTTGTGCTTACCTACTACATTTATACTTACGGGCACAGCTTCCATATCAGGGCCAAACAGCCGTCCGGTTTTACCTTCTAGGGGAGCAGTGCCTGCAAGGTCAATCCGAAACTCTGCCGGTGGGCGAAGACCGTAAGACATTATAGAACTCGTGTCTGCATATTGAGCAAATTGTTGAGGTATATCATCACTATTTACGATAGTGACTCTCGCAACTTTTGCTATTGCGAGCTCTTCCTTAGCAACTGCTTCCAGGGTCTGAAAATTCACCATATGCTCTTCCGTTACTGCCGTTATTACCGCTATGTCTGGCTTCAGATAACTTGCAAAATGGGGGATATCTCCGGGCCTGTCAGTACCGAGCTCCTGTACGATTACATCAGCATCGGTAGGCATCTTAATTCGTTTACGAGCCGCCTTAAAGACAGCCAGCCAAGCCATGATCGAGTGGATATTCTGTGGATAATCCACCCCGAGTATTGCTAAAGGCACACTCATTGATGTATTGTGATTGCCATCATGAAGACGAATTCTGTATTTTCCAGATAACACTTGAGCTATTGCCATCTTAGTGCCAGTCTTGCCGACACTCCCCGTTATAACAATGAGTTTGGTATCATGTTTAGAGAAGTATTTTCTGACGTATTTTTCAAGCTTTTTTTGAACATAGTTTTTAAACATATGCCTTCAGTATACGTAAAATATGTTTGTTTGGAAACTAAAACTAACAATATAAACAACCGCCGTCGCGGCTACACTTGCCCCAGTGTATCATATGAGGTAAAGCGATGAGTGACATAGAAAATTTATGGTGGAGCTGGAGGGACTCAAACCCTCGACTTCTTCCATGCCATGGAAGCACTCTAATCAACTGAGCTACAGCCCCGCGCACCAAGACAGATGAGTGAGACTTGCACTCACTATGCTAACGTCCGACAGACACCATATGATGTTACCGGCTTTCATGCCTCATGCATTATGTAGTGAGAGGCGACAGAGATCTAACATCTGTTTCACCTATAGGCCTTGGCATTACAGAGTATACCAAAAACACCTCTCAACGAGAAGTGTTTTAGACGTGAGCTGGTGCGCGCCCACCCGGGTTTTTTGTTTTTATGTAGAGTATATTTATTTTCAGCAGACGCCAAACCCGTAGCGCATCAGCTAACAATGCTTATTATCCCACGAGCCCATCACAAACACAAGCGTTTTATATTGCAATGCGCACGATCCATCGTTCTCCGAGGGACAGTTGGCCGTGACGGCCACGGCCAGCCAAGGCGCAGGCTAATCAGTTGGCGGCTGGCCGAATTGTCCCGAGGGGAATGATGGGTTGTGCGACATTTATTAGCATAACCACTCGCTTTTTTTCTCAGGATGTGCTTAAATGATGCTAGTTTCAGAAGTAGCGTATAGGTTTTCCGGTACGATAGGTCGACTGAAGCAGTAAACGTAAGGAAAAATATACGTGAAAAAACTTTTTGTAGGAAGTCTTGCCTGGGCAACGACTGACGACAGCCTCGGTGCACACTTTGCATCTTGCGGTACTGTTGCCAGCGCCAAGGTAGTGACTGACCGTGACAGCGGACGCTCACGCGGATTTGGTTTCGTCGAGTACGAGAACGACGCCGAAGCAGACGCAGCAGTCGAAAAGCTCAACAACTCTGAGCTCGACGGCCGTACGATCACTGTCAACGAAGCTCGCCCACGCGAGGACAAACCTCGCCGCGACTTCGGTGGCGACCGCCAGCGCAGCTGGTAGTCTCACTGAGACACAGTAGAAAACACCTTCCATTTCGGGAGGTGTTTTCGTGACCGATTTAGTAACATTAGATTTTTATAAATCGCGGCAACGTCTCGCCACCCATTTCGACATTGCTCGTAAAATCCTCATACGTTCGCGCCCATATACTCGGCATATTGCCTGTCTCATACTGCGCCTCATAAATGACCATCCATTCATGGGTCGCCTCATGACATGCCAGCATGACCACCTCGTACTCACCACCCTTGTAGTGACGATACATGCCGAGCTCTAGCTCGGGTTTGGCTGCTATATGATCATGCTCGGGCATCGTTCTGCTCCAAATCCATCTTGTGTTCTCCTACTATTTTGGCATATTCATTGAGCACGATACGCACACCGCGTTCGGTACGAAACCAGCCGTCTTCGGTCATGTCAGGGTCAGACGGCTTTGGACTGAGTATATGAATCTCAATATCCCACGGGGTAAACTTATACCATTCCATATAGGCGCGGGCTTTTATGACCGTCGTCGCAATGACGATGAGGTCGCGTGGATGCCAATTCATCTCATCAAATAAATCGAGTGTTCGTTTGACATTGTCAGGTAACGTCACGGATTGGTTCTCAACGATGATCGCTCGCTCTGGCACGCCCGCCTTCATCGCAACTCGCTTCATGCGGTCGGCTTCTGTTTCGTGATTTTCTCTGTAGTGTGGGCCCTTGCCACTCAAAATCAGTTTGGTGGTTGCATTACGAAAATAACATTCAACCGCCAGGTTAACGCGTACATCACTCGGTGAGCCGAAGACAAAGACCGCATCCGCGCGGGGCATGGCGTGCTGTCCCGATGTGCCATTACCCTGTCCAGCCAGATTGCGATACAACATGTCGAGCTGTGACCTGGATAGTTTGCCACCCATGATTTTTGATACCAACTCCTCAGTCGTTGCGTCACGTCTAGCCACAAACTCCTCCATCGACAGCCGAGGATAATCCTCAGCCCACGATGCATCATCCGCTACTTCCCGATATGTATCAAACATCCAAGTATTTTGCTCGATGTAATCAAACTTCACCGCCCGTCGCGGCGACTCAAGAGCCAGGATATCAAATAATTCCTGCTCATTTGGTAGTTCGGTATTGCTAGATCGGTGCACTTACATCCTCCCGATCAATTGATGTTTCGTCTGAATTGTATCTCGTCTCATGCCTGATCTTCATCCATATCTTGCCAAGCTCATTTCTGCCGGTATGATCCGGACCAGGCCCCCACCCCCAAAATTCGTCGTTATCATTCATCTCAACAATGTCTGAATTTCCACTGCTTCGTAACGCATCTCGCACGATTTCATGTTGATCACGCTTGGCTCGAATTAGCGCCGTCATGATTTCGATTTTCTTCTCATCCCAAGATGGATCTCGTAATGCTTTAATATCTTTGTTCCTGGTAAGCACATAGGCCTCGTTCGGCGAAGCCATCAGTCGAATCTTTTTGGCCAAGTCAGGAGACGTCACCTCATATTTCAATGACTGGAACGCATGTTCTACAGTG
Organism: Saccharimonadales bacterium (SeqCode); assembly: GCA_049644865.1. Taxonomy (GTDB): domain Bacteria; phylum Patescibacteriota; class Saccharimonadia; order Saccharimonadales; family Saccharimonadaceae; genus JAPUDQ01. The sequence goes on from JBARSV010000007.1 coordinate 15,041, forward strand.
GCGTAGTGTTTGCCGTCGTATGTAACCGAGAAGGCCGAAAAATTATCAAACACATCCCATTTACCTATGAAAAATCCAACAATTTCATTATCCATTAATCAGCTCCAAATAATTAGAATTATCCATCATTGTCTGCTAACTCTGGGTACTTCTCGGGGCTCTTGCGACAGTATGCTACCCATTTGTCATCTTCATGCGGCATATACACCGTATCGATATACACGCCTTCCTGAAAACCGCCTTTGCGCTCGGCTTTCGCGACACGAACTTTTTCTAGATCTGCCATATCAACACCAGCAACAGCGCATAGGTCGTGTAATATCTGTTGCACATCCGCCATCTCTTCAGTCAGCTCATCTTTATCAAGCGCACCATTGACCTCATCCGCTTCTTCATGTAACTTTTTGCAAAGTGCAGCGATGAGATCCGCTCCTACTAACTGCCTAGTGACGGGAGTATGCCCTGACTCTATGTGCCACTTGGCAATTTTATCCCTCACTAATTTATCAAATCTAAATGTTGGCATACTATATCATCTCCATTAGTTGTGTTTCATTTATAACCTTCGTCCCATAACTCTCAGCCTTCTTGAGCTTACTGGCGCCGACGTTGCCACCGGCGACGAGGTAGGTCGTGTCCTTGCCGACACTGGTTTGAAAGTTGCCGCCTAAGCGCCGTATGCGATCGGCTGCTTCGTCGCGGCTCATGCTTTCGAGCGTACCCGTGATCACAAAGTTCTGCCCGGTAAGCTTGCCCGATTTCGCCTCATAGTGTGGCTCCACCCCTAGAGATTTCATCTTGGAGATAAGTGCAATGTTATCCTCATCGGCGAACCACGCGGCAATTGATTCGGCCACGACTTCGCCCACGCCATCGACACGTTTCAGCTCATCGATCGTCGCCCGCCTCAGAAAATCGAGCAATTCCGACTGTATAAAGGAGTCTCCTTTATACAGAGGGAGGAGGGTTGAGACGAGGTCGATAGCTGTCTGAATACCGACATGGCGGATGCCGAGACCGTAGACGAAGCGTTCAAGTGGTGGTGACTTTTTGGCAGCTATGGCATCAACTAGCTTCCCTGCTGATACGTCGGCAAAACGGTCGAGGGTTAAGAGTTGGTCTTTGGTCAGCGTGTAAATGTCAGCGAGATCACCCACTAGCCCAGCATCAACCAATGCCTCGACGTTTTTCTCGCCAAGCGTATCGATATCGAGTGCACCTTTGCTAGCGTAGTGTCGAAGTGCTCGCTTGAGTATCACTGGTCCGGTCAGCCCACGGGCCCGGTAGACGACTTCACCCGCTGGTCGGTCAAATTGTAGCTCGGGATATTGGCGAGCTAGCTCTGCTTCGAAGTCGAGTGACACAGAGTCTTTCGGTCGAAGCTCCATGATGACCGACTCGACCTGCGGGATGATATCGCCCGCCTTAAATATGACGACTGTGTCGCCGCGGCGAACATCGAGCCTGGCAATCTCATCGGCATTGTGCAAACTAGCGTGCTGCACGGTCGTACCGGCGACCTGCACCGGATCAAACACTGCGACCGGTGTCGCCGCACCAGTCCGTCCGATCGATAGAACGATGTCTTTAACGATCGTCGTGGCCTGCTCGGCGGCGTATTTGTAGGCCACCGCGCCACGCGGCTGTTTGCCGACAATACCAAGCTCAGCGAACTGCGTGCGGTCGTTGACCTTGATAACAAGTCCGTCGGTGTTAAACGGCAGATCATGACGCTTCTGGGCCCAGCTATCAATAAACTGCATGACGCCGTTCACACTATCAAATACACTCGCCTCACTATTGCGCCGAACTCCTAGCTCCGTCACTACCTCGTACGCAAACATATTGGTCGGCACGTCGCTCGCATCATCACGGATGAGATCGTAGGCGATAAACGTCAAGGGGCGCGCCGCCACGAGACTCGGGTCGAGCTGGCGCATCGTACCTGCTGCTAAGTTGCGGGGATTGGCAAACTCTGGTTTGCCCTCAGCCCGTTGCTGCGCATTGAGCGCTGCAAAATCATCTTTTAACATGACAATTTCACCGCGGATTTCCGTCCGACCGTGTAGGAATTTTTCAAATTCTGCAGATTTTGGATTTTGGATTTTGGATTTTGGAAGAATCGCAGGATTATGCAATTTGAGTGGGATATTGCGGATCGTGCGTACATTGGCCGTGATATCTTCGCCCACGAAACTATCGCCGCGTGTGATGCCTTTTGTCAGTAATCCGTCCTGATAGATCAATGCGCACGCCAGACCGTCCATCTTGATATCGGCGAAAAAATCATGGTGCGAGCCGGGTAGTAATTTATCTATACGCCGAACCCACGCCTCGACCTCTGACCGATCAAACACATCATTGAGGCTGAGCATACGTGAACTGTGCGCGACTTTTTGAAAACCGCCGATCAGCTCACTACCCACCCGTTGCGATGGGCTATCGGGACGAATTAACTCAGGGTACTGCGCCTCAATTTGTTTGAGTTCACCGAACAATCCATCGTACACAGCATCATCAACCGATGGCGTATCAAGCATGTGATATTCGTAACTGTAGCGATTGATCAAATCAACAAGTTCGCTGTAGCGATTAGCGGCGGCGTTTTTTGGGAGCGGCATCGAGCATCCTCCGATACAATAAGTAGACATAGCTCGGCACAAATATCATTGTAAATGTCGACATTAGTTGAACGGTGATCGGCACTAATGGTAGCCAGTCTATGTTTATGAAACCGTCCACAAGTATAATGGGTATCAAAACAAATGCCCACATAGTAAGTAATACCCCGACTAGCCATGCAAGGCGCAGTAAAATACTTAAACGTCGGCCAATAGCGATATCTCCAGCCATTTTTAGCGCACGAAAGGGATAGGTACCAGGATAAGTAACTATAATCATTCCAAGTACAGTAGCCGTTACCCAGTACAACGACAAAATCACCAATAAAATACAGACAAATGCGATCATCATTGCAGCCACACCTTCAGACAGAACTGGTGTTCTCAATGAATAATCATATAATATTATCCCGATGACCGCTGGTGATATTTGAAAAATAGCTACGGTGAAAACAATGAGGGTAGCGACAAACGGTGCGCCTGCGTTGTATATTGCGTCACGAGCCTTTACGACGGTCCCTCCTAATCGATACCTCAAGAACCAGACAATTGAAAGCCAAGCCATTGCGGTAGTAAAGATAGCGACAACCTGTTGTGCGTCGCTTTTAGGTGTCGTCTCAAAACCACCGGTAATAAAGGTACCAAACAATGCTAATGATTGCATGATTGCCGATACGTCTCCATCGACCACAGCTGAACCAGACTCTTTAAGAATGTTCGAGACATCTCGAAATGACTCTTGACTAATAAGCCCCAAGAGAACAATGTTGACAATAAATAACACCACGAAAAATACAAGATAGGTGCGCCAATATTGCTTAACTACATTAGATACTTCTACTGTAAAAACAATATAGCCCGGCAACCTACCAGGACTTGGCATATCACGCCGACGGGTCAAACGAAATGTACGATGCGGTCGGCGCTGGAGAAAATTACGAAATCGTCGCCACCATCGTACAAACGGTGATTTTATCATCGCCCCCATCCTGCTGGCGATCGATGCAGCCTTGGTGCGAATATGTACGGCTTTGCGTGACTGAGATGTAGATGTGGTGGAGCGTCGCGCCATTACATCGAGGTTCCGGTTTGACGTAGTCGAGCTACGCGCTCTTCGATAGGCGGGTGGGTACTAAATGCCGCTGTGATACCGCCCTTAAGTGGGTTTGCGAAAAACAAATGTGCCGTCGAGGTGTTTTGTCGTTGCATGACCGAACCTGCATGACCGATCTTTTCGAGTGCAGTTGCCAGCGCTTCAGGATCGCGCGTCGTCAGGGCGCCAGTTGCATCGGCCAAGTACTCACGCTGACGTGAAATTGCCGCCTGTATGAGCATAGCGATGATTGGCGCTAGCAGCGCTGCCACGATACCGAGTATCAGAAAGATCGGGCTGCGATCGCGATTGTCTGACCCGCCGAAAAATGACATGCGCAGCAGCAAATCGGCGATCAAACCAATGGCGCTGACCAGCCCAAAGACGATCATCATGACGCGGATATCATAGTTTTTGACATGCCCCATCTCGTGCGCCATGACAGCCGTCAGCTCACGGTCGGTCATCATGTCGAGTATACCGGTGGTTGCCGCCACGTAGGCGTTGTCCGGATCACGGCCAGTTGCAAAGGCATTGGGCGCCGGATCGTCCATGACATAGACTTTTGGCATCGGCATACCGTTTGTGATGGCTAGATTTTCAACGATGCGGTACAGACGAGGGTTGTCGGATTTCTGGATCTCCTGCGCACCATTGACAGCCAGTGCCATGCGGGCTGCGATGAAATATTGTATGAGAGCATAGACAGCTCCACCGATCAGCGCCCCCCAAAACACACCCGTGCCATAGTACAGTCCAGCAATAGCGCCCAGGCCGCTGATGAGTACGACGAAGAATAGCATTATCAGTACCGTATTACGTTTATTGCTCTCTATCGCAGAATACATGGTCGTTTTTAGTATCTAGAATTTTACTTCGACTGGTTTTTCGAGAGCAGCCTTGTCTTCAACTTCGAAAAACTCGCGTTTGACAAAGCCAAACATGCTTGCGACCAGGTTACTTGGAAATTGCTCGATCTTGATGTTGAGATCGCGAACACCACCGTTGTAGAAGCGGCGTGAGGCCTGAATCTTGTCTTCGGTATCGACCAACTCGTTGTTGAGTTGCTGGAAGTTTTCAGTCGCGCGTAGCTGTGGATAGGCTTCAGCGACAGCAAATAGACTCTTGAGCGCACCTTCGAACTGGTTTTCAGCGGCAGCAGTTGCCTTCGGACCTTGGGTTGTTGCATTCATGACGGCAGTGCGAGCTTCGGTAACCTTCTCAAACACTTCTTTTTCATGAGTTGCGTAGCCTTTGACCGTCTCGATGAGATTTGGTATTAGGTCGGCACGACGTTTGAGCTGCACAGTAATGTCGCTCCATGCTTCATCGACACGGTTTTTCAGACTGACAAGGCTGTTGTAGACGACGCCAAAAAACACGGCGACAACAACGAGTAGGCCTAACACGATATAGAGTAGTTCCATTGAGATTTCCTTGTTTAGGTTGTGTTTCAATTATACCAAATCGTTACCACTTGGGATAGGGAAATAATCAAGCACAACTATATAAAACACCGTCATTTCTGACGGTTTTTCGTATAGTAAAAATGTAGCTCAATGTTGACATAGAGGGACTAGCTTTGCGCTGATGAATACAATGATGAGAGCCAGATGAATACAATGATGAGAGCCACTGGTATTATTTGCGACTGGTTTTGGCTCGAAAAATCCCAAATAAGATACAACCTACTGTGACGCCGCCAATTATTCCCAATGCCAAGTTACTTATCACGAGACCGACTCCGGTACCAAATATCAGACCAATTGGAATTACGAGAACACTAAGAGCCTCCTTATTCTCCACGATAGCTTTATCTGTTTGCTTAGACATTTTTTCCCGTTTGATTTTTTAAGATTGAAGGATAGCGATATTGTGACAAACTTATAACACAATTGAACACATGAGCTAACTTTTCAATGGTGCGCGGGGCGGGACTTGCCTTGTTCGCTTCGCTCCAACCATACACGTGCAGACATGCACGTGTATGGCAAGGGTGCCGGGGACTGCCACTGGCAGTCCCGTTCAAGTCCCTTTCGCCGAGACCATATGAAAACGCCACCCTTTCGGATGGCGTTTTCGTATGGTGCGCGGGGCGGGACTTGAACCCGCACGCCTTGTGGGCAAGAGATTTTAAGTCTCTCGTGTCTACCGATTCCACCACCCGCGCATAATCAAATTATATCAGGTTCAATTCCCGCGTGACTTAGTCACCTTCGGCGGTCACATTCTGCGACCCCGACTTCGACATACAACAAACCAGTTTGTAATCTGTCGATAGTCCTTGCAAACTGCCACTGGCAATTTTCACCCATCGCCATCGTCTAGCAAAACCAGTTTGCAAGAGTGGATCCCCTTGCGAGCTGCCACCGGCAGTTCTCACCCGCACGCCTCGAGAGGCAAGAGATTTTAAGTCTCCCCAAGTCTACCGATTCCACCACCCGCGCATAATGCAAAATATGGAGGCACGTATGGGAGTTGCACCCATCTACGCGGTTTTGCAGACCGCTGCGTAACTGCTCCGCCAACGCGCCATAGGATAGATTATACCCTAGAACGTCATACAGAAAAAACGCACCAAGATATCAAACTTGTTCACCACATAGTAACTACAGAGGGAATAGCGTTATCTCACGATAAAACTATATGGGTTAGGATGAAGATAATTGAAATGCTTTTCGACAAAAAGGTACAGTATCTCTCCGCCTCCCGGTGGGAATTTACCTAGTCTAGAGATATCGAGCGACAGTCGCATGGCAATAATCTCTTTGTATGAATTACCTTCATTCTTGATCGGCGCCGCAAGTGGCTCGCCCCGAACCCCTTCAGTAATTTTTGTAATGACGATGTCTTGTTGTGCTATGGCATTTTTGAATTGCTCCTCGAAGATAGCGTAATAACGTTTATTGAGGCATACTTTTGTACTGTCGTTGACGATTTTTGTCTGATATTTTTGGAAGATCAGCTTTTTAGCTTCATAGTATACTTTGACATCAATTGCATTATCAAACCTACTAACTTCATCTAAGTCCGTAACCTCGTTATTGAAAGCCATGATGTCGTTTCTGACCTGTATGCGACAGTTCTCTGTTACGTACGTGTTCGTGATCTTCTTGTACATGGCGTCGACATCTTGTTGTAGAGCGGCTGCATCACGGTACTTGTCGCTATACAAATCACCGTCAGCCACTGCTTTGAGCTTCGGCGGTGCCAATGAAGCAACAGCCTCGGCACTGACAGCATAGGTCAGTGGATACGGCGCATTCATAGCGGCACGCTGTTCTTTCGTCAACACGACGTCGAGCGACGATGGTGGTGCTGGGCGCGATGACTCAGCCGTGTTCACGATAGCCTTGTCTTTGCCCTCAGACTCCAGTATAGCCTCACGCAATGTCGTCATAACATATGTTTCAACTGACTTAGTATACTGAGCTGCGGTGGCATCTGCGTCGGCAGTGATCGAGCGTATGGTGTTCTGCCGAACCTGCGAGAAGATCATATACGATGCACCGACCACTGAGAGAGCTATAACAGCCGCGATAATAACTCGCTTTTTTGTGACAAGTGATCGCAGTCTAGTGCTACGTTGTGGGACATGAGATATATCATTCATACGATCTATTGTACCATCGGACCTAACTCTATTTACGATATAGGACTAACGAACAGCTATCACTCTGATCGCATACGATTATATTGCTCAATAAGAAGTTTTTCATGATCGCCAAATGGTGTGATAAGAGGGTTGCTACTGAAACTAATCAGTTTGCCATTGTCTGCGATGTACGCAATTGATCCCCTCATTGTAACCGGCTCTTTTGTGTCTGCTCTCCGGTATGTTATGACCCAAAACTTCTTTGAATCATATATTTTCGGCTCAGCGTCTACTGTAGCCTCTATGTTGTCGCGCGTCGGCACAAGTTCTCTGGCGCGTGCAGCCGCCTGCTCAAATTTCGTGATACTGTACATACAGTCAGTATAACAGGCTGTAAAAGGCCATAACCTCCAACCACCCCCAGCGGGTTCTGAAGATGTAGCCCCACAGAGCAGTGCCGATGAAGCCGAGGGAGATCCTCGTAATGGAGATGATGAATCTCCTCGGTTCAAGTCTTGCGGGCTCGCATGCAGCGCTGCCCGCGAAGAAGACAGCGAGTGTCAACAGAACGATCCAGAGCAGTGGGTGGGTGACGATTTCCGTTTTAGTTCCAATTTAGTGGAGTTTTATGACCAAGTTCGAACCGATTTCGAGCAAAATAGCTGAAGCTCAGCCTTAATGCCTGCGTCACTCGATGCATTCCGACAAACTAAAAACTCTTTGATTACTTTCTGAGATTTCATCTGACGTGTTTTTGGAAGTTGCAGAAGGTATTTTAGTTTTGCAATTCGCCGCTGATAAATCAGCGGAGGTGTCGGACGGATCGTCTATGCATGTTTCTTCCCGAGATGAAGAGCTTTTTTGAGGTACTGCTTACGAGTCACCTCATTCGCTGTCCGAACCGGACCAAAATATGATACATGTGTCGTTTTTATCCCACAGTTAAAACGAAGTACCCGAGCTTTGAGTTGCCGGACGCCAATATTGCCAAACACGTATTTGTATATGAGCGGAGGTATATCCATGGTGAGTAGTATGCTTGCTGTGCGTCCTTTGAGCAGTTGCTCAGGGGTTGCTTTACCCTCGCGATATTTGAATGCAAAGCCAGCGACGAACACGATGTCGATGAAAAGTTTCATGATGCCAGGAAAGCTGCTCCACCAGTTCGGGTACACGAACACTATATGCTCTGCCCAGGTGATTTCATCGCGCACGGCCTGAATATCTTTGCCAACGGGCTTGCGCTCGTAGTAGGCATAGCGCAGATACTTTTCAAGAGGCAAGTCGCGGATACGTATAGTGCGTACCTCTGCTCCAGAAGTCCGTGCTCCCTCGGCGTATGCACCTACGAGGTCACTGCACAGTGTGCCGGGGTTTGGATGGCCATTGATGATGAGAATTCTTTTCATAGTCGCTCCTAACTAACCTTATTGTTTAGTGTGTTTACAAGTTTTTCGACGTCTGTGTCGAGCTGAGCGAGGCGTCCTTTTGGCAGCACAGAGAATAAGTGCTTTGACGACTCCTCAAGCTTGGCGTACAGGCTCTCTACGAGCGTGACGCCTTCGGGTGTAAGCGTGACGGTGTTTTTTCTAGTGTCAAACGTTGATTTACTGACAGATATTAGCTTTGCATCAGATAGCTTCTGTATGGTGTAGCTGACCGTTGCTTCAGTCACCCGAAGCCAGCCTGCGACAAACTTTTGGGTTGTGTTTGGATTCTGATAGACGCACAGCAGCGTCAGAAACTGTGAAAAGTTGATAGATGAGCTTTGTGTGATGACTCGGTCGGCGATAGCGTCGAGCGTATAGACGAGCGTATGCAAACGAAAACTGAGTGAAGAGTGTATGTCCATATACAAAATATACTTAGAAGTCTAATAGAAGTCAATATAAAAATCAAACAATAACAGACTGAGTATTTATTGGTATACATATTTTTGCGCAATAAATCTATTGAACTCGTTCACGATATGTGCTATTGTTTTACCATAAGCGTTAGAGGGAACAAATATTTTGAAAGCTATAGGTAAGGGAAAGCTAGTTATCACACTTGCCGTGGCATTTGCATGCGGCATTGGGATTATTGCGCCGCACTTTGTTGCGGCAGATGCTATAAATAACACTGATTTTGTGACAACCTGGAAAACAGACAATGCTGGGACAACCAGTTCCACCTCTATTGGCATACCACTTGCGCCATCAACTGTGTATAACTTCCAGATTGACTGGAACAATGACGGCGTCTACGATCAAACATACAATGCCACCACTCCAGCAAGTCCAGCAACATTTGTCACTCATGACTACGGCGTAGCGGGTACTTACAAAGTGCGTATAGGTGGTACATTCCCACGCATTTATTTTGCAAATGCCGGTGATAAGCTCAAACTTCTCAGCGTTGACCAGTGGGGCACCATCAGCTGGAGAAGTATGAATAGCGCGTTTTGGGGCTGCGCCAACCTGCGCATTCCAGCTGTAGATGCGCCAAATCTTTCGCTCGCGGTAGATTTTTCTCAGATATTTAATGGTGCGGCGTCACTCAATGACCCTATGAATCATTGGAATGTATCGACTATAAACAACATGACAAGTGCATTTAGTGGTGCATCATCATTTAACCAGCCCCTCAACAACTGGAATGTCGGAAACGTTGCGAATATGGCACAGATGTTTTCAGCGGCAACGGCATTTAACCAAGACTTGACGAGTTGGAATACGGGCAATGTCACTACCATGCTTAATATGTTTGTTAATGCAACTAACTTCAACAACGGTCAAGCATCGGGTGCAAGCACGGCACCACTGACGTGGAACACCAGCAAAGTAACTAGTATGCAAGCCATGTTCCAAAACGCCAAGGCGTTTAACCAACCGATCGGCTCCTGGGATGTATCGAAAGTAACGGTTATGTCGTCTATGTTCTTCGGGGCGTCGGTCTTTAACCAACCGCTCGCAAGCTGGAATGTCGGTGCAGTGACCACTATGATAAACATGTTCCGTAGCGCCACAGTCTTCAATCAGCCGATCGGTTCTTGGAATACCGTAAATGTGACAAATATGAGCGGCATGTTTGCGGATGCAATTGCTTTCAATAACGGACAAGCATCGGGTGCAAGCACGGCGCCACTGCTGTGGGATACTGGCAAAGTTACTGATATGTCGTCGATGTTTTATAGCGCAACTACCAATGCATTTAATCAGCCTGTCGGTTCTTGGAATACATCTAACGTTACTATGATGCAGGGTATGTTCCAAAACGCACAGCTGTTTAATCAGCCTGTCAGTTCTTGGAATACTGGCAAAGTTACTAATATGTCGTACATGTTCTTCAACGCAAGGGCTTTTGATCAACCGATAGGCACTTGGAATACTGGGTTAGTAACTACGATGCGCTATATGTTTGCCAGCGCTGTGCTGTTTAACCAAGACATAGGTGCATGGAATACAGCAAATGTCACCGACACTTCGTATATGTTTCTCAATGCCGTGAAGTTTAATCAGGCAATTGGTACCTGGAATACCGTAAAAGTAACTACTATGGCATCTATGTTTGATGGTGCAACCGTCTTTAACAACGGCCTAGCCGCTGGCATAAGCGGGCCAATGCCATGGAATACTGGCCTGGTGACCAATATGTCCTATATGTTTAATAATGCCAAAGCCTTTAACCAAGACATAAGTACCTGGAACGTCAGCAATGTCACTACTATGCAGCGCATGCTTTCGTATCTGCCGTACTTTAACCAACCTATTGGCGTTTGGAATACGGCCAAACTACTCGATATCAACAATATGCTTCATACGAGTACTTCATTTAACCAGCCGCTCGGAAATTGGAACGTGACAGGCGTAGCAAATGCTACAAACTTTTTGGTGAATGTGAAGCTTTCCATAGTGAACTATGACAACCTCCTCATTAACTGGAATTCTCAAGCGGTCAAGACGAGTGTTATTTTTCACGGGGGTCTGAGCCAATACTGTGCCGGCGCAGCTGCACGTACAAACCTGATAACAGTCAAAACTTGGACATTTACCGCAGATGGCGGGCAAAACTGTGCACCAACAGATATAGGGCTCACCAACGCAACTGTTTCTGAAAATACGACACTGGTCGGCACACTCTCATCAGTTGACCCAGATGCGGGCAATACCTTTACGTATTCGCTTGTTGCAGGTACGGGCGATGAAGACAATACAAAATTTAGTATCAATAACACCACGAAAACCTTGTCATTTGCTTCAGCGCCAAACTTTGAAAACCCGACAGACCTCGGCGACATCGCAGGCAACAATACCTACTCTATCCGCATCCGTAGCACAGATAACCTAGGTGGTACCTACGACGAAGTGTTTGTTATCACTGTTACTAATATCGATGAAGCCGCGCCTGTCATCACGATCGCCGCACCAACTAAACTCGACAACGTCACAATCACTGATACGACTATACGAGTTGTTGATGAAACAGCCGTGAATGCCGCAAGCGTCGTTATAGCCCCGACTGGCTCAACAGCTGGTACAAGTAGTTTTAGCTGTACGCAGACATCGGTTACCCAGGTAGACTGTACCGTTTCTGTTACCAGTTCAGGCGACCTCAATATACAAGCAACCGATGTAGCCGGCAATGTGGCGACCAAGAAAGAGACAAACTATGTTATCGACACCACACCTCCTGCATTTGCTAGTAGCTCGGTCGATGTCATAACGCATGGTGTCAATCAGCCGATCGTAAGTTTTAGTGCAACTGATAACATATCAGTTGACCACTATGAAATCACCTATACTGCCGACAATGGCGGCGCAGGCGTCAGCGGTTCTACAACAACGATTAGCCCGGCAACGAGCCCTGTGACACTCACTCTCGACCCAGATGAAGCGGTACATACAGTTACTATTCGTGTCTATGACACAGCTGGCAACTACGCTGACCGCGTCATAAAATTCCCACCAATCGTTAACTTTACTGCTCCGACAACACTCAGTAACACGACCATCACAAATGCTACCATAACTGTGACAAGTCCTGGCGGTAATGACCTGACAGGTATTACCTTCAGCGCTGGCTCTACTGGTGCAACGCTGGGCACATGTACAGGTGCCGGTGGCGACACGTCTGATCCGTATGCGAATCCCGTAACGTGTGTCATCAACAATGTTGCTTCGACCGGAAGTGTCACAGTGAATGCGACTGATAGCGTCACTGGGGCGGTTGGTCAAAACAGTCAGAGTTTCATCATAGATACGACCGCGCCAACAGTAGCAATATCTGCGCCTACAAAGCTTGATAATGGTTCAATCACCGACACAACTATTACCATTACAGATAACGTAGGCATAGTGGTTGCTGATGTTGCAATCGGCGTAGGTTCGACTGCTTCAATCTCTAACCTCAATTGCACACAAACATCTGCAACAAGGGTTGACTGTACGGTACACGTTAATTCATCGGGGAGTCTTGTTATCGAGGTTTCTGACAAAGCCGGCAATACAGCCAGTGCAACTGAGCTTGGCTATGTGATTGACACAACCTCTCCAGTAGTGGCCGTTGGTAATCTTCCCGCCATCACTCTTGCAAATCAATCCGCTTATCTGGTCTCTGGTACTTGTACTGTCGGAGACGGAAATGTGTCAGTAGTTGTTAACGGGGTAACTCACACGGTTAGCTGTAGCGCTGGAGCCTGGTCACTGACGCTTGATATGTCATCACTGAGCGATGGCTCACCGGCACTTACCGTGACAGCTAGCCAGACAGATGCAGCTGGGAATACGGGAAGTGCGGGGGCACAAACAGCCCCTAAAGACACAGTTGCCCCTACTGTCGGTATAAACACCGTTGCTAGTAATTCTGGTTCTCCCGCTCTTTCTGGTTCAGTCTCAGACCCAGCAGCAGTCGTAAAAGTTACTGTCAATGGCACCGAGTATACGGCTACGAACAACGGAGACAGTACCTGGAGCTTACCGGCTGGTACGATTGCTCCTGCACTAGCAGATGGAGTTTACGGCATCGTGGTGACGGGAACTGACTCTGTCGGCAATAGTAGTTTGGATGGTACAACTGACGAGCTGTCAATTGACACAACGGCACCTACCGGCACACTAACACCAATTGCGCCATCAATCACAAACAGCCCGGCCCTTTCTGGTACGGTCTCAGACCCAGCAGCAGTCATAAAAGTCACCGTCAATGGCACCGAATACACGGCTACAAACAACGGAGACGGTACCTGGAGCTTACCGGCTGGTACGATTGCTCCTGCACTTAATCCAGGAACGTATGATGTTATCGTATTGTTTATTGATGTGCTAGGTAATACATCTAACGACACGACAACGAATGAACTTGTTATACAGCGTAGTGACGCAGACCCCCCGACGGTCAATCCGTTGACCGCCGCTGGCGGACAGCCAATTATCACTGGTACGTATGACGCAGAGAACAGCCAAAGCCTGTCTGTTGCGGTAAACGGCATTACTTACGTGCTTGGCGTAGCAACACAGCTTACCGTTAGCGGTAATACTTGGAAACTTGATCTTAGCTCACTTAGCCCTGCGTTACCTGCAGGTGCTTACGATGTAAAGGTGGCAGTAACAACACGAGGGGGCGCAGTGCTGGGTGACAGCACGGCCACAGAATTAGTGCTCAACGATGTGAGTAAACCTCTAGCTACTACAGGCATCTCAGTTATTGTACCGACGATTCTCGGAGCAATGTTAATTACTGCTAGCGCATTGCTCATATGTCGCTCAAAACAATCTAGTAAAAAATAGTGGTGGACATTTTTTCGATTGCTCTATCGAAAAATTTGATTAAGGCGTCAGTTCTACTGATAGCCTTAATCGTTGCAAGATTATAGATAAAGTGTCCGACAAGATCAGAGGTTGGCAGAAGACGATTATGCAATATTTCGGAATTATCATTTATATTTTTCAAGACATGGTCTCGTAATTCCTTATCGCCACTTCTCAAGAAAATCGATCAAGCTGAAAAATATTTTTTACCCAGGAAGATTTTAAATAAACTTACCCGACCTTACGGTCGGGGTAATTGCGCCGGAAATAAATTCTGACTTTTTGTATCTGTTTAGTGTTAGACCCTAAACACCCATGCGTATGTATGAGCTCAACATTATGCTGGCTGCTCAGATTTGATGTGCTGTTTTAGTTAGAGTCGCGTTGTAAATGCAGGCGTGTTGTCGTTTTGAACGATGGTGTTATTTACATCAAACATCGTGTAGCCACTGGTGACGGTATCGAGCCTTGTGATTGACCGATCTTTCATATCGACGTCGATACGGAGTATGCTACCCGCTGGCACGCCGCCAGGTACTTCGACATGAGAAAATACCAGTTCACCAGTCGAACCTTTCTTTTGGTTAAAGCAGCTTGCGTAAGCATTGTTTTGGTTAATTTGCACCCATGCCGTTGATCCAGGTACCTGATAGCTTAGGGTATCGGTGGTGCAGTCAAAGCTCAAACTACCATTATTTGGTAATGATATGCTACCATTTACTAAAGTAGTAGATGTTGGTATAGGGCTTGAGACTAGCGTTGCATGAACAATACTACCATTTCGCGTTGTGTACAGTCCCGGCAATAAGCTTGCCGCGGACGCCTCCCCCCCGCTCAATAACAATAAACCAGCTGCAAATATACTCACTATAAACAAACCAGGTGTGATAAAAATTTTTCTCACCTATACTCCTCCATTGTTAATTGTTATCATAATTACGATAGCATAACAATTGTATGATTGCCATCAAAGCTTACCAGCCTATCGCCTTCACAACTCAATGAAATTACGCGAAGGAAAGTCTTTGTACAAAGATGGCTCGATGGTTGAAGATTGAACCATTTTACTGGAAATCAGTTCAGGTTAAGAGACTCTAACCCCCAGCTTCGCTTTCAGCGAGTTGAGAAATGCTCGACTATTGTTTTCTTTGAAGAGGTCGAGAGTAAGAGACTACACAATATACCACGAAAAAAGCCGGTCATGAGGACCGACGTTTTTCGTGGTGCCACATTACGGACGTATTTCAAACCTTACGAATAGACGGGATAGACGATTACAAGCTGCGAGAAATCAGTAATATTTTTAATTTGAGTAAAGAATTATTTAGTTATCTATAGTGTATTGCTTTAAAACAACTTCAAGCCCAAACTTACGTGCTTTATCAATAGTATCTTGAACTCCGCCTGAACCGTTTACCTGGAAGGCAAACAATCTATCGGCATTTTCAACGACCCGTGTATTGCGGTCATAGTAGGTCTCTTCATTCAAAACCGTATACTCCATCTCAATAACAGACTCCTTGTTGCTGGTTTTAACGTTTGTCAAAAGTCCTATAAGTGCTTCGGCTTGTTCCTTGGTAATCACGCCTTCCACGGCTCTTTTTCGATAGTGGGTAGCGTAAATTTCCAAAGTAGTAGGCAAAAATATTTTTATTCTCTTGGCATCGGGATTGTGTATCAGTGCTTCGTCAGTAGCAATATAATCAACTCCAAGAGCGCCGCCGGTTACTATCCCATCGCCACGGTTCATTACCTGCGCCACTGCCAACCTCACGTCGTGTCCTACTTCTGGGCTAGTTTTTCGCCAAGAACCTGATATTGCATTCCACCTCATATCCTAATAGTAACAAAAAAGAGACTGCGACGTCTCTTTTGTTAGAAACAATAGTATAAAAGTTTCATTTGGGTTCAAATGGTGCGGGTTAAGAGACTCTAACTCTCGACCTCTTCCTTGGCAAGGAAGCGCTCTAAACAACTGAGCTAAACCCGCATGATATGGATGAAATGTGCACGAGCGTACCCAGACAATTGTAGATGTGCTTCCTTGGCCTGGCAAGGATAGGATGACACCTCTAACCCGCGTGCATCAATTAGTATAAAAAACAGGGGCGAAATTTGCAACCTTTCGTCGAGCATAAGACGTTATCTTTCATTGACATAAGCACTAAGGAGATCTATGATTACATCATAAACTAAATGAGAATAAAGGCGATGAATAAAAAACAGCTATATGCAGTGACAGCCCTAGCAATAGTATCTGTAGTTGGAGTAGCATTTTGCAAGGAAACACCTTTAGTTCATGCTGCTACAGGGCCAGCTGGGGTGTCTGTCGTCGCAAATGGTGCGACCGTCAGCGTCACATCACGAAACGCTGGAGCGCTAGCATGTACCTCATACCCCTCAAAGCCGGGGCTATGTAATTATCTCGGCATGTGGGCGCGTGATCCGAACTCATCAGAACCATCAAGCGATACGTTCACTATAACCGTCACCCCTCCGGCAAGCAAAACGATAGCTAGCTGGGACAATGCGAATTGTAGTCCTGCATCGACGACGTGCATTATTAAAGATACAATGGGTGATACTACCATAGACCACGAAATCGTTTTGACATTTTCCAACACAACACCTGCACCTAGCCCTAAGCCAACTCCGGCTCCGACCCCAGACCCGACCAAACCAAGCCTGACCGAGCCAGTCAAAGAATTGACATTCAACACCTATGCCTACCAGGCCGACCAAAAACCAAGTGTTCTTGAAGGTAAGCCACTGGTGCTCGGCGGTAAGACATTTGCGAACGGTAAAGTAGAACTAACAATTCATTCAGCACCACGCACTGCTACTGTGACGGCAGATGCAAATGGCGTCTGGACATATACTGTCAATGATCTTGAAGCTGGTGACCACCGACTCGAAGCAAAAGTCACCGACCCAGCTACAGGCAAGACGTCTGAGCTAGTGCAATTAGCAAGTTTTTCAGTGATGGGTTTGCCGATAACGGATGCGGCTAAGGTACCTGCTGCATCAACACAACCAGTTGCGACATCAAAACCACTACTTGCAGTACTGTCTATAGCGTGCATTGTAGCTGCAGCACTGATCGGTGGCCTAGCCTGGTTTAGGTCTAAGAAAAAAGCCGCCCACTCTAGCCACGGCCACGATACACCAACACCCCCCGCTCCGCCTACTACCGAATAGTAAAAGGTTTTCTAAACTATCTTGCTACTGTGTTATTGCACGATCGTTTTGTCTGGGGTTTTGCTCACATTGTCGGGTTTTGCAGAAACGCTCGACGACTTGCGGCGCATTCGTAGTCCCCAGACGATCATGGCGGCGGCAATGAGAAAAAGTAGTAAACTTACCACGAGTGGCGCATACGACTTTGTGGGTGGTGCGGGATCATTATCGGCACGTTTGTCGGTAAGCGCATCGGTCGCACTGGCGGCAGCTTTGAGCGTAAAGGCAATCGGCGTCGACGCAGTTGATTTGACGCCTGCAGCGTTTACGGCTACAACCTCTACGCGATGATCGCCTGTCGGTAGATTTTTGAGCGATGCGACGTCAAATTTCCACACCCCAGTGTCGTTAGCAGTGACGGTCGTCTCGATAGGGTCTGAGTAAACCGTGACGATGACTTTTCCACCTGGAGTCGTCTTGCCACTGACGACCAATGATTGACCAACGACCAGTTCGAGCTTATCACCAGGCGATGATTGCTTGCCATTGACAGTCGTCGAAGTGATCTCTGGTACCGCGACAACCTGTGGCTGTGTGGTTGTAGTTGTAGGCTTTGGAGTATTTGTCTGCTGCTGGGTGATCTGTGCTTCAGTCTGCAACGGTTTATTGCATGTGCTGGTACTCGCCGTGGTGGCGGTGAAAGCAAATGTTTTGGTCTGACCATCGGTGAGTAACATCGCACCCGTGGACCCTGACGAGCCCCAGTAGTAACAATTATCTGGAGTGAGGGCTGTCCGTGAGCTGCATCTGTATTCGGTCGCACCATCGACGAGTGTCGGCTGCCACACGGCAACACCGTTTGAATTTGCAGTCAGATACGTGTACTGTGGCGGAACAGGTGTTACGCCAGACTTTGGCGGTTGAATATAACATGTCACCTCCTGTCCAGCACCAGGCGTCCCACTACCCTGAGTAAATGTCATTGTGACCGTTGCCGAAAGCGCCGCGGCACTTGTCGATACCGAAAGAACCAGTGCGAATACTAATAATACAATTTTTGCTAATGTTTTCATGATATGTAGTATAGCGCACGTGTTACTTAGCACGAAAAGGGGCCGCCTGAGCAGCCCCTGAGGAATTGTTTTTGTCTCTTAGCTATTGTCGTTTGAATTTTGCGTTGTCATTGGCAACAACATAGGACACACAAGCACCTTGATTTTTGAATGGCTTATTGTCGGTTGTGAAGAGTAATTTCCACCCATCATTCTTACATTGTTCTTTGGTAGTAGGTGCAGGTGTTTGATCATACGTAATGGCACAAGAATCTGACCAACCAGAAAAGTTTCCTGCTGCGTCATATGCGCGAACTCGATACGTGTAAGTTCCTTCACCTTCTGTAAATGCACGGCTATATGAAGTACCACTCACATTCGTTGTCCATGCTGATTCCCATGTTGTACGCAGCGGAGTCATCACCTGGTACTCATATCCTGCAACAGCCGTATCATCTGTTGATGCAGCCCATGTTGCAGTAATAGCGTAACTACTTGTTGTTCCACCACACATGGTTGCGGGATTTGCCCAGCCTAGCATAGCCGGTACTATTGGCGCCTGTGTATCAGGACTCGTTAACTCAAAGTTGTAAGTAGTATCGTTAATAGTCACATTGTCAACGTTCACGACAAAGTTGGGATTATATGTGCCAATATACACTGCAACTTCTACGACCTTCGCAGTGGGATTGTTAGTTTTTATCTCATCCCATGTATAAAATGGTGCACCTCCTCCAGCATCCCAAAACTTGCCCGACAATACATTCCATGTCTGCCATTCGTTGAGAATTACAGGTGCAGGACCGGGTGATAAGTCATTCTGCCAATAAGGCTCGTAGACATAGTAATTATCAACGCTACCGTTATTGTCAGTATCTAAGCCAATTGCAAAACTTGCGCTTGCATAGTCTGGCCCACCTAAAGTCTTAGACATATATGACAAGTTTTGAACTTGATCATAGGTTAGATCGACTGATTTCATTATTTGAGCATATGCGTCGATGGTGTCGGGGTCTGATAATTGATATGCCGCATCTCCAGGCGCAGTAGTGTCTGAAACAATCGTAGCAGACCCACCGTCTCCAGCGTCTACAGTCCATCCCGATGGATTCGTTGGGCTAACAATTATTTCAGAAGCTGCGTAAGTTGCGCGTACCAACGAAAACGCCCCGACAGCTGCGACTGCCAGAGCGGAAAATCCGATAAACATTTTTTTGCCCCAACTCGCATCGAGCGAAAGAGCCTCACTATAGTGATATCTCATTGGCACCTCCTTTTATCCCCGTGAATTTTTCACGGACGATTATCGTCATTGTACCACTAGCGTTTTGTTTCATGATTGTTTCACTGGGGTATAGGGGGTATTGACAAAATATAGAGAATTTATGATCAACAGTTATCTACTGTATCTTGGCCTCGAGTTCGGCAGTGCGGCTAGCTATAAGAGCGGCTTCAGCCGCCAGACGCATGCGCTCGCGTTCTTCCTCTTCACGTTCGCGTTGCTCAAACTCTAAAGCTTGTTCAGATAACCGAGCAGCCTCCTCGCTCTTCTTGCGGTAATCTTCTTGCCAAAACGCAATATCTTGTGCCAATTTATCGGCCTGCGCCTGTAGGCCGCTAATCTTGTACATAGTAGCTTCGGCCTCTTTTTGCTTGTAATCCGCCTCGCTGTGTAATTTCTCGGATTGCTTCATAAGTACCAGTCTAGATAAACTCGATCGTTGAAACTGTTAATCAGCTCACACTCCGCGTATTTCTCGCAATTTAGCTCATCGCGTGCTTAGTAGTATCAGAGTACAATAGCGGAGCGGACTTCTGCGTCGGATATCGGTGAACTTATAGTATAATAAGCGTTGCGTTACCGAATACGACTCTTTAGCTCCTGCGTGAAACGTAAATATGCGTAGAGAGAGGCCTTGGCCTCTGCGTCGGTTATCAGTGAACTTTATAGTATAATATTGACAGCGTAAACCATCACGGCTCTTTAGCTCATCGTCTGCGTAGCAGCATTCGTAGACAATCGTAGAGCAGAGCCTCTGCGTCGGTTATCAGTGAACTTTATAGTATAATTGTTGTTGACTTAACCATACGGCTCTTTAGCTCAGTTGGTAGAGCAGAGGCCTGAAGAGCCTTGTGTCCCCAGTTCGAGTCTGGGAGGAGCCACCAAAGTAAAACACCCTAGCCCGTCTAGGGTGTTTTACTTTGGCTTGAGCACTGCTCAAGAGACTCGAACTGGCAGTTCGGCGTAGCGAGCAAAGGAAGCCAAGAGACATCTGGGACGAACGACAAAAACTGCTATAATATTTTTCATGAAGAAGCTTTTGGTTGTATTTGTCGTGATAGCGATTGCCGTGGGAGGGTATTTTTTGTTTGTTTCACGCCCCATTGCTAGCACACCCTTGCCCACCGTGAAAGCGACGATCGGCAATGCGACATTTACACTCTATGCTCCCCGCAACGAACGAGAGCTTGAGATTGGCCTCGCCGCCTACAAAAGCATCGAACCAGACCAGGGTATGATATTTCGCGGTATGCCTGTCGGCGTACAATCTATCTGGATGAAAGACATGAAGTTCGATATAGATGTGTTGTGGGTCAGCAAAGACAATCAGGTTGTTTATGTGGTCCAAAGTATGTCAAGATCGAGCTACCCAAAGAAATTTCATAATCCCGTCAATGTACCCTCGGCCTATGTCATAGAATTGGCGGCGGAGGCGACCATAACGCACGGTATTACCGTAGGTCAGACGGTTACGATCGAAAATTAGTGAAGAATATTTTTGAGATTCGTTAGTTCACTCGGTAAGATAACGAGTGTTTTTTGACTTGGCTCGACAGCGATCTTTTCTAGGGTCTGCAGCGTACGAATGTTTATACCACCCGGTACCTTGCTCAACATCGTCGCAGCATCTGCCACAGCGGCGGCGGCAGCTTTTTCACCCTCGGCCGTAATGATGACTGCACGGCGTTCACGCTCGGCTTCGGCTTGCTTGGCCATGGCACGTTTCATGTCTTGCGGCAACTCAATATTTTGCACCTTGACGTTTTCGACATCGATACCCCATTTGTCAGTCTCAGCATCGACAATTTGTTTGATCTGCTCGCTGATTTGCTCGCGCTTACTCAGCAGATCGTCCATATCGACATTGCCCGTGACATCACGAAGTGCAGCCTGCGCAAACTGACTGGTTGCATAGATGTAATTCGTCGTCTCAAGCACGGCCTTTGGCGCATCGATGACGCGGAAATACACCACCGCATCGACACCGACCGTCACATTGTCTTTGGTGATAACTTCTTGCTTGGGTACATCGATCGGCGTACTGCGGACATCAACTTTGATCATCTTTTGGATAGCGGGTACCACAAAACGCAAACCCGGTTCTCGTGTACCAGTAAAACGTCCTAGTGTCAGCACTACCCCGCGTTCATACTGATCGACGATACGTATACTGGCAATCGCCACTACCACCGCCATGAAGAGCAAAAATGCGATAACTCCGTCCATATATCCTCCTGCTTACTGCTTACTGTTTACTGCTCCCAATTATACGCTACTTCTCAAGTGCGAGTGAGATCAGTTTATCGATCAGTTCTGGGTATTTTATGCCCTGTTCATGCCACAACTTGGGATACATACTGATATTTGTAAAGCCAGGGATACTATTGATCTCATTGAGATACATATGGTTGTGTGGATCGACGAAAAAATCAACCCGTGCCATACCTCGACACCCGGTTGCTCGATATGCATCCAAAGCATATTGCTGCATTGTAACGGTCATTTCAGATGGCAAATCAGCCGGTATACTACTACGTGATGTACTCGTACTGCTGTATTTGTCTTCATAACTATAAAATTCATCACCCGGATGTATCTCACCCGCCTCACTTACGATCGGTTCATTGTTGCCAAGTACTGCCAGCTCGATTTCCCGAGCAGAGATAGCCTGCTCGATCAGCACAACATTGTCATGCTCGGCCGCAGCCCATAAGGCACTACTGAGACCGGCTGCCGATGTCACTTTGCTCACGCCCACCGACGAACCGGCACGTGATGGCTTGACGAACAAGACCCCACCAAGTTCATGCACAAGTTCGTCATGTGTAGGTTTAGTATCACTGGCATGCCAAACTCGCCACGGGACGACAGGTATGCCGGCATCGCGCAATAGTCGCTTTGTCATATCTTTGTCCATTGTGACTGCGGCTCCAATGATATTTGGGCCAACGCACGGAAGATGAAGTAACTCACACAGTCCTTGCACCGTCCCGTCCTCGCCATACGTACCATGAAGTATCGGCAGTACAACATCGGGTCGTATCACGTTGTTCCCTGGTATCGCGATAAATTGCCTCTGGCCTAGCGCCGGAAATAGTTGCGGCTGCGAGATATGCGAGCCGTCAATACTATTGGTCAGCCACCACTTGCCGTGTCGGTCGATGTAGCACAACTGTACATTGTACTTGTCGTTATCGAGTGCGGCATAGACATTGCGCGCGCTTTTGAGCGATACGTCATGCTCTGATGACTCACCACCGTAGACAAGCAACACGGTTAGTTTACTCATACCTACAGTATACTATAGGTATGTCACGAATTCCTCTCGCTGAAAAGATGCGACCAACCACACTTGCTGACGTGGTCGGTCAGACGCATATAGTTAGTGAGGCTGGTTTGCTCCGCCGTATCGTCGAGACAAAACAACCGGTCAGCCTAATTTTATGGGGCCCACCCGGCACGGGTAAGACGACACTTGCTCGTATACTCGCACACGAACTCGAGGCAGAATTTGTCGAACTCAGCGCCGTGACTGCCGGCAAGAAAGATGTCATGGCAGTCGTCGAACAAGCAAAGAAAACATGGAAAACATACCACGAGTGGAAGCGTGCCAATGGGACGGATGAGGTGCAAGGCAGTGACGATGCGCGGACCGATCCGTACAAACGGTACGGAGAGGGAGCACAGCAGTCACTAACGCAGCAACTCGCCGTAGGTCGCGGCAGTGTCGTCAGCTCTGCTGACGAGCAGGCCGCACCGCCCAGTGGTACGATTCTGTTTGTTGATGAAATACATAGATTCAACAAAGCCCAACAAGACGCTTTCCTGCCGCATGTCGAGTCGGGCCTCATCACTCTCATTGGTGCGACGACCGAAAACCCTAGCTTTGAGATCATTAGTCCACTCCTCAGCCGTAGCCGCGTACTAGTACTCGAACCACTCAGCAAGATGGAGATAATCTCTATCTTGAAAAAAGCCATCCGAGGCGAAAAAGCCACCAAACGAGTCAGTACAGCGGCGATCAACCTTATCGCCGAGTTGTCGGGCGGCGATGCACGATTAGCTCTCGGTAATCTTGAGGTCGCCCTCAGTCTGGCCGACAAAGTGACGCCCGAGGTTGTCAAAACTGCCGCCCAACGCAAAGTCCCCGGCTACGACAAAAAAGGCGATATGCATTATGACGTGATCAGTGCTTTCATCAAAAGTCTGCGCGGTAGCGACGTCACGGCGTCGCTCTACTACCTATCACGTATGATCGATGCCGGTGAAGACCCGAAATTCATTGCCCGGCGCATGGTTATATTTGCCAGCGAAGACATCGGTCTGGCTGGCAATGGTGCGCTCGCGCTCGCCGTGGCAACATTTCAAGCCGTCGAACGTATTGGACTACCCGAAGCAAATTATAACCTCTATCACTGTGCGGTTGCTCTCGCTCGCTCGTCCAAATCCCGCGAGATCACCGACCTCATGCATGACGCGAGAGCATTCGCCAACCAATACCCAGACGCACCGGTGCCACTACACCTACGCAACGCACCGACCAAACTCATGCGCGACCTCGGTTATGCCAAAGATACCGAGTGGGAAGCAGGCTTCAAACATCCTCAAGGTTTTCTGCCAGAAGAAATAGTAGGTGGTAGGTAGTAGATGGTATATGGTAGGTGGTAGATGGTAGATGGGATTTGGCAGGCTACAATGTCGAGCGAACGATAAGCCCTTGGTATGGCGAGAGCGTCAAAGAGTGATTGTTATCGATAGATACCTCGTCATAGGTGTGAGTCGATCGGACAACTGTGCAGGCTTCAGGTAGCTGCACGCGCTGGTCATGGTTGTCAAAGTTGAGCAACACATAATACCGTTCATTTTCACTACTGCGCTTGTAGGCAAAGACATAGCCATTGTTGACCTCGATGGTTTCGAACCAACCATGACGCAATGTCTCGCTATGCGAACGAAGATCGATCAGATAGCGGTGCAAAGCCAGCATGGAATCATCATCTGCTAGCTGCGTCGCGACGTTTATTGTCGTCCGATTCGGACTCACAGGTAGCCATGGCTTAACATCGGAAAAGCCCGCATAACGCGTGTCGTCCCACTGCACGGGCGTTCGCTCTGGGTCTCTGCCACCAAAGATACCTGTTCTGACATCGAACTGGTCTTTAAGTTCCTCTGACGACAGCTCGACATCTTCCATACCTATTTCGTCACCGTTATAGATAAGTGGCAATCCCGGTAATGTCAGCTGAAGCATGGCGACAATCCGTGCTTGAGCCTGGCTCAGACGTGACGCAATACGCGGCTGATCATGGTTGCTAATACTCATCGCGGGGAGAGAGTTTTCGTCAAGACCGCTCAAAAAATCATGGTAGATTGTCCCAAATACCTGAGCGCTCCATGGTTGACGGAAACCTTCGAAGAAAAATGATGAGCAAACCGCAGGATCAATTGAGTAAACTTCTTGATATTGCTGCATAATGTCGCCCAACTTATCGTCAGGATAGTATTCGAAGATCATAAATTTATCGTCATATTCTTTTGCAACTGCAACCAATTCAGTTAGACGTTCGATAAAATACGGGCCCTGTTTACATGAGCGATGTATATAGTACCCATATTCGTCGGCCTGACCATGATAGTCGGGATTACGCGGGTCGTCAGCTAGATCAGGGTCTTTCGATAATCCCCACACAGCGTCCGCCCGAAAACCATCGACACCCATATCGAACCAAAAGCGCAAGACATCTTTCATGGCGTCTCGCACTTCAGGATTTTCCCAATTGAGATCGGGCTGCTCAGGCATAAAACTATGGAGATAATACTGACCCGTTGCCTCGTCACGTGTCCAAGCTGGACCTCCTGATTGGCTCAGCCAATTATTTGGCATACTTCCGTCTGGTTTGGCATCGCGCCAGACATACCAGTCGCGCTTAGGATTGTCACGGCTAGCGCGAGATTCTGTAAACCATGCGTGTTGATCAGAGGTGTGATTGGGCACTATATCCATCATAACCTTGAGATCACGGGCATGGGCTTCGCGGAGCAATGTCTTAAAATCATCGAGTGTCCCAAAGACTGGATCGATATCACAGTAGTCAGAAACATCGTAGCCATAATCCGCCATCGGTGAACGATAGATCGGCGATGTCCAAAACGCGTCGATACCGAGAGTGGTCTTGAGATAATCAAGCTTCTCGATAATCCCGATGAGATCGCCGACACCATCATGATTTGTATCGAGGAAACTACGGGGGTATATCTGGTAAATCGCATTGACATCACGCCAAGTTTTCATAGGTCTATCATAACAGATTTGGCATAAGCTTTTTACAAATGCGATCAAATTTGGTGCAATAGAGTAAATGAAATACAAGCTACGCACATGGCTAAGGGTAGCGCGGGTTGTCGTCGCACTCGTTGTTATCGTCGTGGGTGTTTATCAATCTCAGCGTCTCCATCATGAGCAATCACCAAGCGTTGCTGGCCAACAAGCTCCGGTTAACAATTCTCCGGCCGCCATCGCTTTAGCACAACTCGACATCAAGGGTCGTGCTCCCAAAACTGGTTATACCCGAGCAATGTTTAGCGACGGCTGGGGCATGATCAACAACTGCGACCTACGTAATTACATATTGACTCGTGATCTCATCGACGTCGTCTTGGTCCCTCGCACCTGCAAAGTAGAGCGAGGTACGCTCATCGATCCGTACACCGCCACGACGATGCTCTTTCTGCGCGGACCAGAGACAAGCGACGACATACAGATCGATCACGTCGTCAGCCTCAGCGATGCGTGGCAAAAAGGCGCCCAGCTCATCAGTCCTGCCGATCGCTACGCTCTGGCCAATGATCCGCTCAATCTCCTCGCCGTCCAGGGCGATGCCAACCAAGCCAAGGGAGATGGCGACGCCGCCACCTGGTTGCCGGCTAACAAATCATATCGCTGCCCGTACGTTGCCCGTCAAATCGCGGTCAAACTCAAATACACCCTCTGGGTCACTCATGCTGAATACGACGGCATGGCGAGCGTGCTGCGTGATTGCCCATCCCAGCAGCTTCCGCAATAACTACCAGTGGATATCCTTCTCATAGAAAAAGAATTGTTTTTCCTGAGTAACGAGATGTACAATATCTTTCAC
Organism: Saccharimonadales bacterium (SeqCode); assembly: GCA_049644865.1. GTDB lineage: Bacteria > Patescibacteriota > Saccharimonadia > Saccharimonadales > Saccharimonadaceae > JAPUDQ01. The sequence goes on from JBARSV010000007.1 coordinate 41,785, forward strand.
TCCTGGAGATAAATCGGCATCAGATATGTCTTCAGGTGTTTTCCATTCGGGTCGTTCGAGTATAAAATCTTCTTCATGAAGTGTACCAGTAAAAACATGAGCGAAAGAATAGTTAACTAATTCTTGCTTGATAAATGTCCGATAACCAAATAATCCGACATGCTTCAGGTTTGATGGCACACGAGAAGAATAAAACAATATATCACGCACCGCTGCAGCCTCAACTGACTCGTCCTCATAATGCATCTTGCCACCAGGCAACGCCCAGGTGCCAATATATGGTTGTTTAAATTTCTTCCACAAGACGATTTCCTCTCCGCGACGAGACACAAGCACTGTCATAATTTTGGGTTGCCAACGTGGTTCAAATACTTCCATACTGATTTGATTCACAAATCGTAGACCATACGGGCTCAACCGATAGCCCTTGGTGGTATGATGCTCAATATATCCCTCTTTCACGAGTTGCTTGAGATGATAGTTATAGAGATTACTATCGATGTTTTTGGGTTTCATATCACGAAACCGCGCCCATTTGTTAAGACTCAAAACCCGCAAAATGTGTTTGCGGATAAAATGCATACCGCCGACAACTTTCATATCTTTAGTATAAACTCATTTGAGTCAAATTGTCCTCACTATTTTCATGCTGCGACTCAAATTATACTGCTAATGTCATCAGTTAATTAGCTAACAAAGGAACATATATGAGCGAACAAGTATGTACGCCTGGTTTAGAATTTGTACAAAAAGCCAATCACGAGGTTCGTACAGCTGAACGGATCAGCGCAGTAATCTTGCAAATGGCAGATGCTGCGATCAAACTTGCAAGTGTTTACCGTATGCCACGGTACGAGATGGACCGGCGTGAAAATGATGCCGAGCATAGTTACCTACTCGCCATGATCACGATTTGCACCGTCGCGATACTCAAAGAAGAATTCCCAGAGGAGTATGCCGAGGTAAGTGTCGGCGAGGCTGCTGAGTACGCATTGTCCCACGAGCTAATCGAGCTCATCAGTGGCGATGTTCAAACATTCAATATTTCTGAAACGGCCTTGGCCACCAAAACCCAGCAAGAAGACGACGATGTCGAGGCTGTGTGCGCGATACTGCCCGGGCGAATTGCCGGCAATGTGAGACGTTACCAAAAACATGAGGAACTCGTGATCCGCATCGTCGGATTGCTGGACAAAATTGCGCCATATGCCGTCGACGCACTGCTGCCAGGTCCAACAAGCAAAGTAATGCATGAAGATTATGGGGTGAATACTGACGAAGAATTATATGAGGTGAACAATACATTAATCCGGCGTTATAAACACAGATACCCGGAAAGAAAACTCGATGTGCTCCATGTGGCGCTGCACTCAATTATTCGTCGATTCGAGACACAAAGTTTCGTACCATCAGCTCGACCAAGCTTTGTCCAGGATGCATTATTCGAAATCGCATCGTAGCAAAAAACTATTTCGCGTTGCGTTTGCGCTGGTTGCTATCGAGATAGCGTTTGCGCAGACGGAGGCTTTTGGGAGTAACCTCGAGTAGCTCATCGTCATTCAAGACATCGATGCATTGCTCGAGACTGAGGTCGGTAAATGGTGTCAGTTGCACGGTGCCATCAGATGATTTGCTACGCATATTGGTCAGATGCTTGGCTTTACAGACATTGATCTCGAGGTCTTCTTGGCGGTTGTTGAGACCGACGATCATACCGGCATAGACCTCCACGCCCGAGCCGATGAACAGCTCGCCGCGCGACTCAGCATTTTCGAGGGCATACGGCGTGGCGGTGCCGGCTTCAAATGCGATCAGTGCACCGTTGCGTGTCGAGGCCAATTTCGCACCGATCGGTTGATAGCCATGAGGGAGGCTGTGCATGATAACCGTGCCTTTGGTAGCCGTCAGGAGCTGGTTACGCAGACCGATAAGCGCCCGTGTCGTGATGGTATATTCCATGCGCGAAGCGCCACTGCTGATCTGTTCTTGCTTGACCAGTTCGGCACGGCGCAAGCCCAATTCTTGGCTGATAACGCCGACAAATTCTGGAGCAATCTCGATCATGAGGTCTTCAACTGGTTCTTTGGTCACACCGTCTTCGGTGATGGTAACGACTTCGGGTCGACCGACTTCAAACTCATAGCCTTCGCGGCGCATAGCTTCGATCAGCACACTAAGATGCAGCTCGCCTCGGCCCGATATGACGAAACCGATACCTTCATCGCGAACCTTGAGTGCCACGTTGGTCTCGAGTTCGCGTGTCAGGCGATCGCCGATCTGCCGGCTCGTGGTAAATTCGCCCTCGCGGCCTTTCATGGGGCTAGTATTTGGCCCTAAGTACATACTAATGGTCGGTGCTTCGACCTGAATTGTGGGAAGTGCCTCAGGATTATCGCGATCAGCCAGCGTATCACCGATATGAGCCGAGCTGGTACCAGTGAGCGATACGATGTCACCTGCCCCAGCCTCAGGTACTTCTTCGCGGGTCAGTCCGCGGTTGACAAACACACTTTCTATCTTGCTGCTCGTCTGTGCGCCGTCAGCTTTGATGAGCATGACCGGTTGGCCCTTGCGCACCACTCCGCGGTGGATGCGGCCGATAGCGTATTTGCCGAGGAAATTGTCGTACTGGAGCGCTGTCACCAGCAGTTGAAACCCGCCCTCTATAGAACTTCCCTGCACTGACGGTGATGGTATTTCGTCTCGGATAGCCTCAAATACAGGGGTGAGGTTCGCCTCATTACTCGGATCGTCTGGCATACTCGTCCAGGCTTTGCCTTCGCGCCCGACGGCGTAGTAGACCGGGTAGTGCAGCTGCGAGTCATGAGTCGCGAGTTCCAAAAACAAGTCAGCCAGTTCGTCTTCGACCTCGTGCACGCGACGGGCCGGTTTGTCGATCTTGTTGATGATCACGACCGGTTTGAGACCGAGCTCGAGAGCTTTACTGAGTACAAATTTGGTCTGCGGCATCGGACCTTCCTGGGCATCGACGATCAGCAGCACGCCATCGGCCATATTGAGCGTGCGCTCAACTTCGCCCGAAAAATCAGCATGTCCTGGCGTATCGATGATATTGATCTTGAGATCGTGCCAATAAATCGTCGTTTGCTTGGCGGTGATAGTAATCCCCCGCTCACGCTCTTGGTCGCCACTATCCATGATGAGTTCTTGACTCATCTCAGCTTGGTTATCACGAAACGTATTGGACTGTTTGAGCAGCCCATCAACAAGCGTCGTCTTACCGTGGTCAACGTGCGCAATGATAGCGATATTTCGTATATGTGTTGGGTCAGTCATAAAAATAAAGCCTGTATGGGCTTCCTCTTACCCCGCATTATAGCACAACCTGTTAGAAGATGACAGAGGTGTGGTATAATTTTCAGTGCCTCATCCAAAAGTGAATGATGACGAGCGGATATGGTGCTCATGTGAGACGCAAAATTAATTTTAGACGTAGCGCATCATACCCAAGTAAGTGCATTGTGATTCTGAACCAACAAAAATCTGTCGATTTTTGTTGAGAGGAGTCGTAACGACAGGCAAAGGCTTTTCGAGCTTGCTCGGAAACCGTAGCCGAGAGTGAACGACGAAGAGCGGATGTGGCGGTCAGCGTGAAGCGGTGCCAAAAGAAAATTGTAGACGCGCTAGCTTCAGGTGAGAGCCGCCAGTGGCGGTTCGCAAGGCAATCTGCCGAACAAACTATGTTTGTCGCGAGCAGTTGCGGGGTCGCGGAACGTGACCTAGTGTACGCAAGTACGTGGAGGTGAGGAGCGAAAGTCTTCGCTCCGCAAGGGAGACCACTCTTGCAAACTGGTTTTGCAAAGATGTGGCGACGGGGTCGCGGAACGTGACCAAGTCCTCTATAATCAATACTTGAACCTCGACAATTAGATTATGCGGATGTGGCGGAATGGTAGACGCGCTAGCTTCAGGTGCTAGTGTACGCAAGTACGTGGAGGTTCAAGTCCTCTCATCCGCACCACGATGGAATTTTCCGAGATTGGGTCGCCCGCATGGGCGGCTTTTTCTTTGGCCGCGCGCAGCGCGAGCCAGCTGTTTTCTTGGGGGTAATGAAGAAATTGGTCGTCATTTATGACGACATTTTTGTTTTGTATTTTTAGGTTCGACCCGAAGATTTCGAGACAGAGAGACTTTTTGGCGAGCTGGTCGTCACTCTTTGCAATTTTACAGATAGGGACGCCAGCTTCTATCCACTTTTTCATCGGTTCGACCCACGTCAGAACGCCAAGCGAGGCTTGCTCGATTTGCTCCTCTAAACTTTTCTTTTCGCCTAGTATTTCCGCGCGCTTGTCTTGGTACAATTCGTGCTCGACGTCGCCGTCTAAATAACTATCAAGCAGGCGTTGTAGTTTATTAGACAACTGGACGATTCGTTCTCTTGTGTTACTTATTTCTAGATCTAACGTCATTTTCTCACTTAGTTCATCATGTCGGATTAACTCGTACAGTTTGTCTGCCCATTTTATGGGCATAGCATAATCGAGTAGCAAGCTCGACAGCTGCTTGTCCAGCTCTTCGGCTCTGATATGCGGTTCCTTACAGTCAACACTCTTGTTCTTGCGAGTGCAGCGATAATAATCATAGATATGGACATTGCCATTTTTCTGTCGCTTTATCTGTCTTTCATTAGTAAACATCATACCGCACGAGCAGTGGACTAAACCGCATAGCGGTTTTGGTTCTTTGACCGCCTTTTGCGGTCTGCCTCGCCGTTCCAGTATGGTTTGCACATCATCAAAAAGTCGTTTAGATATGATCGGTTTGTGTTTACCTTCGTGGATTTCGCCGAGATAGCGAAAATGTCCATAGTAAAACGGATTCGTGAGAATGCGTTTGATCCGGTTTTTGTGATACGGTTTGTGTCCAGTCGTTTTCTTGCCGCGTACTTTGCCCGCTCTGGTATGTATGCCGTTTGCAAACAAAAAGTCAGCAATTTCATCTAATCGTTTGTCGCCACGAGCGTATAGCTCAAAGGCTTGTCGAACAATTGGCGCGAGCCGTTTGTCAACTTTGGCGGTTTTGGTACGCATATCGTTGTAATAGCCGACTGGCGCAACGCCCGGCATCTCGCCGCGCCGCACTTTTTGGCGCAAACCTCGCTTGGTATTGACCGACAAATTGTCCACGTATTGTTTCGATGAATTAAACTCGTTCGCGAGCATATATTTGCCTTGAGGCGTGTTCTCGAACCAAAAGTGCGGGAACTTGAGATCAACTAATATATTCTCATCGAGCATATAGATAATCTGTCCGCTGTCTATGCTGTTGCGAGACAACCTGTCGGGCAACCACGACAAGATGCCGTTGGCTTCTCCAGCCGAAATGCGCGCAAGCATTTTGTTGAGGATTGGGCGACCGGGCTTTTTGGCGGTACGTTTTTCGATAAAAATATCTACGACATCCAACTCATACTTAGCGGCGAATTCTTTTAACTCGATAATTTGCGCCTCGACCGATAGCACTTGTTTGTCTTCAACATCTGTCGATTTACGAACGTAGATAAAGTATTTCATTGCACCCTCCTCTTAACTCAAAAGGCTACTCCGTTGCACACAAACCAGAACAAGTCCAATTTGTACGAAGTAGCCGTTTGAGCCAATAAAAACGACTTGTTCTGATGATTTGTGTGCAAGTTTATTATATCACGAAGCGAACAACGCGAAGCGTGTCGGCTGCGCTGACAACAAAACAAAAAATCCGCGCTGACTAGCGCGGCAATTTCTTCATTCCCCCCAAGAAAACAGCTGGCTCGCGCTGCGCGCGGCCAAAGAAAAAGCCGCCCATGCGGGCGACCCAATCTCGGAAAATTCCATCGTGGTGGCCTTGTATTCCAAAGCTCGAACCCATTTTAGCGCGAAGTGCTGAAGCTCGCCGCTCGGCCGTGCTGCAAGCACGGCCTTAAACCCCCGCGCCCTAGACCACACACGAATTATCTATTTTTGGGCTGGCCCCAGCCAGCCCCGATCCCCCCGCCGAAAAAAGAAAGGTTGAGTGGGTGGTGTGGGGCGTGAGAGTTTAAGGCCTACGTCTACAGTACGATATCTAGCTCGCTCGTGAACTTGTCTATTTTGTCTGCGTTACCACTCTTGATGGCTTCAAATAATGCACCGTAGCTCTTCGGTGTAATGAATGTAAACTTATAGCGCACGTCAGTGCCGCGGCGCTCTAGCTCTTCATTGATTATCTCAAAATGCTTCTTCGCCCATGTATTTTTGCCCTTGTTTTCCAGATAGTCATGCTCATCATCGCCGCGCAATTTCTCATCACCTTTCACCTCGGCAACGATAATACGATTACTGGCCACAATGAAGAAGTCAGGGTTAAAATTACCAAGCTTTGAGTGATGGGATTCTGATCGCCATGAGAAATTTATACTATAGAATCCAATATGCGCAGACTTAATCCATTTATCGATAAATGGTGCGTTGTCCTTGTTGGTAAGCATATCAATAAACCGCGCCTCTGGCTTAGAGTCGGCAATCACTAAGTTTAGCGGTGTTTTGAACTCAAACTTATTTGCGATAGATATCACGTTAAAATTATTGAACTTGTCAGACAACTCGCCGTAAAACTCTTTTTCCTCGCCCGATACGGAGTTTATAGTTTCGCCAGTAACAAATAAGTATTTATCTTTATGCAAACTTGATGCGCTCGCCGTATCGTATTGTCCTACATCATTTGTTTTTATATCTACGAAGTTAGTGGGTACAATTTCAAACCTGGCTTCAGGTATCTCAACCGTCTTTTGCCTGATTGTATTGAGGGCTTGTAGCAATTTTTGGCGCGACTCATCCGTGATAACATTACTGCCGCTTTCTGCAAGCGATCGTTCTATGATTTCTTTTAGTTTCGTGATTGGATATTCTTTTTGATACGTTTCGGCCTCATCAGCCTCACTCAGGCGATCAAACATGGTCTGCGCCATCTCATCAACCGAATAGGCCTTGTTGCGCAGGGTTGTTTTCCATTTAACACTCGTACCGTTTGCAGCCAACTCGTTAAATTCAACATATTTTTCTTCCTTCTCTTGGGCAGTGGCTAATGTTACATATCCCTTTAGAAAAAGGTTATCGACAGGTTTTTTCGTAACAGTTTTTGTCCTTGGTCGCGGGTCGTACTCGACATTGAGCAGCTCAAAATTATATTCCGATTCTGGCAGGTTACGACAAGCGATCTTTTTCTCAAACTCTAGCACATCATTCACCAAGCCTTGCACCGCGCCAGCCCATGACTCATGGTTAAATACATCCACTTTTGGTTGTCCGGCAGACATCGGCCAGCCAAGCGGAATACGCAAACCACGCCCCATAACTTGTGCGATCAACAACTTAGAATTAAACGCACGTTCTTCATGTGGCACAATCTGAAAGACACGCTTAACGTCCCAGCCCTCTGTTAACATTGATACCGAGAAAATATACTCGATCTTACTTTCACTGCCATCTACACCTTTTAAGCGATAGTTTTCTTTTGATCGGCTATGCGCCACTAACACTTTTTCGTCAACCTGGTCATCACTCAATCCCTGCGCTTCTTTCAAAAACTCTCTGAAATCAGCAGCGATCGTATCGCAGGAGCGCGTTTTTTGCGCAACAATAATCGTAATCGGCAAAATACCTAATCCTTTTAGCTCGTTCACTTTTTCATTATGCCTATTAACTATCAGTTGCCATTTCTGGCTTTTGTCGCGCAGATCATCAGCCTTTGCGACATACTGCACACTTTTCACATAGTTATCTTCGATTGCTTGGCGCAACGAATAGCGATATAACACGTCAGGGAAATAATCATCTTTTATATAGCAAGTGCCCGACACACCAATGATGTATCTAAACCCAAATTCTGGCGAGTCTAAAAACGCTTTCCACTTTCGCACTTCTTCCGGCCTTTCAGGGTCGCCAGTTTCATTATTGTATACGTGGTGCGTTTCGTCGTTTAGCACTAATGTGCGTGCACCCTTGCTGCTCAAAGAGTCGCGAATAGACGATGTGGCGTTTTCCAAAATCTGATGATAATTCTCGACACAAATCGAGCCAGCAACCACCGACTCCGAACCGTTGATAATCTTTGGCGCAGGCGCACCCAATAGCGACGCCAGCTCCGTATCACTCGCTAAATCTCTAAACTTTTCTATCAAACCGTCCTCAATCGTCGTAGATGGACACAGCACCAGCACTCTATCAACTTTGCCCTCAGCCAACATTATCGCCGCTAAGCCGTAAAGTACATAGCTTTTACCTGTACCTGTCGCTAGATCAAGCGAACCAGCCAGTTTATCGGGGAATGACAGCCTATCGCGAAATAAATCAAATGTCTTAAACTTCGCGGTCAGTGCCTCATTGTTGCCATTTTGCCAATTCTCATGCGCCAACTGTTCGAGATTTGTATATTGCTCACCTAGCAAGTAGCGCAGCGTCGTCCAGATCGCTTCCTTTTGGTACTCGCGTGTGCCGCATAGTCTATTCACAAACTGATCATATGTATCTTCGCTCCATACATCAGGATTTACGTTATGTGATACATTCAGTACCAAATCTTGATTTTTTATAGCGATTCTATCGCTCATTTCGCGCTCTCTTCATCTATTATTACGCGAACCTCATTACCAAACTTGTCGAGGAATATGAGCATGGCCTTACCTGCGATCTTGCCGCTGGCAAAATCAACCACTTGCTCATCAAAATCTTTTGCGTATTTCACTTCATCAAGATCAAATACATCACCGTCATAGCTATAATCGATCATCAGCATAGAGAAGCTATCCCAGCCGTGCGTTTCGTCCTGTCCTCGGTTGCGCGTTTTGCCCTCGAATTGTTTGATGCGCAGCTTGTCTGTCGTTATCTCAAACTCCAGGTCTGGTAACTGTACGAAATCAAACCCGACCGCCTCGATACCGTCATTGACATCTTCGCTGTTACGTGGCTGATTGATGGCCGTAAACTTGCGTTTGTGTAGTTCGGCAATAAACGAGTAGGGAATACGCAAGCTGTAGTAGCGCACGCCGTCTTTTTCGATATAATCTTCCATGAAATCAAAACAGCCTTTTGGCGCGATAATGAAGACGTCGCCGTCTACACTTGTGCCAATCCGAGCGTGTAAATCGTCAATCGTTTCGGTCGTGATTTTTGCGTCGGTAGAGTGGAAATCATAAATCCACACGCTCTGACCCTCGCGCTTGCCGTCAAACGCAAAGCCTTTTACCTTGTGCGGGTCATCTATGCAGTTAAAAAGTTGCAGCGCGAACAGCCGCCAGTTGGTGCGGTCAAGATTGCGTATTGTTGGAAAATCATACAGCCCAGCGCTATAGAGAATAAATGGTTTTGCGTCCACTTTTTCTTTTGTGAGGTTATCCGTAAGATTGAGTAACCTTTTCTGCTGCGTGTAAACAGAGAATTTGCCTACATCGCATGATATCCAGCGCCGCCCTAACTTTTCAGCGACAACGGCAGTTGTACCCGAACCAGCAAAACAATCCAGCACGATATCACCCTCATTAGAACTCGACCTGATGATTCTCTCTAAGAGTTCTTCGGGCTTTTGTGTCGGGTAATCTGTCCTTTCCTTTGACATAGGATTGACCGACTGTATTTCCCATACAGAATCAACCAATTTTCCGTCAACCGTCAAAATGATGTCGTCCTCTCGGCTTGGCTCTCTTCCGTATGTTTTGATAAATCTTTTTACATAGCCTGAAAACTTCGAGTCGTCGTATGGGTAGTTTGTGCCGACGATCTCATTCTGATCGTTAAAGTACTGCTTCCAACGCTTGTAGTTGGCGTCGGCGTCCGGATTGCCGTCACGCTGCGGGTAAAATATCGACTTCGCGCCTTTTGTGTACACGAGTAGGTTGTCGTGTTTCTTTGGATAACTATTTCTCGTCTGGCCTACATACGTTCCATAGTGCCAAATAATCTCATTCTTAAAGTGGGATTCGCCAAATATTTCATCGAGCAAGACTTTTGCGTAATGCCCTTTGCGCCAGTCTAAGTGTAGATAAATTGAGCCGTCATCAGCCATTATTTCTTTGAGTATGACCAAGCGCCGACGCAACCATTCGAGGAAATCAGCGCCAGCGACTTTGTCTTGATAGGCTTTTTGATCTGCCCCAGTTACCTTGAAGTCTTTGCGCGTCGAAAACGGCGGGTCGATGTACACAAGGCGCACGCCGTCCGTGCCATCGGCATTTTTTAGCTTGCCGTTTTTCTTATCCTCGACTAGTCGTTTTAGGACTTGTAAATTGTCGCCGAAAACAAGCTTATTTTGCCAGCCGTTATAATCGCTAGGTGTATTGAAGTTGCCTATTTCTTGTAACGGTACTGGATCTACATCGGCCAGGATTGCCTCGGCCGTTTGTTTACCGTAGTAGCTTAGTTCATACTCGCGCTTTTCGCTTGGGAAGATAACTTTTGCCCAATCGGCAGGAATCTCCTTGCCTTGTTCGGCAAAGTCTATCGCTCGTTTTAGTAGGTCAATCTGCTGTTGCTGCTTACTCATAACATCTATCTTCTGCGGACAAATGTCATGAAATAAAAATGACACCGTGTAGTCCACGATGTCTTAGGTCGTTTAAGCAGCAGCACGACGAGCGTTCTGTGTTTATCCTACACGGCGTCATTCAAACGTCGTGCGGGCACAGCGTATGCTGAGCTTTACTGTTGCTTTAATAACCTAAGACTTACTTATTATACCGTAAAATGAGTGCCATTCGTACAAAATGTTACAACGTTTGAGTTTTTCACCGACTTTCGGGTCGCAGGCCGATAGGCAGCGGCCTACGGCCGCTCGCTCGCCGCTCCCACTGCTTTAGCAGTGGTGAACCCACGCCCCACACCACCCACTCAACCTTTCTTTTTTCGGCGGGGGGATCGGGGCTGGCTGGGGCCAGCCCAAAAATAGATAATTCGTGGGTGGTCTAGGGCGCGTGGGTTTAAGGCCGTGCTTGCAGCACGGCCGAGCGGCGAGCTTCAGCACTTCGCGCTAAAATGGGTTCGAGCTTTGGAATACAAGGCCACCATACGAAGTGACCGACCATACAAGGTCGGTCTTTTCGTATGGAAGCAAACCAGTTGGCTTAAACCTCCACTCTCAGTCTGCTTTGCAGCCTACCGTGGAGCTGGTATGCATCAGTGCTTGAATCCCCACGTCGTGGAGGTGGGAACTGCCAGTGGCAGTTCGGAAACGAATCTTCCGACGAAAGCTATGCTTTCTACGCGCGAGTTCGGGGGTCGAAAAATGTGACCAAGTCATCTCATCCACGCCAATTCAGAGCAAAAATCCAAATCTTCGCCCTTCTGGGCGATTTTACACCCACGCTCGAACCTATTTTCAGCAAAATATGTAGTTCAGACAGATATTTTACGTTGGTATGAAACCATATCTTGAGGCAATGAACGACATCAATGCTCGAATCAAAGATGGTATAATCCTAGAGATACCATAAGAAACAACGCAATGATAATAAAAAACAATAAGCTATGGTTGGTTGTAGTCGTGGTACTACTTGTGCTTATAATTTTTGCCATTGGGATACCCTTGACAAAGCAGCACGAGGAAGTGGCTCAAGTGACTATTGAGCCAGTAAGCTTCACCTTCGGTACTGTCGGTGACCATAGCACCACGGCGAATGCCGAGGCCACTTTTCAGTCTGCAGGCTCTTCAAATCTAGATTTCTTTTTATCACTTGGTGACCTCAGCTACAAAAATCCCTCAACCTATCCTGAGTCCAATTGGTGTCAAATGGTAAAAAATAATCTCAATATCGGCGCTGGCCTACCTATCGGCGATGCATACGGTGAGCAGTACCCATTTGAGATCATCTCGGGAAATCATGAGTCAGATCAGACGCATAATAATGGACTTATCGATAATTTTGTCGCCGCCAACTGCATGCCGAATCGTCTTACCGTCACACAGTCGCCTCATCTTGGGATTAATCCCCACCCTTCGACTGGTAATTATGCCAAAGAGTATTATTTTGACTATCCACAAACCGGTACACCGATCGCTCGCTTTATCATGCTGGCCCCTGGGTTACATTTTGAATATGGCGGCACATACACATTTGCCGTTGGTTCACCTCGCTATCAGTGGCTATCTGATACAATCGACCAAGCTCGCGCCAGCGGTATCAAATGGGTTATTGTCGCAAATCACTACAACTATATCAGTACCGGCCAAAAGACCGACCAAACTGGGCCAGGTTACTTTAACCTACTCATAAACAAGAATGTCGATCTAGTACTTCAGGGTCATGACCATACCTACCAACGAAGTAAACAATTTTCACATACGGCCAGTTGCCCCGAACTATTGCCAGCACCAATCAACATGAGTTGTATCGTTGATGACGGTAGTGATGCATCGTATGTCAAAGGCCTGGGGCCAGTCCTACTTATCGCAGGAAATGGCGGCCACAGTTTCTATACGATGGCCGAGACGGATGCACAAATACCTTATTTTTCAAAACGAATGCTCAACTCTGAGAGTACAAGTGGTTTTACGAAGGTTACTATCGATATGGAAGCGCTCAATGCAGTTTTTGTGCCTGCGACGACTGGTGGTTTTACAGATGAATTCGCAATAGTTGACCCTAGCGCTGACGCTGCAGATAATCCATAAACAATAGATAATGAGTCAATGATAGAGTGCGGTTCACAGGTTCGGTGTAGCGC
>JBARSV010000008.1:0-37127 GCA_049644865.1 Saccharimonadales bacterium (SeqCode)
GCAAGCAGACAATCCGTCGTCGCCACCCCAAGAAGCAGACTTCCTGGCTGCGCAGAGGCTATGAGCAATTACAGCAAGCCACAGGTCCGATGATGTGGGGTGAAGGTTGGAAGTGAGGGTGGTTCAGTTCGTCTAACGACATGATTCAAAAAAGCACCTTTAACAATGACTAGCGATATTACTAATGGGCAGCCAGAACGGACACTTATTTAAGATTTAATCCGTAGCCAAAAATCTGTAATTGCTTGTTCGTCTATCACATCACTTAACTCCCATTTGTCATCATGATCAATGGGGTCATCGGATACGGCTTGCGTCAATTCGTCGCCATCATCAGTCACTGGACTAAGCTGCATGGGTTTGGACGCGCTCAGGTCAAGGTGCGGTAGGCTGATACGTGGTGATTTGGGGATTTTAAGCATATTTGTGTTATCTGTTACCTCTTCATATTAGCATAAACTAGATGATATGTCAATCATACATTGCTTTATGTGATGTTTGTGGTATGATTTACTCATCATTGCAGTCCCATCGAGAGAAACGAGTCGCAGTGAAGATCCTCATCAGTCGTATCGCGGCCGCTGTATCTGCCGCGCTCTTCATCATCGTCGGCTTCGCCGTTCCAGCACAAGCCGCTGGTTACGACAGCCGTCGCGGACCCAACACGGGCTCTGCTGTTGTGCTGACTTACGACGATTGCTACCCCTCACGGGCCGCCTTCGTCGAGCACGTGCTGGCGGCTGAACGCTTGGGAGTGGCCCTTGTGCTCGCACCTACTGGCGCGTGTGTTCGCAGGGGTGTGTTCGATGTCGAGTTCGCGCGCGCTCACGGTCAGTGGGTCATCAACCACTCTGTGACACACCCAGACCTTCGTCGCTTGTCAACCAAGCGCATCCTGGCCCAGCTCAGCGCGCCAGGCGTCGACAGCAACTACGGTCGACCACCCTACGGGGCCATGAATCAGAAGGTGCGCAAGGCCTACGCCGCCAAGGGCATGCTTCCCTGGCTGTGGACGGTGGACACCAATGATTGGCGACGAGGCAAGACCCAAGCGATCGTCGTCAACTACGTCATCACCACTGCCCGTGCAGGCGACACGGTCTTGGCACACATGCAGCACAAGTCTGCCAACCCGATCGCGCTCGGCCAGATCATCGCTGGTCTGGGCGCGCGGGGGCTACGAGTCTGTCCGATCACGACCGTCCCCACCCCCGCCGTGATCCCCCTGGGGATGTGCGGCTGAAGACTGATGAGACGCCCAGCGCCCACTAACGGGCGCTGGGCGTAATCATTTCCAGTGAGCTTCGATAGCGTGTATCTGATCATGATCGAGGCCATAATAGTGCGCGATTTCGTGCCAGAGGGTGTGTTTGACTTGGGCGTACAGGCTCGTCTCATCGTGAGTCACGGCCAGTATCGGCAGTTTGAATAGTGTGATTTTGTCGGGCAATACCAGATTGTACCCTGCCCCGCGTCGTGGCAATGCTATTCCCTCATACAGCCCGAGCAGCAACTGGTCGCCACGAAGTTTCAGCGTACGAGCTTGCTCGGGCGTCGGTGCATCAGCATAGGTAATCGCAACATTATCGAGATGCTCCATGTAGCGCCGTGGCATCTCGTCCATAGCACGAGCAATCATGCTCGCAAATTGTTCGTCTGGTATATCCATGCCTTATTTGTAAACCGTAAACTGTAAATTGTAAATTGCTTATGGTATTATCATGGTAATAGTATAAGCAGAGGGTGGGCACGACCGACATGGCAGTCATCGTTTTCTATGAAGCAACTAAGATGGATGAGCAACAGCTCACCGAAGGGTTGAAGGCAACTGATCACAAGTGGGATTTTGTGCGCGATACCATTAGCCTGCGCAATCTTGATGCTGACGCCGAAGTGATATCGGTCTTTGTCGCAAGCGTTGTCACTCGCCAGATGATCGAGAAGATGCCGCGCCTGAAACTCATTGCCACGCGTAGCACCGGCTTTGACCATATCGACCTCGAAGCCGCCACCGCACGAGGGGTTACCGTCGTCAATGTCCCAACCTATGGAGAAAATACTGTCGCCGAAGCCGCCTTCTCACTCATGCTTGCCCTGACTCGCAAACTGATTCCGACGGTCAGCGCCACACGCAAAGGAACATTTATCGCCAGTGACCTCACCGGTGTCGATCTGAAGGGCCGCACCCTCGGCGTTATCGGCATGGGACACATCGGTCGCCATGTCGCCCATATCGCCAAAGGGTTTGAGATGAACGTCATCGCCTATGATGTCCACGAAGACGCCGAATTTGCCAAAACGATGGGGCTCGAGTACGTCAGTTTCAATGCACTCCTCGAGCAAAGCGACATCATCACCCTCCACACGCCATTGCTGGCCGATAATTACCACCTCATCAATGAAGCAACCATCGCTAAGATGAAAAAAGGTGCCATACTCATCAACACGGCTCGCGGTGAGCTCGTCGAAAATCGAGCCTTGATTCACGCTGTCAAAAGTGGCCGTCTTGCGGGGGCCGGTCTCGATACCATCGAAGGTGAGAAGCTCATCTTACAAAAAGGCATCCTCGGTGCTCTCGACAGCAGTTCTACCAGCCCAACGACATTTGAACACGCCACCGAAGTCCACGCCATGCTGCAAATCCCCAATATCGTCATCACTCAGCATGCCGCATTCAACACCTCGGAGGCAATAGCGAGGATCAACGATACGACCACACAAAACATCATCCGTTTTTGGTATGGCGAGACACCCAACAAAGTCGTCAGTCACTCGACAAGTGGCAAGTTGATTATTGTTCGCCACACCGAATCTGACTGGAACGCAGAGGGTCTCTGGACCGGTACGACCGATGTCCACCTGAGCAAAAAAGGCATGGATGATGCAGCCGCAATGGGTAAAAAATTACGCGATATTCATTTTGACTACGCCTACACATCACAACAAATTCGCTCTAACGAAACACTCGAAGCCATAAAAAATGCATCGGGTCAGATCGATCTACATTCCGAATCAAGCGGTGCTATCAACGAACGTGATTACGGTGTCTACACAGGGATGAACAAAGACAAGGTTGCGGAAGCGATCGGCGAAAAAGCCTATGATGAATTACGTCGTAGCTGGGATGGCCCCGTCGAAGGTGGAGAGGCGCTCAAAGATGTCTACGCTCGCGTCATACCATTCTACCTGCGTATCGTTCTACCCCGCATACGCCATGGCCAAAATGTACTCATGGTGGCTCACGGTAATTCTATTCGTTCGCTTATGAAATATATCGAGAACATTTCCGATGCCAAGATTGGCGAGACCGAAATGCCCCAAGACGACGCTCTGGTTTACGAAGTCGACTTCGACGGACGCATGAAGCAAAAAGACGTCATCACATTAAAGTAAACATATGTCATTTTACATAGGTCATCGATATGTCATATATCATTTGTCATTGGCTGCGACAGATAAATGACATACATCACCTGACCTATTTTTGACCTATGCGTCTATGACATATGGCATATCGACCGACGTGTGGTCCACCTCACATTTCAATTTCCTTGCCATTTACTATTTGCCAATTACCATCTACCATCAATGTATGGCACTATGGGATAATCTCGGTACAAGCGGTGACGTCGAAGACCGTCGCGGCATGGGCGGCGTGGGGTTGGGCGGCGGTTTGGTTGGGATTGTGCTGTTTCTGGCGCTCAGCTACATGGGAGTACAAGTCGACCCAGCCCTGCTCGACCAAGTAGCCGGCACAGTGACGCAATCAACGTTCTCAAACCAAGAGCAACCGAGCGAATTTCAAGGCAAAGACAGCTACGAAACGTTTGTCTCGGCCGTCCTTGGCAGCACAAACGACTATTGGAAGTCGGCCTTTGCTGGTGAGCGAAAGTCCTACACCGAACCGCGCCTAGTGCTGTTCCGTGACGCCACACAATCAGGCTGCGGTATCGCGACAACCCAAGTTGGGCCGCATTACTGTCCAGCCGATCAAACGATTTACCTTGATGAAACATTTTTTGACGTTCTCGTCCAACTTGGCGGCAGTAACGGTGACGTCGCTCAAGCTTATGTCATCGCCCATGAAGCGGGACACCATGCACAGCAAGAACTCGGCATTATGGATCGGGTGCAAAATAACGCCGACTACCAGCGTACTGGCGACAACAGCCTGAGCGTCAAGCTCGAGTTGCAAGCCGACTGCTTCGCGGGACTATGGGCACATTCTCTGCGCGACCGCAACGTCTTCCAGCCCGGCGATATCGAGCAAGCTATCAAAGCTGCTGAGGCCGTCGGTGATGACCGCATCCAGTCCAGCACCCAGGGCTCGATCAACCCCGAGACCTGGACCCACGGCTCATCCGCCGAACGAGTCAAGGCATTTAATGCGGGCTACGACTCTGGAAAATTGTCAGTCTGTCGCGACTATATTCAATAATCACTACTGACAACAAATCCAATTTATTCACTGTATTTTTTGCTGAGAAACGCGTATGATGCAGATATGGATAACGCATCACTCTCACGCACACTTGCGGGCGTCGGTGTCATTGGACTCGGCGTGGTAGCGGCTCTGGGCAGCCTCGGTCTTATCAACGTTTCGTCATTATGGGACGCCTGGTGGCCAGTCTTGCTGGTCGCGATCGGTGGACTCATGTTGCTTGCCAACCCGCGCAATTGGGGCTGGCCGGCCGTCTTTATCGTGTTTGGCGCCTCAGCGCTCATACGAACCCTCGGGTTCAATGCCGACTTCAACCCATTTAGCTTATTTTGGCCAGTCGTGCTGATCGTCCTCGGTATCTCCCTGCTCCGTCCCAAAGACACATCGATCAAAAACACCACCAATGACGAAGACGTCTTCGCTATGCTCGGTGGAACTAGCAGTCGCAACACCAGCAAAGACTATCACGGTGGTAAGATCACGGCGATTATGGGTGGTATCGAGCTTGATCTGCGAGAAGCAGTCATCAAGAAACAAGCGGTGCTCAACGTCACGGCTTTTTGGGGTGGCGTCGAGGTAAAAGTTCCAAACACATGGGTTGTCAAAAACAAGATGAACGCGGTACTCGGCGGCACCGAGATCAAGGCAAACAACATCAGCAAAGCCGGCGCACCTGTGCTCATACTGACCGGCGATGCAATCATGGGCGGCGTCGAGGTAAAATACTAGCCCGCGATATTTAAAACGCTGTTTACTTTTTTTGACGATCGTCCACAAAAGTAAACACCAATTGACGCTGACAATGGTAGCAAAGGCATACTGCTTACGCTATACTTTATAGCAGATGGCACATCAGGTGAAAAAGAATTTGGGCGCTATACTTCGCCGTGGCGGCGTGGAATTTCGTGTCTGGGCACCGTTTGCCCAAGGCGTCGCGGTCGCCACGCCATTTGTCGGCCATGACCTCAGCAACCAAGTCGCCATGCAGTCCGAAAATGACGGCTATTGGTCTGTGTTTATTGACGGAGCCGAGGCCGGCCAAACATACAAATACCTGATAGACACTGGTAGCGAGATCCTTCACCGCAACGACCCACGGGCCCGCGCCCTCACAAGCTCAGAAAATGGCGACAGCATCATCGTGGCCAACGATTTTGATTGGGGCGACGACCTCTTCATGCCGATTCCGCGCGAAGAACACATTATTTATGAGATGCACATCGGCACCTTCAACCGCCCCGACGCCGCCACCCAGGGCACATTTGACGACGCTATAGAAAAGCTCGATTACTTGGTCGACCTGGGCATCAATATGATCGAACTCATGCCGGTCACGTCGCTCGCCTTCTCCCAGGGCTGGGGCTACAACGTCCGCGATATCTTCTCAATCGAAAACAGTTACGGCGGCCGGCACGGCCTGATGACATTTGTGCGTGCCTGCCATGAGCGTGGCATCGGCGTGATTGCCGATGTGGTGTACAACCATTTTATGAGCGAAACGCTCTGGCAATTCGACGGCTGGCGCCAAAACGACGACAGCGGCGGTATTTATTTCTACGGCGACGACCGCGGCCACACACCATGGGGTGCGCGGCCTGACTATGGCCGGCCCGAGGTCAAACAATTTATCCTCGACAATGTCGTCATGTGGCTCAACGAATTCCGTCTCGACGGCCTGCGCCTCGACTCGACGTCGTACCTGCGCAACAAAGCCGGAAGTGAAGACCTAAGTCAAGATATCGCTGAGGCCTGGACCCTGCTCGGCGATATCACTACGCTCGGCCATAAAGTTCGTCCTGGCAGCATACTAATTGCTGAGGATACTTCAAGTAATACCTATATCACCCGATCAACCCACGACGGGGGTGCCGGTTTCGACGCCCAATGGGCCTTACCCTTCCCCAACGCCATTCGTTGGGCATTTGGCCTCGAAGCGCCGTATCCGGCTAACATGATTGAACAAATAATGTACAAATACAACGGCGACGCCTGGCAGCGCGTTATCTTTAGCGACTCGCACGACACGGCCGCCAATGGCCACGTCCGGCTCAACGCCGCCGTGTCACCGACTGATGCCGGCAGTCTACTCGCCCGCCAGCAAACCTTGATCGCCAGCGCCCTCGCCCTGACGGCGCCAGGGATTCCCTTGCTGCTACAGGGTCAAGAATTTATGCAAGAAGGCGCTTTCAACGATTGGAAGGAACTCGAGTGGGACAAAGCCGAACGCTTCGCTGGCATCGTCCAGGCGCATCGCGACCTTATCGACCTGCGGCTCAATCGACGCGGCACGACGCGCGGACTACTCGGACAATCAGTCGCGATTTTTCATAATAATCCCGCGAACCATGTCATAGGCTACCACCGCTGGGACCAAGGTGGACCACGAGACGATGTCTTGGTACTCGTCAATTTTAGCGACCAGCATTTCGACAGCTATGATGTCGTATTGCCACGAACGGGCAATTGGCAAGTTCGATTCAATTCAAGTTGGCGCGGTTACAACGAAGAGTTCCATGAGATTCTCATTGATAGTCTACAGACTGACGAGTCAAATCGTGCATCACTCTCCTTACCCCGACGGAGCGTACTCATCTTTTCGCAAGACTAGTCCCTCCCTATACATACTGCCTACGTAGCGCACTCTAGTGTGAAATCTGCTTCATAATCTCACGTACAACCGCTGGTACATATCGCCCCATTATCTCATGACCTACCAAAATCCGAGCTAGCGTCACCCGCGAATTTGCTTTCGCAATTGTCTTTAGATTGCGATCGATCACCAACGGGTCAAGTGAGCCGTAAATTATTGTGATTGGTTTATCGATATATCGCACATCGTCAAATGCCGTTTGACTCATAATACTACTTTTCAATGTCGCAATATAACTTGCTACATTGTCGGCGGTGACGTTAAACGCCTTATTGACCAATTTATAGCGTGTCGCAAGCCTGCTCAGTTTTACAAAATCTTCTTCGCGCAGTTCAACCTGAGAAAACAGTGTTTGTAGCACGCGATCAGCATTGGGCAGACGGCCGTCGCGGTCGGGATTATAAAACGGCGGGCTACATAGCACCAATGAACGCACTAACAGCGGGTAGCGTGTCGCAATCTCCACCGCCACGAGTGCGCCAAGCGAATGACCAACGATAACCAACTGCTGCTTAGGGGCAAATGTTAGCAATGTTGCAACGATCGATCGGGCCTGTTCATGTGCGCTGTACTTTGCCCATTCTGGCCGTGGCGATTCACCAAATCCCAGCAGGTCAATCGACAATATCGAGACGCTGTCTGGTAAGCGATCGATAACATCGCGCCATTCGGCGCCGCTACTGCCAATCCCATGTAAAAACAGTAGCGTTGCCTGCGGTTTTTTGACCTGGCGCGCTACTCGTACATGAAGCCGATAGGGTATCCGTAAGTAGCGGTGCAAGACAGTGTCACGCATCGTCACCGTTCGAGCAGCCGTGCAACATGATGTTCATTAATGCCGTTAGTAATATTGGTGAAACCATGCATGCGCAGAAACTGCATGACAGTATTGGAACGTTGGCCACTGCGGCAATAGACGATAATAGGCTGGTCGTGCGTGACATCACTCAACTGGGGTGGCAACGTACCATGCATGAATTGCATGGTTGAGATATTGATCGCACCTGTCACGTGACTCTGAGCATATTCGGACGGTTCGCGCGTATCGATAATCATGAGTCGCCAGCTCGTCTTACCTGTCATAAGACTCCTTCTTCAGAGAAATTCTAACTGCTTTGTTTTCAATTCGGACATCCTCAACATGCATTGATTGATGAATAGGCCCAAGCTTGAGAGCAAGTGTCTCCGCTTCGATCACCACAAGGTGTTCATTAATAGCATGTTCAAGTTCCTTATCATCAGTTGTGATCCCTAGTATGATGCGATCATCGACGTTGAGTCCGGCATTTTTGCGGGCAGCCTGGACGTAGCGGATGACTTCACGCATCAGTCCTTCTCGCTTCAGTTCTGGGGTGAGTGTCTCGTCGATTTTCACCGCATCGCCAGTTTTTACTTCTTTGACGTTCACCTCATCGGTGAGGATGCTGACGAAATCAACATGTTCGCCGAGTGATGGCACCGTCACGCTCGCGAGCGGTTGACGGACTTTCAGCCCAGCCTTAGCGCGCAAACTCAATGCTTCGTTGACGTAGTCGCGCACTGTCTCCATGTCGTTCATGACGAGCTCGTCGATACGACCAGCTGGCAGCCAGTCTTTGAGATGGATCGATTCGTCGTCACCCGTCAAATTGTGATACAACTCCTCAGCCAGGAATGGT
Organism: Saccharimonadales bacterium (SeqCode); assembly: GCA_049644865.1. Taxonomy (GTDB): domain Bacteria; phylum Patescibacteriota; class Saccharimonadia; order Saccharimonadales; family Saccharimonadaceae; genus JAPUDQ01. The sequence continues at coordinate 8,750 of JBARSV010000008.1, forward strand.
GTAAATGGCGCCAGCACATACGCCAGCCGTACCAGCACATAGTGCAATGTGCGGTACGCCATCGCCTTGTCGTCGTCATCTTCACTCTTCCAAAACCGCCGACGACTACGCCGCACAAACCAGTTACTCGCGTCGTCGATGAACGGGAGGATCGGGCTCATGGCATCAGGTAGATTGTAACCGTCCATATGCTTCTCAACCTCAGCTACGAGCTGATGCAACCGACTAATAATCCATATATCCAAAGGATTTTTCAATCCCTCTAACACCTCTCCACGGCTGTATAAAGGAGTCTCCTTTATACTCTTTATATCCCATTGCCAGTCGTCGGCTTCGGCGTAGAGCGTAAAAAAGTCGTACATATTCCATATCATGCTAAGTTTGCGCGCCACGTCACCCACTTCTTTGTCTTGTAGTGCGAAATCTTCCCCGCTGAGAAGCGGGCTCGATAGCAGTAGGTAGCGCAAAGAGTCAGCCGAAAACTTATCCATCAACTCATTGGGGTCCGTGTAATTGCCATAACTCTTGCTCATCTTGCGGCCGTCGTTGCCTGCCACGTTGCCGGTCACGATGACGTTTTTGAAAGCGTGCGTGCCAAACAGCGCCACGTTGACGGCATGAACATAGTAGAACCACGCGCGAACTTGACCGATGTATTCGACGATGAAATCACCCGGGAAATTTTCTTCAAATTTTTGCTTATTTTCAAACGGATAGTGAAACTGTGCGAATGGCATACTGCCGCTTTCAAACCAACAATCAATCACCTTGTCGATGCGATGGTACGTCACGCCGTCGATCTCGAATGTCACATCGTCTATCCACGGTCGATGATAATCCTCAAGTCTCACCCCTGATAACTCCTCCAACTCCGCATAACTCCCCACCACCTTGCTCAAGGTCCGTCCTTGAGCATCTGTACCTTTCCAGACCGGCATGGCGGTGGCCCAGAAGCGGTCGCGCGACAAGTTCCAATCTGGCGCTTGTTCGACCGTCTTGGCAAACCGGCCATTTTTGACATGTGGCGGGAACCAATTGATCGGACCATTTTCCTCGAGCATCTGCTCGCGCTGGCCGTCGATGTCCATAAACCAACTCGGGTGCGCACGGTACATGAGCTTCGTACCGCAGCGGTGACAATGCGGGTATGAGTGGCGAATATAATCGATCTTCCAGACCACGCCGCGCTCGTAAAGCGTCTTCGCAATCGTCTTGTTGATCACCCAGACGTTCTCACCCGTCCAATCACCTTCGGTGAAAAGACCATTTTCGTCGATGGTATGAACGATCGGGATACCGTTTTCTTTGGCTAGTACAAAGTCTTCTTCACCATAAGCTGGTGCAAGGTGGACGATGCCCGTACCGTCCTCGTGACTGACATATGGTGCCGCCCAGACTTTGTGCGCGCCCTCGCCACGATTTACGCCGAACAGCGGCTCATACGATCGCCCGACGAGCTCTTTACCTTTAAATTCTCGGATAATCGTATAATCAAGCGGCTGATGTTTTTCATCACGCATGACCTTGTCTAACAGTTCTTTCGCAAGTATCAAACGTTCCCCGCCCTGCTCAACTTCGACATAAGTCAGTTTCTCATTCACAGCCACAGCCGTATTCGCCGGTAGCGTCCATGTCGTCGTCGTCCATGCCAGCAAGACGACGTTGTCTGAGTCATCCTCTACTTTTCCTGCGATTAGATCCTTGACTCGACGCTCAACAGTGTCCCGCATCACAAGACCTTTTTCTTCGCTCTCTCCTTTTGGATCTACCACATTCCACCGGACGACATTCGGCCCCTGCAGCCATTCGGGAGTCTGAGAATGATTTGCCATATTGACAACCAAGTTATATTCCTTGAGCATCTCCTTTTTTAAGAGTTGTCGTGTATGGCTTGTAATATCAATGCCGACTTCCTTCATTTTAGCTGATGGCCTTGCGTAATTATCTCGCTCTTTGCTAATTAACTCCTCAATAGCCGCAACAGTATCCACGTCCCAACGCGCATTTTCATTAACCCCAGCAGACGATGCGTTATTTGTCTTCGTTAAGTTATTATAGAATCCTTGCGCAGTTTGTGACCGCCCTATGTTAGATTTACAGACAAACAATACCTTAGAGTCTTTAGTAAGCTCTATGGGCTTTTTTTTGTTGCCCTTGAGCTTGAACTTCACATACACACTCGGGTCGGTCACATCCTGATATGCTCCGGCATCCATGGTGACTTCTGCCTTACTGAGCGGGGTGGCATCGAGCGTGCAGTACATGAGCACCTTTTCGCCCTCGTAGATCTTGCCCTTGTCGTACAGTTCTTTGAATGCCCACCAGACTGACTCCATGTAGTCTTTGTCCATGGTTTTGTACGCGCCCTTGAAATCAACCCAGCGACCGATGCGATCGACCACGTCTTCCCACTCACCGCTCGTTTGAACCATGTTGTTGCGGCAGGCGATGATGTATTTTTCGAGACCGTAATCAAACACTTCTTCGCGACTGTTGATGCCAAGTTTTTTCTCAGTAAATCGCTCCGCTGGCAGGCCATGACAATCCCAGCCCCACACACGTTCGACACGCTTACCTTTCATAGTCTGATAGCGCGGGATGGCGTCCTTTACGATACTACTTAGTAACGTACCGTGATGCGGATTGCCCGAGATGAACGGCGGCCCGTCATAAAAGACGTAGCTGTTGTCTTTGCTGCGGTTCTCAACCGACTTTTCAAATGTCTTGTCAGCCTTCCACCGCTGCACCCAATCTTTTTCGTATTCGATTGCCCTGCGGCGGGTGTTTGCTTTGAATTTCATATGCCTCCTCCTTGCAATTTATAACAATTTTTGCTATGATATGGGTAGTGAACCGATGCAGCGATGAATATGCGCAGCATCGGTTCCTTTTTTGTGCTCACATAGCTCATTTGATCACCTCTATCATTTCATGCTTGTTGATTAACAATACTCGTTTCAAATGTTTGCGCAATTCAACGTTGTATTTCATCTGCGATCGAATCTTTGCGATATGCAATTTGCAGCGCCGCACATCGATGACAATATACAGTGATTGCTTGGATGCGCGTTTTATCTGGTCTTCTATGACATGCTTGCCACGACCAAGCGGACTCTTGATCTCCCACTCCACGCCATCAATCTCGCAATCTGGCGTCCTATTAGTATCTCTCACAATAAACGTCGCGTCAGCACCAAAATATTCCGCTACAATACTCGCAGCCTCTATCTCAAAACGCTCCGGTCGGGGGTTGATGTTGGTGGGGATAATAATTCGTTGTGACATAGTATTTATCTCTCTTTGGGTATTAGCTCTCAGCCTCATTTTTTAGCGTAACTATTTTTGCTGATTTAAAGTGTTGTATACCTTTCATGGGATTCACAGGCATCACTTCTTTGTAGCCAAGGATTTCCCACCCATTATATGCATCCTTCAACTCGTCTGGCGCAAAACCGGATAGGAAATGTTCGTATTTCAATAATCCCTCATCAAAAATATATGCAGAGATTATGTTCAAGCCACTGACCTTGGTTGCGGCTTTGATTTTCTGCAATGCAGATTTTCTCAGATTATCTGGTAGAAAATGCAGCACCATCGTACATATGACTGCATCGTACGTTGCAATATCTGCGAGCTCTTGCACGGCCTGGTCCTTTACTACCAATCGACCTGGAAAATCTTTTTGAAGTTCTGCTAGTTTTTCTAGTGCTTCTGGCAAAGTCTCTGTCGCAACAATTTTCGATGTCGTTTTTTCGAGCAATAGCTTTGTATTATTTCCAAACCCTGCACCACAATCGAGAATCGTTTTATCTTCAAGCATCGCTACATTATCCTCGACAATATCTCTCGGATACTCCGGAAAGTAGTAACCACCTGCCGATGACACTTCGGATATGTGAACGCCAGTCCGGTGTGCGTGTGAAGTAGATTTCATGATTCCTCCAAATGATGTTTACTCGGATCAAATGCCGGCCCGCAAGGTACGATCATTTCCATGTTGCCACCCCAACAAAACCACTCCCTGGCCGACACATACACCACGTCACCCACCCTGAGTTCGTGTCTACCGTCAGTCTTTGACTCTATGTAGCCCTCGCCTTTGACAATCACTGCCATCTCATCCGATTCCTCAAGCCAGCCCCAGCCACTCGCTGGAAATCGTCCACGTATGGAAATTTTCGCAACGTCAATTTTGCCGCCCTCTGGTTTGTACTCTCGCCCAAAACACACACCGCTATTGCGAAATTCCTCACCATCTTCATGCGACCATTTCTTCATAGTTTCTCCAATTAAAAACCCCTTCTACTCGTCAGAACCTCGCGGGATGAGGCGGTACCATCTGACTTTCAAAAGAGACTTTTGACACTTCGTTTGTTCGGTCTGTCGTGCCGATACCGATGGGGTCTACTTTCACGATGATTTCTTCCCATAGCTCGTGGCTGATAACCACTCGATCGCTCTACGAACTAGTATATCTCATCTGTTGTCAAAATAAAATGTACTCCTACATAAAAATAGATACAGTTTCCAGGGGGATAATCACGGAGCGATAGCGAAGTTAAAGAAGGGGGATTTCCCCCTTCTTTAAGCAAGGATGAAATCCGAAGCGCCTACCACAACCACGGCTGTTTCTTAACACTCGGTTGTTTGAGCCACCAGCTCGCCAGACTGAGCTCACGACGACCGAAGGCGACGACCCAGAGCACCATCGCGTAGACAATGTGGTCATCAATAAGTGGATTGTTCTCGAGCGGCACCAACGCAGCCCACATCATGAAGAGCAGCACTGTGCCCGCAGCAGCAGCCAAGCGAACAGCCACGCCGAGTATTAACGCCACGCCAATACCGAGTAGTGCTAGCATAAACAACCAGTCTACCCACACCTGTCCAGCAAGACCAGTGAAAAACTCACGGAGCGGACTAAACTCATTGACGCCGAATTTCAGGAAACCGGTCGTTGGTGAACCGCCAGCTACCCACGCTGCGGCCGGTTTGGTCGCAAAACCAAGCCCAAATGTTTTGTCTAAAAACGCCCACAAAAACACAAATCCGAGTACGATGCGTGTCAGCGCCAGCGCTACCCACGCGTTTTTGTACGGAACTGCCTTTGCCATATGAAGAACCCTCCCTTTATTGCTTATCCTCATAATAGCGACATTTACAAAAATAGTAAATATCCCTGGCTTACCGTCGTGGCGGTAGCGGTATAAGTACGCTGGTACGACGTCGATACTCGGCCCAATCTGGTCGCTTGGCCGCCCGTGCTTCAGCCGGTGGGATACCGGATACTTTGATGATTAAATAACTTAACAGAGCTGGGCCGAACAGTGATGCCCATACCATAGTATCAACTTTCGGCAACAACTCGATAATTCCTAGTGACGCAAGTAAACCAATTGCCCACCATTGAACCAGTTCGCCAAAATAGTTCGGATGGCGCGAATACCGCCATAGTCCGCTCTGCATTGTTGTATGACCGGTTCGGCGTCGTAAGAATGACTGTAATTGCCAGTCAGCAACCATCTCGATCGTAAACCCAGCCGCCCACACACCAACGAATATCCAAATCAACCGAATTTGATTGCTATCAAGCGGCCACGATGAGGCGCCACACGATATCAGTACGATAAATGCAGGCAATGCAACCAGACTAGCTAACAATGCTTGAACGACATAGATGCGAAGATAGCGCGAGATCAAAGACTGATTCGACCAACCGGCTTTAAGCTCGGTATAGCGTACATCTTCTTTGCTTGATTTCAAAAACCTTACCAATATATGGACACTCAACCGCAAACCCCACACCGTGATCATAACTGCTATAAGCGTCCCAACCCAGGTATTAAGTTGAGACCACGATGATTGACCGATGGGCCACCATGTCCAGACGAGAATAACAAACGATAATCCCCAACCGACATCGACGAGATCATCACGCCGTAGTCGCGTTGCGATGACAAACATGATCGTCTGAAATGCCAGCGCCGCGAGAAAACCCACCAGCCACATGCTCCACGGCGAATGCCATGATATCAATTGCCAATAAAGATCAGCCACGGTGCAAAAACCAGAAACTTAGTCCGGCGACAGCAGCCGTTAGCACTGCGCCCCAGAGTAAATCGACGATAACGAGTTTGGTCGTCCAGCCTTTGAGCGTCGCGAGGTTGGTCAGATCATAGGTGGCATAGGCAACGAAACCAAACAACGCGCCGTAACCAACGGCATGCTGCCATGAACCTTTTTCGAGTGCTGGGTTGATAACAAACGCGACGATACCGACGACATAGATAACATAGAAGATCACAGCTGCAGTCATATTTGGTTTTTCAAGTAGGAGCGAACCAATTTGACTCCGATAAAAATTCTTTGCGATCACACTGAGCCACAGCGCATCGATCACGCCCATGATTCCCCCAGCCACCAGTAACCGAATGATAAAATCTTGCATCGCTCCCCCTTCTTAAAATTTATGCGAACAATGCGGTACCGTATTTGATCAGTATCGCGGCGATGAGCACAAACACAATCGTAAATAACACCAGTTTGTCGTAATCTTTGGCGATAAAGTGGTGTGCTCGCTCAGACCAGCGCTTCGACAGATACAAATTGCCCTCACGTATGTTGTAGCGCGTGATCGCAAACCAGACAAAGGTCGTCGTGGCCGTGACGAGCAGACACCACGGACACAGTGCCCCGATGATGAAAAAGCTGGTGTAAAACAAGTAATAGGCGAAGATAAACCCTAGACTGTAACAAATCTGCGCCACAAACATAAACCGCCTCGGGAAATGCACGCCAGCTAGTCCGGCGATAGCCACAGTGATGACAACCGGTTCGGCGATGAGGCCGAGGAAGCTATTGGGAAAGCCCCAGAGCGATGCCGAGGGGTGCAGGCCGACGGTTGCACAGTTGAGCACGGCGTTGATGCTGCAGCTCAAGATAGCATCGGGGTTACGCGCCAACTCAACCGCTTCGACACTCAGCACGAACGATGCGACGAGACTTGCGATCGCGCCGACGAGCATACTCGCGAAAATCCAGCGATCGTCGCGGATCTTTTTCTCGTCATGGGTGAAATAATTTTTGATAGCGTGAAACATAATCTTACTTCGTATAATAACTTACTTCTGAGATAGTCGGTAGCGGCAACCCGCGCCACAAATTTTGTAGTTGACCATTGTCGTCAAGTGCAACCACACTCGGGTATTCGACGATGTCGTAGGTCTCACAGGTCGCGGCACCACTCGGCGTCTCGGGGTCAAGCGTTTCGAGCGTACGTCCGGTCTGACGCGTAAAATCCGCCAGCCACGTCATAACGTCGCGCGCATGATCACTCTCCAACTTAAACACCACAAATGTCCGCATAGTTTTAGTATGACGGAGAAACGGCAAAAAAGGAATATGGAATAAGCATAACCCCGCCTTTTACGGCGGGGTATCTTCCCTCTTCCCTCTTCCCTCTTCCCTCTTCCTTCTTGCTGCCTTAGCTACAACCGGTGGTTGAGCCGCAACTCGTACAGACATAGCAGCTACCAGCACGCTGAGTCACATTGCCGCAGTTGCTGCAAAGCGGTGCCGTCGCATCAGCAACTTTCAGTTCGGCGCGAGCCGTTCGAAATGTTGTCTCGATAGATTCCTGCGCGCCCATGCCGCCTGGTACGACATCAGCGACGACGGTCTCGACAACGTCGGTAGTCGCCTCGCGGACAGGTTCTTGGTCGAGCAAACTTGCCTGTTGGTTGGCCAGCTCAGCCTCGAGGTCTTCGAGTGAAGCCAAGCCCAACTCCAGCCGATCATCGATCGAGAGATACTCGATGGCAAGACGACGGAACATATAGTCGACAATACTCGTAGCAGTACGAACCTCTGGGTCATCGGTCGCACCAAATGGGGCGAAATTGGTATTGCTCATGCCCCGGACATAGGCTTTGAGCGGCACACCGTACTGTAAGCCGTAGCTGACTGAACGGCCAAAAGCATCCATGAGACCAGCCAAGGTCGATCCCATTTTTGCCACCGTGATGAAGATCTCACCCGGCGTGCCATCTTCGAACTCGCCGACCGTCACGTACCCTTTGAGGTCACTTATCTTAAACTGAATCGTCTTGCTGTTGCGAACACGTGGTAGCTCACGGCGCTCATTGCTACGAACGATCTTCTCGATGACTTTCGGCTCGGCGTCTTTTTTGTCCTTGGTCTTTTTGTCGCTGAGCGGCTGACCGATCTTGCTGCCATCGCGATAGATCGCCACTGCTTTGAGGCCCAATTTCCATGAGTCCAGGTGCAGCTGCTCGACATCTTCGACGGTGGCAGTTTCTGGCATGTTGACGGTCTTGCTGATCGCACCCGATAGAAACGGCTGAACGGCTCCCATCATTTTGACATGTCCCATATAGTGAATTGCACCCTCGCCAACGGCACAAGCAAAGACGTCGTAATCTGACTGTTTGAGATGTGGTGCATCGACAACCGTGCCGTGCTCGTGGATAAATTCGACGATTGCTTGAGCTTGTTTCTTGTCGTAGCCAAGCGTCTTGAGTGCACGCGGAATGGTTTGGTTGACGATAATCATACTGCCACCACCAACCAGTGTCTTAAACTTGGTTAGACTAAAGTCTGGCTCCACACCCGTCGTGTCACAGTCCATCATAAAGCCGATTGTACCAGTCGGAGCGAGCACGGTCGCTTGCGAGTTGCGCACGCCATATTTTTCACCTAACTCAACAGCGGTATCCCACACGCTGGCTGCCGCGCTGAGGAGTTCTTCCTCGACTTGACTGGCGTCAATCTCACGTACGGCGTCACGATGTTTGCGCAGCACGCGGTTCATACCGGCTTTGTCTTTGGCGTAGCCCTCAAATGGTCCGACACGCTTGGCGATACGAGCGCTTGTGGCGTAGCCTTCACCGGTCATGATAGCGGTGAGTGCTGCCGCAAAAGCACGACCTTCATCACTGTCATACGGCAAACCCTTGGCCATCAACGTCGCGCCGAGGTTGGCGTAGCCCATGCCGAGCTGGCGAAATTTGCGCGTATTGTGGTCGATAGCGTCAGTCGGGTACTCTGAGTAGCCGACGAGGATTTCTTGCGCCAGGAAGATGACATCGACAGTGTGCTTGTAGGCTTCGACGTCAAACGTACCGTCTTCTCGCAAGAATTTCAAGAGGTTGAGGCTGGCGAGGTTGCAAGCAGAGTTGTCGAGGTGCATATACTCGCTACATGGGTTTGAACCATTGATCCGACCTGCGTTTGGCGTGGTGTGCCAGTCGTTGACCGTCGTGTCGAACTGCATACCAGGATCAGCCGACTCCCAGGCCGCTTCGGCAATTTCGCGAAATAACTGACGCGCCTTCATAGTCTTGTGGACTTTCTTGTCTTTGACACCGACGAGATTCCAATCATCATCCTGTTCGACGGCACGCATGAAATCATCAGTGACACGAACGGAGTTATTGGCATTTTGGTACTGAATCGAGTGGATGTCTTTGCCGTTGAGGCTCATGTCGAAACCGGCATCAGATAGCGCAAATGCTTTGCGCTCCTCGATAGCCTTGCACCAGATAAATTCTTCGATATCGGGATGGTCGATGTTAAGTATGACCATCTTGGCGGCGCGGCGTGTTTTGCCGCCACTGGCGATCGTACCGGCACTCGCATCTGCCCCGCGCATAAAGCTGACTGGGCCACTGGCTCGGCCACCGCTGGTGCTAAGCGTCTCCATACTGCCACGTAAGCTACTGATATTGAGCCCAGCACCGCTACCACCCTTAAATATCATGCCCTCTTCACGGTACCAGTTCAAAATACTTGTCAGGCTGTCTTCGACTTTCAGGATAAAACACGCACTCGCTTGCTGGCGACGATCCGGCGTACCGATATTGAACCAGACCGGACTGTTAAACGCGGCTCGTTGGGTTGCGAGGATGTATTTGAGCTCAGCATTGAAAGTATCGGCTTCTTCTTCACTGGTGAAATAGCCGTTTTCATAGCCGTATTTGGTAATCGTATTTGCCACACGGTCGATCAGCTGACGCAGGCTCTTTTCTCGACTTGGCGTACCTGGTGTCCCGTAAAAGTATTTCTGAGCGACAATATTGATAGCATTTTGGCTCCAAAATTCTGGAAACTCAACGTCTTTTTGCTCAAAAACTACTTTACCAGTCCCAGGATTGACGATGCTCGAATCGCGCTTCACCCATGTCAATTGATCGTACGGGTGTGTCCCCGACTCTGTAAAATAGCGTGCAATTGCAAGCGCGGACACGGATTGTGCCATGATAATTTCTCCCCCTCACATTAGTAATTTTTAATGAATATTTATTTTTTGTTTGACACTCTACCCTCATAGTGCGTCAAACACCACCAGTACATGCTATAGTCTGCGACCTACCCGTAGCTGCTGCAATGTTTTTTCAAACTCTTCAACAGTCTTGAACTCACGATAGACACTGGCGAAACGCACATAGGCCACTTCGTTACGATCAGCAAGCTCCTTGAGCACTAGGTCACCGATCTGTCGCGAATGCACCTCATTGACGCCCAAACTGTACAGCTCATCTTCTACTCTTCCGACCAGTGCCTCGATCTCCATATCAGAGCCTAGGAACTTGCCGACCGAACGATGGATCGCTGCAAATAGTTTGTGACGATCAAAGAGCTCACGCGTGCCGTCTTTTTTGATAACCGCCAAATTCGGTCGTTCGACGCGCTCATAGGTGGTGTAGCGATGAGCACAATCCAGACACTCCCGACGACGACGGATCGCATCGCCTTCTGCAGCATCTCGTGATTCAACGACTTTTGAATTGTCAGTTTGGCAGCGTGGACACTTCATGCATTTCTCCTTACTATAACCTGCACTCTACACCTCCCTGTGAGCCATCTGTCTACAACGACTCAGTGTAGCTAGCTATTACTATATCCCCTATATATGGTGCGGCGCAAGTGTATTTTATGCAACATATAGCGCTTTGGCTTATTTCTTGCGGCGACGTAGGAAAGCCGGCGTGTCAGACTCGTCTTCGTCGACCTGGTGCCAGATATTACCGGTCGGTTCTTCGTCAAAATGATTGGTCATTTGAGCTGTTTGGTCATTGTCGAGATCCATATCAACACTCTTTATGGCTTCTTCTGACACATCATCAGTTCGTTCGATTTCGCGTTGAACGGCAACGGGCGTATTACCAAAACCAGGAGGAGTCGGCGGTGTTTGCTCGTGAAAATATTCACTATCAAAGCCAGTTGCAATAACGGTAATGATGAGTTCGTCATCAATTTCCGGCTTGAGCGTGGCACCGAAGATGATGTTTGCATCGGGCGCAACTGCAGCCGTAATAATCTCGGCAGCTTCTTGGATCTCGCTCATGCTCATATCGTAACCACCCGTCACGTTGAACAGCACACCCTTGGCGCCGTCGATCGAGACTTCGATGAGTGGTGACTCGATAGCTTGTTGGGCGGCCTTGGCGGCACGATCTTCACCGCTTGCCCGCCCGATACCCATGAGCGCACTACCAGCATTCGCCATAATAGCCTTCACATCAGCGAAGTCGAGGTTGATCAGTCCATGCTCGGTAATAAGCTCAGAGATACCTTGCACGCCTTGGCGCAATACATCGTCTGCAATCTTAAACGTCTCCAGTAGTGGCGTCCGACGATCAATTGTCTGGAGTAAACGATCATTGGGGATAGTGATGAGCGTGTCAACTTGGCGACCGAGCTGAGCAATCGCCCACTCGGCATTTGCACGACGTTTTTCACCTTCAAAGCTAAACGGTTTGGTGGCAACGCCGACAACTAGTATGCCAAGGTCACGTGCTACACCAGCTACCACATGGCCCGCACCCGAGCCAGTACCACCGCCGGCACCGATAGTGACAAATACCATATCAGCACCTTCGAGTGCTTTTTTTATCTCGTCGCGTGATTCCTCAGCTGATGCCTGGCCAACAGCCGGATCAGCCCCCGCACCAAGTCCTCGAGTCGTTTCGCGGCCAATATGAATTTTCACATCAGCTTTTGAGTTATGAAGTGCTTGAGCATCGGTGTTGACAGCAATAAACTGTACACCAGATAAGCCAGCTTCTTTCATACGATTGACTGCTGAGCCACCCGCACCACCCACGCCCACGACTTTTATCGTGGCAAAGGCTTGTATGTCAGTTGGTTTTACTTCAGGCATAATTATGTATCTTCCCTCACTTGTTGTTCACAAATAGTATACATGGCTTTTTGCCAACAGCCAAGAGTGTGTTCATTATTGAAGCGCAAACTGCTTGTGAATACATTTTATGAACGGAATTTGCTAAATATATCTGTTAGCTTGTTTGTCACAGCACCCAGATTCATGGTGCTTTTGCCTGATTTTGCGCTACTGTTCTGGCCATATGCGCCCACAAGACTACCTTCTAAATCAATTAACATCAAACCGAGTGCAGTGCTCCACGCCGGAGAATTGACCTGATCATAGACACCGGCGAATTCTGGCGCATGGCCAATTCGTGCGCTCAGTTGCAAAGCACTCCTCGCATAATCAGCAATCTCGGTCAATTGCGAGCCACCACCCGTCAAGACCGCTCCGCCGGGCAGCTTTGCCGCCCTACCAATACTCTTCAGCTCTTTATTGACTAGCTCAAATATCTCCTCTAGGCGGGCGTCGACAATCATATCGATATCAGCGATAGCAAACTCGTGTGAACCCGACTCAGTCTTCACACTAACTGTATCCTTGCGTTCTTTGCGCTCCCGTGGCATCGCCGTAGCATGTTGCAGCTTGACGAGTTCAGCGACATCAAGATCGGTTTTAAGCCCGATTGCAAGATCATTGGTTATATTGACACTACCAACCGGCAATACAGCAACATGTTGTAAATCGCCCTCTTCATACACGGCAATATTGGTGGTAGCACCACCGATATCGATCAAGATGACGCCATTTTCCGTTTGTTGATCTGTTACTACGGCCCGAGCAGCAGCTAACCCTGCCAGCACAACAGAGTGTGCAGTAGTTTCAGTCATCTCACAGGCTTTACGTAGGTTTTTGATATGCGGACTAAGGCCAGTTATGACGTGGGCATCGACTTCAAGCCGCACACCAGTCATCCCGATCGGGTCTTTGATATTTTCTTGACCATCGAGTTGATAGCTCCGTGGTGTCACTTCCAAAATCTCACGATTAGCCGGCAGTTGTACGACGGTAGCAGCTTCTTCGACTCTATGAAGATCGTCATCGTTGATCTCATGACTGCCCGCCCCGACCGCTATCACCCCGCGACTACTCATACCGATGATGTGAGAGCCGTTGACGCTGATTGTCGCACCACCAATCTGATATCCGCTCATTCGCTCGGCTAGTTCGAGAGCTTTATCAATTGCGCTTGCTGCATTGACGAGATTCACGACAGTGCCTTTGCGCATTCCGCCGTTTGGACATTCACCCACGCCGATGATAGTAGGGCTCGCCTGGGCGCCCTCAACATGACCTACTACGCACCGCACTGTAGACGTGCCGACATCGAGCCCGACGGCGTATCGAGAATTTTCTTGCATATAGGGTATTATACCATAACGTTTTTCACCAGCCAGTGTCGTTTGTGACTATTCTACCCTCTCACAGTCAGCACTTCCGCGCCGTCGTCCAGAATCAAGATGGTATGTTCGAAATGCGCACTCGGCTGGCCATCGCGCGTACGGATAGTCCAACCGTCTGGGTCCATGACAACATTTGGTACACCGAGGTTCGCCATCGGCTCAATTGCAATCGTCATACCAGCCCGCAACGTCGGGCCCTCACCAGCGTGTCCATAATTGGCAATATCTGGCTCCTCATGTAGCTGGTGGCCGACGCCGTGTCCGACAAGATCGCGCACAATTCCGTAATGATGCATATCGAGCACGCGCTGCACCGCCGCACCGATATCACCCGTCGTCACGCCGTCATGGAGTGTGGCGATACCAGCATCGAGCGACTTCTTGGTCTCAGCCACCAGCTGGCGCACGCGCTGATCGACGTCGCCCACCAGAAACGTCCGAGCGCTGTCAGTTATCATACCGCGATACGTCACGCCGAAATCAAGACTGACGATATCGCCGTCGCGCAGCACATAGTCACTTGGTATACCATGGACAACCTTATCATTTGTCGAGATGCAGATGACATCCGGGAAGCCCTGATATCCCTTAAACGCCGGGTGTCCTCCGAGTGCCCGTAGTTCACGAGCGGCCGCGTCGGCCAGTGCACGCTCACTCACGCCCGGCGCTACCATAGGGCCAAGGACGTCATCGAGCACCGTTGCCAGCATACGACCACTTTCGCGCATGCCCTCGATCTCAGTGGCGGTTTTGACACGAGTAAACATTAACTGACCAAACCTCGATGAGTCAGTTCGTCATATATCTTGTCATGAATCTGCCCGGCACTGCCGTTACCGTCGACATGCACAATTGGCACATGATCTTCAGCAAATATGCCGAGTACTGGGTACATCTTTTGACGATAAATCGCCATACGTCGTGCAATTGTCTCGGGCGTGTCTTCCATACGGCCACGCTTGGCGAGTCGCTTCATTATCTCGCCCTCTGGCACTTCAAGAACAATCACCAGATCAATCGCATGCCCTGTCCGCTCCATATGACCAGCTAGCCACTCAGCCTGCTCTCGTGTTCGCGGGAAACCATCGACGATGATATTTGGGTATTGTTTATCACGCGCTTCAGCGATTGCTTGCTCGAACACCTCATAGGTCAGTTCATCACTGACGAGTTCGCCCGACTGCAAGACCGCGATTACCTCTGGGTCATCGCTGGCACGTAGCATCTCACCAGTGCTCAGCCATTTCCAACCTTGCCGTACCGACAGCATCTGGCCCTGCACACTCTTACCAGCGCCCGTCGGGCCGAAGAAGAGGATCACGCGCGTACTCCGCGCGTTAGGAATGAGGGGTAAGCAATATGCAATGAGGTCATCTTCGTCTCTTTTCGATCGATTTAACTAAACCAATGATTAACTTATGAACCAGTATAGAACGCTCAGCCAAATCTTGAAATACTTCCGGTTGACATACTCCGATGTCACGTGCAATCAACAACTGATTTTGTAACTCTGTTGTTGAACCGCGCGCAATCACATAAAAATGCTTTTTATCGGCAATACTCTGCCTCCCGAAGCCCTCCGCAATATTCGATGTTACTGATATTGCTGCTCGTTGCATCTGTGTTGCAAGCGCGCGACAGATTGGCGGAAACCTCATTGTCTCGCGAAATACCCCTATTACTAGATCATGACCTTCTCTCCACGCAACCAGGTCAGTAAATCTCGTCACATGCGGTGACGAACCAGCCTTACCCTCTTTACTCATTGCTATCCCCACATTGCCTGCTGTTTTGTGCTGTGGCTCGGCCATTTTTCTTATTTCTTATTTCCTATTTCTTGCCTATTGCCTATTTCTTCTTCCGATGCAGCTCCGCCGCCTGCTTGTGATGGTTGCGATAATACGTCCACTTCTTCCATCCGATAACGCCAAGTATGAACAACATGATAACACCGATCAAGCCCGTACCCTGACGATATATATCACCAAATATAAACAGCAATGCCGCTGCCACAATCATGACAATACTAGCGACCTGGCCGACTATCATGTGACGAGCAACCTTTGTATGGTGCGCGTGGTATTCATGCTTCGCAAGCGGCTTTTTGACTTTCATAGAGTATCCCGTTCATGGTTATAATAGTCATATTATAACCGCTGGGCACCATCCGCGCCAGTACGACTATTGCAAGGCATCTTTAACAAGCTGAGCAATGAGTGCACCATCTCCTGTGTTGCCGACACGAGCTTTGACTGCACCGATAAGGCGACCCATATCTTGCATACCAGCTGGTTTGATTTCGTCTCGGACGGCCTCGATAACAGATAGCAGTTCCGCCTCACTGAGTTGCTTCGGCAGATAGGCACTGAGGATTTCTTTTTCGGCACGCTCTTTGCTGGCACTCTCAGCGTTACCGCCTCGGTCAAATAGCTCGGCAGCTTCGTCGCGCTTTTTGCATTCACGGGCAATGATCTTTTCGATGTCTGCTTCGGGCAGGCCGCTGTCGCGGACTTTGCGCGCCACTTCTTCGTACAATATGGCCGATTTTAATCCCTGCAGCGTCTGCGTGCGCAGCGTATCACGAGCAAGCATAGCGGTTTTGAGATCCGCTTGAATTGTGTCTTTGAGCGCTGACACGTGGTTCGCCTATCGCACGCCGAGGCGCATCTTCATCATCTTGTCGGCCTTGCGGGCACGGCGAATGATGGCTTTTTTGCGTCGCTCGATCTTGCTGATCGGTTTTTCAAATCGCTGCGTCGCCTTGACAGTACTCATGACGCCAGACTGCAACACCTTGCGATTGAAACGGCGAATCAAATTCTCATTCGCCTCTTTGTCGTCTTTACGGGTAACTTGAATCATACTCGAAGTATTGTAACAGATGCGGTCTACTATTGCAATTGGTCAATGTAGGGTTGTATTATCTATGTGAGTATTATATGATTATGTAATCTACCCTCCTCTCAGGAAGGAAACGTACATGACATTATCGGTCCGAGAGACAGTCCGCGCCGACATGCTGGATTGCCTCAAGTCGCTTGGCGGCAGTAACGTCAAGATGCTAGCTGGTTTCTACGGGAACAACCCGTCCGACATCGAGGTCACCCTCCAGCTTCTACCCACTGATGTCAGAATTCTGTTGTGTTCGCACGGCGCGACAGCGTGGGACGCATCGAGAGGTCTCATGATCACATCAAGGATCCATGACGTCATCGCGGCAGCGCATGCAGTAATGATGGAGCTGGCTGAGCGCATCCCGGATGCCGATGTGGACGCCTATCTCGAGACCTAATAACGCCCCTCTCTCGAAGTTGAGCCCCGCTCCTTCACTGGAGGGGCTCAACAATATTAGATAATTTCCATCCTCAGTAATCTCCCTTCCACCGTCCGCCGCCCCTGCCATTCGTTCACCGTCAGCTCCAGCCAGACGGCGACGCGGTCGCCGATGTCGGCGGTAAATTCATCGGACTTGTTAAACGCCACAACGTGAAATGATTTGTCGTGCTGATCAGCCAGTGTGTATTTGACGTGTTGGCCGTGGTCGCCCATGGTACGACGGCCGATGACTTCGACAGGTGCGACGTTGAAGACCGGGCTGGGGTTGCCATTGCCATACGGCTCGAGCCGCGCGATGTCGTGGATAAGTTGTTCAGTGAAGTCGGCAAAGCCTTTGAGCGTGATATCGGCATTTGGCAGCAGGTAGTGGAGTTGGTCACTGAGGCGAAGTGCCTTGTAATACTCGTTCATGGCCGCGCGCCACGTATCGATCATCTCAGCCTTCAGTGTCACACCCGCCGCCAGCTTGTGCCCGCCGCCTTTGATCAGATGTTGCTCGGTGGCACGAATCCCCTCGACCGCCGAAAAATCGCCAAAACTTCGCGCCGAACCCTTTGCCGTACCGTCATCTAGTTCTTGCAAAACAAACGTCGGTTTATGGTAGCGTTCGAGCAGTTTCGCGGCAACGATACCGATGATGCCGTGGCTCCACGATGGATCACTGACGATCAGCACGTGGTCGCGCGCCCGCTCGGCCGCCTTGTCGATGGCGTGGCGAAATATCCGGTCTTGCTCGGCACGCCGCTCTTGGTTCATGGCTTCGAGCTGCTCAGCGATCTCGAGTGCCCGAGCCGGATCAGTCGCCGTCAGCAGGTCGAGACTCAGCTGCGCCGTCTCAAGCCGACCCGAGGCGTTGAGCCGTGGCCCGAGCACAAAGCCAAGGCTGCGCGCATCAACCTCGCTCGGTTTGACCCGCGCCACCGCCATGAGGGCGCGGAGACCCGGCCGACGGGTTTTGCGAAGAACTTCGAGCCCCCAGCGGACATTGGCGCGATTTTCATCGACTAACGTCACCACATCGCAAACCGTACCGAGCGCGACGAGGTCAAGCAGCCACTTTTCTTGGCCCTGTTCGAGTCCTGGTAGCTTGGTTTGGAGGGCCTGGACGAGCTTGAATGCGACGCCGACGCCAGCGAGGTCTATAAAAGGGTAGATTTTGGATTTTGGATTTTGGATTTTGGAAGAAGCGCCGGCCGCCGCGATTCGACGATCGTCTGAGGATAGTGTGGCTGCCTCGGCCAGCCCAGCGCGATTGCTTGAAGCGGACGAAGTCCCCCGTAGAGTGTTATCCGAAGATAATTGTCGGACCGCGGCGGGCTCCGTGAAATAGCCGACAAGCCGCTTGGGGTTGATGACCGCCACGGCGCTCGGCATCGTCGACTCGACCGAGTGATGATCGGTCACGATGACATCGACGCCCAGCTCGCGGGCGCGGGCGATCTCCTCAAAACTGAGACTGCCACAATCGACCGTGACGATCAGATGCGCGCCAGCTGCCGCGATACGCTCAATCGCCTCGCGACTCAGCCCATAACCCTCGACGAACCGATTGGGTATAAAGGCACTCGCGCGTATACCGAAGCTAGCAAAAGCGTCGAGTAACAGCGTCGTCGCCGTCAAGCCATCGATGTCATAATCGCCGTAGATCACCACATTTTCGCCCTTCGCATGCGCCTGCACCAGCCGCTCAACAGCCTCGGCCATATCGGGCAAACCAAACGGATCGTGCCGGTAGGCATCATAACTTGGGTCTAAAAATGCCTGCCGTTTGTCAGACGTGTCGTGACCGCGGGCAATCAAAATCTCACGAAGTATTCGCTCGTGAGATGATGCCATAACCTAATCCTGAACGGGCTTTTTATTCTTGTTTTGGTGATGCTGTTGCGATTTGATAACGATGCTTTGCAGTTCTTTAAAGATAACGAAATGCTTGTTGGTACTGTAAATCTTGGTGTTGCCTTGCTTCTCACTGGTCAGGAAACCGACCTTTTCGAGCCGCTTGAGCTCACGTTGTATATTGCCCGGATCTTCTTTGATCAACTTTGCGAGACCGCGCACATGCGTGCGAAAATCGGGGTACTTCGCATAAACTACGATGATTTTTCGGCGCACCCTTGATGTGATAAAGACATCCAGCATAATACCTCGTTACACTCTTACATTTATTTGCTTGTTGATAATTATTCTACAGTTAAACAGCCACAAGTACAAGACAATTTCATAGAATTATTCGCCCACAGCAGGAACAATCAGCTCCCCCATGATTACCGCCACGTCATAATCACATTATTGAGAATTGATATCACCTCTTCATGATCTGGTATGTCGTTGTTGTCATAGTAATGATTCGTGCCCATATAATTTTCCGTCACGCCGAGAACATGCAGTTCATCGCCAAGTATGTGCATACGGTCGACAGCATCGACTGACGCGATCGGTGTCACGACAACCAGCTTTTTGATACGAATTGGTTTCATATAGTCAGCCACGGCATCGAGGCTCGTACCACTTGGTAAGCCATCAGCCACTACTATGACATTGTGACCACGTAACATTGCCTCGTCGACGATACCGCCATCACTCAATATCCGATTGATACGCGACGTGACTGCCCGTTTTTGATCCTCCAAATAGCCATGAAACTCCGAGAAGTATTCCTCAATCTCACCGATACTAAACATACCATTGTAGGTAAACCGGCCGGACTGGTTGACTGTACCAAAAAGTGTCCCCTCGCCTGGTACATCAATTTCCTCCACGAGCATCATCGTGAGAGCAGCATGTAAGCTAGCGGCTATCTGTTGCCCGACGAGCACTGCACCATCACTAAGGCACAGCACCACCGTGTCTTCATACCTGTACTGCATCAATTCCAGGGCGAGTCGATACCCTGCTTCGGCTCGTGATTGAAAATACATATGATAATTATAGCAATAAGGGTGCAGCAATAAGCAAAAAGCGATCACGGCACCACCTCATAGCTCATAGCTCATAGCTCATAGCTCATAGCTCATAGCTCATAGCTCATAGCTCATAGCTCATAGCTCATAGCTCAGCTTACTTTGCTACTATAAAGGTATGTATTATTACGAGGTGATCCCACTCAAGATCGTTCATGGTAGCGACGGTTTACTGACATACCAGTCAGAGGCAGTCTATGCTGCGGGCACCCTCGTCACCGTTCCGGTCGGAGCTCAGACGATTGTCGGTGTCGTCATACGGCGCGCTGCCCAACCGTCGTTTGCGACCAAAGCCATTGTCGCGCAGGTCGAATCAGTTCCCTTACCCACTAGCCTCGTCGGCCTGGCCCAGTGGCTGAGTACGTTTTACGCTACCCATCCGGTGACCGTCTGGCAAAGTTTGTTGCCACGCGGCTTGACGAAGACCAGACGCACAGCCACCCAAACTGCTTCCCACCCCAGTCGAAAACGAACACAAATTGTGCTCAATTCCGAACAACAACAGGCAATCACAAGTATTATGGCTGAGCCCACAGGCACCAGCCTGATTCATGGTATCACTGGTTCAGGCAAGACGCAGATATATATCGAGATCGCCAAGCACACCGTTGCTGACGGCCGCTCGGTCATCATATTGGTGCCGGAAATTGCCCTCACCTCGCAACTGATCGCCGAATTTACACCACATTTTCGCGATGTCGTCATCACCCACTCGACCATGACCGAAGCAGCCCGCCATACTATCTGGCGGCAGTTGCTGCATGCATCGTCGCCACGGGTCGTTATCGGACCACGCTCGGCTCTATTTAGCCCTGTACCGAATCTTGGACTTATCGTGATTGACGAGTGCCACGAGATGACGTTTAAACAAGAACAATCTCCGCGCTATTCTGCCCTGCGCGCAGCCTCCATTCTAGCGCAGCAGTCAAGCGCACGCCTGGTACTCGGCAGCGCGACGCCAAATGTAGCCGACTACTATCTCGCCAAACTGTCGCACCGCCCGATCATCAGTCTCACCACACCAGCTCGCAGGGGCACCGTTCAACCGACCGTGACGCTGGTCGATATGACCAAAAAACTCAATTTTTCACGTCATAGCCTGTTTTCAAACGACATGTTAGAGGCCATGAAGACAACTCTTGAACATAACCACCAAGTGTTGATTTTTCATAATCGCCGCGGCACCGCCCCGACCACACTGTGTGAAAACTGCGGCTGGAATGCACTGTGTCCACGCTGTTTTGTACCACTCACCCTACATGCCGATCGTTTCGCGCTCGATTGTCATATCTGTGGGTTACACGAACGGGTACCAACCTCTTGCCCAGAATGCGGCGAGGCGCACATCATCCATAAAGGCATCGGCACCAAGCTCATCCACCACGAGCTCACCAAACTGTTCCCCGCCGCCCGCATTATGCGATTTGATGGTGATAACGACAACGATAATACGCTTGATAAGCACTATCAAGCATTATACGACGGCGAAATCGATATCGTCATCGGCACGCAAGTTGTTGCCAAAGGTCTCGACCTGCCACTGCTACGTATGGTCGGCGTCGTACAGGCTGATGCCGGCCTAGCACTCCCCGACTACCTATCAAGCGAACGTACTTTCCAATTGCTTGCCCAGGTCACGGGTCGGGTTGGTCGCAACGAGCATCCCAGCCGCGTCGTCGTGCAAAGCTACCAACCAACTCATCCGGCTGTCCACTATGGCATCACCAGTGATTATGCATCATTTTACGACATGACTGTGGCCGAACGAAAACGATCTCACTTCCCACCTTTTACTCATTTGCTGAAGCTCGTATGTATCTACAAAACCGAGTCTACGGCCATCCGTAATGCCCAAAATCTCGCGCGTGACTTGCGTCGTAGCGTACCCACACGCGTCGAATTACTTGGCCCCACACCAGCTTTTTACGAGCGGGTCCACGATACCTATCGTTGGCAACTCGTCGTCAAATCGCCTGTCCGCGACGATCTCATCGCTATCGTCCAGCAACTCCCACCCCAGCACTGGCAATTCGAGCTGGATCCGGGAAGCCTACTCTAAGCTTTTAAGCTTAAAGATAAATAGTGCATCTGGATAGCGTGCTGATTCATCCTCAAATGTATGGCTTTCTGCCGTGCCCCTCACTACATTTCCATTATCCTTTAGGACATAATACTGTGTCACAATGTCAGTAGCGTCGGAAGGAATTTGCTCGCCCTTCATCCAAGAAGCCGTGGCCATTCTATAGTCCGGCATAACTGCACCGACCAATTCAGTTGTATGCATTTCCACGATTTCATGCGCCCAATACGTATGGTTATTAGCAATGATATAGCCACCTTTTTTAATAAGGCGGTCTAATATCTCAGGAGTAACAACCCCATAGCTGTTCAGGGCAACCATGACATCTGCTTGTTCTAAAGGGTGATAGTCTTCGATGGTGGAGACTGTTACATTGTATCCTTCGGCCTCCATAACCTTCATCGCTGCCCCATCTGGATCCACGTGTTGAACGTGCTCTTTCCCAAAAACACGCGCGACGCCTGCATGGGTACTGCTGCCAGGATAAATCACCGACGATCCTGGCTCAATTCCCAGCTGTGTCTTAATGCGCTTAAGGGCGACAACAAATTCATCTTTTTCATCATCTCCAAATACTTCGGGCTGACGAGAAATTGCTCTTCGCAGCAATGCTAAGAGCTCTTCATCACGATCAGGCTTATCCGTCTCCAAGGTATTAGGTTGAGGATTATCAGAATCAATCATGTTTCGTAACCCATAATCCATCACCGCTATCGATCTTCGCGGCGTTGATAGATACCATGGCACCAGTCGCAACCGATCTTAATCTGGCTAGAGTTCTGCTAAGTTCAGGTTGTTCTTTTGTTTCAACAAGTATGTGGTCCCCACCGTCACGATTTGTCACTATTACAACAGGCCCAGACACATCTTTTTCATCGACACCACGTAATAGGCTTCCACGTAGGCGAGATAAACCACTTTCATCATCATCGTGAGATGAGATAAGGCGTAAACCCTTTCCAGACAATCGTGATGGTTTTTCAGTCATTTTTATTTGATATCCTTTATACAATAAAAGCAAATTCTTGATTACTTGTCAATGTAATGACTATCATTGCCGGTTCAATCCCGACGCCTTCCGCGAATCACCGGTAATTCGAGCTTGACCTAGCAAGCCTCCTAGAGTGAGAAGTTCCCGGCTCTGATTTCTAAGAACTAAGATCTCGCCTCATCTGTTATACTATGTAACATATGGCGTCTCGCAACGATATCATTACCCTGCCTCATGCTGATTTGCGCACGAAATCAGGTCGTATCCCTGTGATCACCGATGAGACACGCCAACTCATCGACGACATGACGGCAGCCGCGCTGGATTGGGAAGATAGTCGCCCACATGAGGTTGCGGTTGCCCTCGCAGCGGTACAGATAGACCGGCTAGAGCGAGTCGTTATCGTACGGGCTGATTTTGAAGATAAGGCAAACCGACAATTTATTACACTCATCAACCCTGAAATCATCAAAACCGAGGGCGAACCGGTATTTGAACACGAAGGCTGTCTCAGTGTTGCCGACATCTATGGTATGGTACCGCGCTACCCGAAAGTCAGGGTAAAGGCGCTCGATATCAACGGCCAAGATGTTCGTATAAAAGCCGAGGGTTTCATCGCCCGTATCCTTCAACATGAGATCGACCATACCAATGGTATCGTCTTCGTCGACCATATCGACCACGATCACGATGCCTTTTTTACACTTAATGAAGCAGGTGAATTGGAGAGTCTCGGCTATGACGATGTCGCAGCGCGTGGTATTTTTCGGTAACGAGCGTCTGGTCAGCGGCCTCAAGCACACCGACGCACCAGTACTTCGTGGTCTGATCGAGCATGGATACAATGTAGTGGCCGTCGTTGCGAGCCACAGTGATGCCCAGTCGCGCACAGCCCGCCCACTTGAGGTCGCCGAGGTAGCTCGCGAACACGGTATACCCGTATTGCTGCCCGCCAAGCCCGGCGATATCGAGCAGGAACTCCGCGAGCTCCATGCTGACTTTGCAGTCCTTGCCGCCTATGGTCGAATTATTCCGCAACGAATCATCGATGTGTTCAGCCCTATCGGTATTATCAATATTCACCCTTCTCTTCTTCCTCGTCATCGTGGTTCGACACCGATTGAGTCAACGATACTCCATGGCGACCACGAAGCCGGCATCAGCCTCATGCAGCTCACTGCGGGCATGGATGAAGGTCCGGTCTATGCACAAGTGTCGATACCACTGAGTGGCAGTGAGACGAAATTTGAGCTATACGAACATATCAGTAGACGCAGTGCTGAACTGCTCTTTTCATCACTTCCACATATCACATCAGGCGAGCTGAAGCCGAAACAACAACGAACAGATGGTGTATCATACACAACATCAATTCATAAACGTGACGGAATCATTGACCCTTCTACAGATAACGCTTTGACCATAGAACGGAAGGTACGTGCCTACCTCGGCTTCCCCAAATCACGGCTCGCCTACCGTGGAGTTGATGTTATTGTGACATCGGCACGAGCTGTCGATGATCCCATCGATGCCGAGCTATGCATTACATGTAACGAAAATTCCACCCTGTTGGTGGAATCATTGATCGCGCCGAACGGCAAGACGATGAGTGGTAGTGCTTATTTGCAAGGACTAGTAAACAAGAGCGATAGACAGTGAGAGCGGTAGAACCGCAGACTATTTCAGCCGCAGAGTTTTGATGAGTGCGGTTAGCATAAGGCTAACCTCACGACATATCCCAATAGACTTCTTTGATACTCCCTCGCCGTTGACCCTCTGCTATATTAGATGGTATGGATATAGCTGCTCTTTTCATCTGATCAGACAAGGCAAACTTTTCAGCATTAGGTAGATTACGAGCGACACCATAGACTTCTTCGACTAAGTCCATCGACTTTTGCCACACTACAAGATCCTGGTACTTCCCCATCTTTTTCGCTCTTTCGATCTATAACTCTACCGCTCTGAGGCAGCCTGTACGTCACCACCCAAGATTGTCGATGCATTTGCACGTATCTCAGTCTTGAGAGCCTCAAGCTCGGCTGCAACGACGTCACGATAATCAGGCCGATTGAGCTCAAGCCACTTGAGCGAACCATACTCGCACATGACCGCCAAATCACTCGTTCCCTCTGGTGCGGATTGTTTAAGTTGAACAAAATCTTGATTCGAGGCATAATCAGACATATTTTTTTCGAACCATGCGCGCACTTTATCTTCTGCTTGATCGACGAATGCTTCGAATTCAGCCATTTGCTGTTCACTTAATCCTTCAGATAGTTTTGTACCGACTCGTAACTCCAACTCCTCATAAATATGCTGCAAAAATGCTTGCTTTTGATCATCTGGCAACGTTGCCAGTCCTACGTCGGTCAGAAAATTGTCGTCGAGTTGAAACATGCTTTTACCCTCGTTGTTAAGTATTTATCTTATTATACTGTACTATGCAGCTAGGCCATAGTCGGTACGGATTGCGGTTTTCTGGAGGAGTTGGCGTGCTGATTCTGGTAGGTTTTTGCCAGTGTTTTGTAAGATGTAATGACCGGTTCGCTGGTCAAACGTGGCGATCGGTCCTCCACCGTCGGCTTCAGAGAATTGCAGATTTACCAACTCTTTACCGGCAGCATCGATCACGGACTGAAACTTGCTTATGCCTCCAAAATTATGGGAAGTTGAAGCATCATGCAACGCATTGTTGAAATCAACCTTATTAGCCGCGCTCTTTACCAGGTAATCTTTCATTTCATTGATCAGCGACCCGCTATGATCGACATCTCCCGACGCTACTACTTTACTGATGCCAGGGATGATCGCGTCGGCTGTCTTTGGATCGGCAATCATACTATCAAGACTTGGTACGTTATCGAGTCCATGTTCGCTCGCAAATGAGCGGACAATTGTGTCGATATTACCCTGTTTAACCGCCTCAGGCAGGGTGTTGGAATGATCAAGCATGCGATTATCAGCAAAATCACGGAAGATCGCGTCGGCACCTGGGCGGAACTGACCCGACGGGGTCGTGTCGCCAGCGACATCAAGCTTGATGCCATATGGACTGCCGAATTTGTTTGCTAGTCTATCACTCTTATAGCCAGTCCCCTCTTCGACAAGAGCATCGCCGAGGGTTGTTATCTCATCGCGGGTGAGGTCCGCAATACCGTAATCCTTTGCCTCACCGATAATACCACCGCCCCTTCGAATACCCAGTGCGTCAGAGCCTTTTACCTCGCCAGTTTTGTCGGCGTCAAGCATGCCTTTGGCATGGAAATGTTCGACAATCATCTCGGCAGCACCAGCAGGTAATTTACCGTTAGGTGGCATACTGAGGCGAGGTTCACCGCCGTGGAAATAGACGAGCTTGGGGTATTTGGCATCAAGTTCTTTGGCAAGTGATACCATCTCGGCCTTCATCTCTGCCTGCGAAACACCGGGAAAATGCTTGGCCAGAGCCATGAAACCTTCGCCTTTTTTGAGTGTCAGGTTGACATCATGTCTATTGAGATAGTCCCCGGCGTCGAACATCTTCGCCACAGGTGCCGTCTCAGGAGGCACTGGTGTATCGTACAACGGGCCGCGCAGACCACCACGAGGAGCAGCACCTTCGTTCGGATGGATAGATGAGTCGACTGATGCGCCCACACTAGCTCCAGTAGAACTGTTGCCGCCACCGGTTAATCGATTAATAAAACCGCCAATCGACTGGTTGATGTTGTCGGGTAGCAGTGCGTGCAGCTTCGTACCAGCTGCCCCAAATGCCATTGCCATAGCCATGCCGCCAAGCAACCGATCGCGGTTGTAGTCATGGGCAGCCTTCGCGCGTTCGTTGGTCAGGTCGGCGATCATCTCGTGTAGCGAACGAGTGTCAGATGATGTCACAAACTCCTGCCGTTCAGTTTTTAAGGTCGCCACTGTATCTGCATCGCCCGCTGTCTCGGCAGCGTCAATTCGCGCGTCAAAATCTCGCAGTCTATCGAGAAATGTCGTGGTCGTCGTGTCATATTCGGCGCGAAGGGCAGTAATGCGCGTCTCGATGTCGGCGCGTTGTGCAGTGGCGATTTTCTCAGCCGTCGCAAGGGCATTCATCTTTTGGACCGCATAGGCACGTGCTGAACGAGCCCCGACGAAGCCAGCGGCTGCGCCGATAGCTCCGACAGCGGCAGCGGCCGGCACGACAGCTGTCAGCGCCATTCCGCCGAGAGCTGTCACGGCGTTTTTCATCAGAGTTCCTCGGCGATGCTCTTTTGAATAACTGTGCTTGAGGTAAAGCCCGGCATTCTTCAGTGTTTGCATCGACAGCAACTTGTGGCCCGTCTGCATGGCCGGTGCTTCTGGTGTCCACGAGGCCCACTTTTCGGTCACAAATTTCATGACGCGGTTGCGCCCAGCCGAGGCTTCGATGCGCGATTGTTCCATACGTTCGACAAACAGCTGCGATTGCTGATCGATGAATTGATCGATTTCAGTGGCCAATTGGTCGCTTGTCAGCTTGGTCGGGTCTGTGTCGTCTTTGCTGGCGTTTTCGTCGGCCATTTGACTCGCAATACCCGAGAGGTAGTCGGCATGCTGTTGTTTGATCGACTCCAACTTGGCTGTTCGTTCAAATAGCCCTGCTTTGTCGGCACGCTTGGCGAGGAGTTTACCATAACGGTCGGCCAGTTCGGCCGCTTCTTTTTTCAGCGGTTCGAGACCTTCGGCTAGCTGTTCTTGCTCCCAGCGTCGCCATGTTTGGTTGTCGTATTCTTCCTGTAGCATAGTAACGAACGAGTCGCGCTTTGACCTATGAGTAAGCGGGTCTTGCGTATGCCAAGCATCAGAGGAAACCTGAGATACAGTACCCAGGACACCAATGATCGTATCGTATTCGTCCTGGTCAAAATCGGGCGCCGATGGATCGCTTTGGATACCATGCCTCGCCATATACGCTTTTATGTCGTTAGCTAGTGCCTTATCTATTTCTGTGCTGTCTTTGGGGTTAGCAGGGTCAGTGGCCTTGTCATAATACCCAACAAATTCATCTTCAAATGCCGTTGGCTGTATATAATCTGGTGCGCCCAGGATTTCCGGCTTGCTCGAGCGTGCTTCAGGCGCGTTTGAGGCCGATCGTCTGTCCTCGATAGCAGTGCGTACACGATTCGCCCCAGTTCGCAACGCTTCCTTTGCGGTGCGGCCAGCTGCTTTCAATGCTTCGGGTGCCTTCGGTGCCATGGTGGTGGATATCCTTTAGGGCGTATCGCCCCTACCTAATGATCAATATGACTGTATAATAGCACAAATGACTTAAAAAGTCAATAATTCGTAATGGTTCAATAGCTTGGAATCACCTAAACAAAGGAGCAAGCTATGGATATGAGCTACCAAACGAACCCAAATCTACCTAAAGTGCGAGCCGAAGCAGTCAAGATGGTGCGTGCTGGAGCGAGC
>JBARSV010000009.1:0-34146 GCA_049644865.1 Saccharimonadales bacterium (SeqCode)
ATTCCTGAATACCTACACTACTACAACTACGAGCGCCCACACCAAGGAATCGACTGGCTAACGCCAGTCGAGAAACTAGAGCAATCTGCTAGCATTTGTGATTCCAAGGTATTGATTATTTAACGTATCATGGCATAACAACGATTTCTCCTGACCTCATCAGATGGGTTATAATGATGCTAATGAATACCGATGACATACAAGGCCTGACCACGGCTGAAGTGCTAAAACAGCAACAAGCTCATGGCTATAACCAGTTACCCGATCGAGAGAAGAAGAGTTTTGTCAGTATCGTACTGAGGGTACTGTCTGAGCCAATGATCTTTTTGTTGGTCGCTGTTGTGGTAGTGTATTTCTTGCTCGGTGATCGCACCGAGGCATTTGTACTCATGGTTTCAGTACTTGTCATCATCGGGATAGAACTGTACCAAGACAATAAAACCGAGAAAGCTCTCGAGGCACTACGTGACTTAGCCAGCCCTAGTTGCAATGTTATACGCGACGGCAAACATCAAATCATACCGAGCCGCGAGTTGGTAGTAGGCGATATCGTGGTCGTTGCCGAAGGCGAGCGTGTACCTGCGGATATACAGCTGCTCGAGGCTGAAAACATCATGGTCGATGAGTCGCTCCTAACGGGCGAGTCGGTGCCTGTTGACAAGACAGAAGATGCAGATGCCGACGATAAAAAACGTCATTTGTATTCGGGAACGATGATAGTAAAGGGCCACGGTATTGCTGAAGTCACGGCGATCGGTATCGCAACGAAGCTAGGTGAAATTGGTGTATCTCTCGGCACGATCAAGCCGGAAAAAACTCTACTCAAGCAGGAAGTCGATCGCGTCGTCAAGACGCTTGCGGTTGTGGCGGTATCGGCCTCGATCGTCTTAGCGCTAACATACTGGTTGCTTCGCGGTGATCTGCTGCGGGGGTTTTTGGCAGGTTTGACGTTGTCGATAGCGATATTGCCTGAGGAATTTCCCGTCGTTCTGACGGTGTTTATGGCGCTCGGTGCGTGGCGCCTGGCAAAGAGCAACGTCCTGACGCGCAAGAGCTCGACGATTGAGACCCTCGGTAGCGCCACGGTGTTGTGTACTGACAAGACGGGCACATTGACCGAAAATCGCATGCAAGTCGACCGTGTAACTGACGCCGGCGGCGTGGAGCTAACAGCTGAATCGCAAACCTACAAAGCAGTAATAGATTATGGCGTGCTCGCGTCGCAGATGAAGCCATTTGACCCCATGGAAGAAGCATTTTTGATGGCGGGTGGAACGATACATGCTGATATAGCTGAAGTTTATAATGACAATCATATCGTCAAAGAGTATCCTCTCGAAGAATCGTCTCTATCGGTAGTCCACGTCTGGGCAAATGATAACGATGAGCAGCAATACGTTGCACTCAAAGGCGCCCCAGAAGTTGTATTTGAGCTATGTCGTCTCGATGATGCTGCGACAGCATCTCTCAAGCAACGTGTCAAAGAACTCGCGAGCCGTGGACTGCGTGTACTTGCGGTCGCACGCGGTGCAGCAAGAGCCGACGTGCCCGAAACGCGTGACGGCTATGACTATACACTTCTCGGTCTGGTGGCACTGGCTGATCCCATACGACGCGAGGCGGTTGAAGCGGTTGGTTTGTGCCGACAAGCTGGTATACGAGTCATCATGATCACTGGAGATTATGCCGAAACTGCTCGTCGTATCGGTAGCGTTATTGGACTCGACAGCGAGCGCGTCGTGACAGGTGATGAGTTTGCAGCGATGAGTGAATCAGAGCGTGATGAAGTGATCAAGACGACATCGATATTTAGTCGGGTTATACCTGCTCAAAAGCTATTGATCGTCAATGCTCTCAAGGCCAACGGTGAGGTAGTCGCGATGACCGGTGATGGCGTCAATGATGCGCCAGCACTGAAAGCAGCACACATCGGCATCGCCATGGGCAAACGGGGGACTGACGTAGCGCGTGAAGCGGCTTCGATCGTGTTGCTTGATGATAATTTTGCATCAATAGTGCGCGGCGTGCGCTTGGGGCGTCGTATATTTACCAATCTACAAAAGGCCATGGTCTATATATTGACCGTCCATATGCCGATCATCACGTTGTCGCTCTTGCCGGTATTTTTTGGCTGGCCGCTCGTGCTGTTGCCGATACATATCGTGTTCATCGAATTTATCATCGATCCGAGTTGTACACTGATCTTTGAAGGTGAAGACGAAGAACCCGACACCATGAACAAACCGCCTCGTAAACTTGGTTCAGCATTGTTTAGTCGATCGATGGTACTGCTCAGCGTTGTGACGGGGGGCGTCATATCGTCATTGATTGTGGTAGCGCATCACCTGATGCTTGATTCTGGCTGGACTGACGACAAAGCAAGGGCGGTTACGTTCCTCCTCGTGATACTGACAAATGTCTTACTCATACTTGCCATATCAGGACGCCGTGTGGTCACGCATGCGTTTGCCGATGGTAAGATAAATGCGTTGGTAATCATAGTTGTCGTCGTAGCTGCGGCACTGCTTGCTGTATATACACTTGCGCCGGTCAGGGAGCTATTTCATTTTGAACCAATCAGTCTTATGGATGCAGCCGGAGCGGCAGTGGTATCGTTACTCGCGACTGCAATAGTTGTGCCACTGCGACGATCGATACTATCTCGGTGATAGAAAAAAATATTACGACATATTTACAATTCCTAGGAGCCAGGCTCCTAGGAAAGTAAGTTTGGTGAATACTAGGATGTTTGTCATAATAAAGCTAATGAAGATTTTATTACGTGTGCTTGGCTATGCGCGCAATTTGTGGCCGTACTATACCGGTATCATATTGTTTTCGATACTGATGAGCTTGACGGCCCTGGCTACGCCGTTCTTGATCAAGGCGGCAACCGATCTTATTGTGGCGTCGATTGAGTCAGGTCGGGCTGATGTGGCCGGCGCTCTCTGGATAGCGGTATGGTTATTTGTGGCTGATGTGGCCAACACGCTCTTTACCAACTGGGGCGGGTATCTGGGCGATGTCATGAGCGCCAAGCTCAAAAAACAGCTCAGTGAACGCTATTATACACAGCTTCTTAAGTTGCCGCAGAGTTATTATGACCGCGAACTGACCGGTACGATCATTAATCGCCTCAACCGAACTATCTTCGAGGTGACGCAGTTTGCCAACATGTTTGCCAATAACTTTTTCCAGATGTACCTCACGATGATACTGACGCTGCTGATAGTGCTGTACTACAGCTGGGAATTAGCACTGTTGCTGTTTGTGCTGTACCCCGTCTTCATGTGGCTGACAGCGCTCACCAGCAAGAAATGGCAAAAATGGCAGGATGACAAAAACCATGCCACTGATGTCGCCAGTGGCCGCTTCGCTGAAGTGATCGCGCAGATACGCGTGGTCAAAAGCTTCATCCAGGAAAATCTCGAATTTCGCCATTTTGAGCGCAAATTTCAAGAGACGGTCGACATCACCCACAAGCAGTCGCGCTATTGGCACAACATGGATATCTCGCGGCGCTTGGTGCTCAATATCATCTTCTTTGCGATATTTGCTTACCTATTTGTGCGCACAGCCGAGGGTCGTTTTTCGATCGGCGAGATGGTCCTGCTTATCCAACTGATAAATATGATGCGCTTCCCAATATTTAATATGAGTTTCATCGTCGACAATACGCAAAAGGCGATTGCGGGTAGCAAGGATTACTTCAAAGTTATGGCGATGAAACCAAGCGTGGCTGATCGCGATCATGCACCAGCGCTCGAGGTCTCAAAAGGCATTGTGACGTATGACGATGTATCGTTTGGCTATGACAAGGGTGATCAGGTACTTTATAACATCTCATTTGAAGTCAAACCGGGCGAAAAAGTCGCACTCGTCGGCGAAAGTGGTGAAGGCAAGACGACAATTACGAGTCTATTGCTAAGACTATATGAT
Organism: Saccharimonadales bacterium (SeqCode); assembly: GCA_049644865.1. Lineage (GTDB taxonomy): Bacteria > Patescibacteriota > Saccharimonadia > Saccharimonadales > Saccharimonadaceae > JAPUDQ01. Next base: position 3,940 of record JBARSV010000009.1, read on the forward strand.
CCGCAGTCTGGGCAAATACTTATCGACGGTACACCGATACAAGATGTGCGCCAGACGAGCCTACGCGAAAAAATCGCCGTCGTATTCCAGGATCCAGCACTCTTTAGTGGAACGATTCGTGAGAATATCGCCTATGCCGATCCTCACGCGACCGATCGCGATATTGAGCGCGCAGCCAAGGCGGCCAACGCCCTCGATTTTATCGACAAGCTAGAGAACCGCTTCGACACTGAGATCGGTGAGCGAGGCCTCAAACTGAGTGGCGGTCAAAAACAACGCATCGCCATCGCTCGTGCCATCATGAAAAACGCCCCGATATTGATACTCGATGAAGCGACGAGCAGCCTCGACAGTCGTGCCGAGAAACTTGTTCAAGAAGCGCTTGATCGACTGATGAAAGGTCGCACCACTATCATTATCGCTCACCGCTTGAGCACAATCGCTCATGTCGATCGCATCGTCACGATCAAAAACGGCCAAATCGACGAAGTCGGCACACCGAAAGAATTGGCCACGACTGGCGGTATCTACGCGCAGCTGCTTGATCTGCAGACTGGGGCAACCGAGGCGGCCAAGAAGCGACTGAAGCAATTTGAGATAGATGCATAATTGACAGAGGGTAGGCGTTGCCAATTGGCGGTCTCCACTCTATACTGATAGTTAATTAATACGGAAGAGGTAGTATATGGCGTCAGAAGTTTCGACGACTCGTTCGCAGCGTTTAGGTATCTGGATAATTGCTTTCACAATGATCGTTGGCACTATAGGATCGTTTTTCATATTTATGTTACCAGCTGCACAAACGCCGGTTAAGTCTCAAGCCGAGCTAGATTACGACAAACAACTTGCAGAATACAAGAAGCAACAAGAAGAGGCGGAAAAACGCTGCCCTAGCCCGACAACAAAACCAATTGCAAAAGTTGACCCAGTGCCGGTTCCCCCAGAAATTTCTGCGGTAGAATCAATAGCCGAACTACGCACTGACGACGTCGTGGTGGGTGATGGTGCTGAAGTGAAGTCGGGTGATTGTGTCGAGTTGTTTTATCACGGGGTACTCGCAAAAGACGCCACCGCATTCCAAGGTGGTGATAACTACGCGACTGGTGAGGCGTATCGTTCTCTCACTACTGGATTTGTACCGGGCTTCTCTGAGGGCTTGGTTGGTATGAGGGTAGGTGGAGAGCGTATAGTTTACATACCTGCAGCCAAGGCCTATGGCGACAAAGCTCAGGGCGATATTCCGGCAAATTCTGATCTCATATTCGCTATCAAAGTGACGAGTATCTACGTAGCTCAATAATTCAAAAAATACAACATATAGCGTATTGCTTATGCTACACGGCGCTATATAATGGATAGTTAGAAAGTTGGAGGGTATAAAAAATGTCAAAACAAATTACCGTGTATACACGGACAACCTGTAGCTATTGTGGTCAGGTCAAAAAATTACTCGATATGAAGGGCAAGACATATCGTGTGGTTAACATCGATGACGACCACGAAGCAGAAGCGGCTATTATAGCTCGCAGTGGTGCGCGAACAGTGCCAGTAGTGACGGTGACAGATGAGTCGGGCCACGAGCAGGTAGCAAGCATCGGCTGGAATCCCGGGGCGTTGATGGCGGCTGTGGCCTGATCAATGTACAGTTTACAATTTTCAGTTTACAATAAATTTACGGAGTAACAATGTACAAATGAGTTGCAGGATGCTTGCGATTTGTTTGATCATTGAAAACTGATAATTTATTGATAACCGTAAATTGAAAATTGAAAATTAAGGTGGAAGATCAAATTTAAATGGGGATACTCATGCACGAAACAACCGACACCACTCTTCACGATATCATCATGATCGGCGCCGGTCCGAGTGCGCTTGCTGCGGCCGTCTACACAACCCGTGAGGACTTAGACACGGTCTTACTCGAAAAAGGTGTGGTCGGTGGACTGGCTGCTACGACTGACTGGGTCGACAATTATCCTGGTTTTGCTGACGGAATCGAGGGCATGAAATTAGCCGAACAACTCGAAGCCCAAGCCAAGCGGTTTGGTGCCGATATTCGTTATGGCGAAGTGACGCGAATTGTCGATGCGGGTGACCATAAAGAAATCGAGACGGTCATGGACGGTACTCTGAAGGCCAAAGCGGTGCTTATCGCAACGGGCAGTGACTATAAAAAGCTTGGCGTGCCGGGTGAGGCTGAATACTACGGCCGCGGCGTACACTACTGCGCGACGTGTGATGGGGCGTTTTATCGGGGTAAGACATTGGCAGTCGTCGGCGGGGGTAACTCTGCTGTGCAAGAAGCGCTCTTTTTGCTCAAATTTGCGACACATATCGACTTGCTGGTGCGGTCAAAACTGCGCGCTAGCGACGTCTTACAGCGTGAACTCGACGAACAGGTGAAAGCTGGCACTATCACGGTGCATGTCGCGACCACGACCGACGAGATTGTCTCAACAGATGGTAAAACCGTCTCCGGGGTGAAGATTACTGAAAATGGTGCAAGCTCGACACTCAATGTCGATGGTGTGTTTGTGTTTATCGGGCTGCTGCCTAACACGGGGTTTTTGAAAGACTCAGCTGTCGAGCTCGATGACATCGGTATGGTGAAAACTGATATCGGTCTGCAAACGACCATGCCCGGCGTCTTTGCGAGCGGCGATGTTCGTTCCGGTGCGACCGCCCAAATCGCCAGCGCCGTCGGTGAGGGTGCGACTGCGGCACTGCGCATGCGTGAATATCTCGAAGAACTCAAGCGTAGGTGAGAAGAGAATATAGAATATAGAATATAGAATATAGAATAGCCGCTAGGTAGTAGCTACTTCTCTACAAACTTTGTCGGATAATCTGTTACCACGCCATCGACGCCTTGCTTCGAGAGTGGCTTGAGGGCGGCGCGTCGATTGACGGTGTAGACATAGACGAAGATGTCGAGCTGATGGGCGGCTTGGATGACGAGCGGGTTGAGGTGCAGGCGGTGAAAGCCGACGGCGCTCAGATGAAGTTTGCGTTCCCAGGCAAGGAAGGCGAAGGGGTTGAGTCGCATGAGCATGGCCAGTTTGATCTTGCCGTTCAAGTTACGGGCTCGCACCAGTTCGCGTGACGAAAACGACGACAAAAATATTTTGTCGGTGTGCGATTTGAACTCATCGCGGTGCAGCATATCGAGGACTGCCAGGGCGGTGCCTTTTGCTTTGAGCTCAATATTGAGCATGACGCGACCCAAAGAATCGCGAAAGACGTCTTCGAGGGTCGCGATGGGGGCGATGGAGCCGGCGGTGCGCCGCTGCAGCTCTTTGAGAGTAGATTTGCTTACAGAGATGTCGAGACTATGGGTGCGACGCAGATTATCATCGTGTGCCAGGACGACATGACCGTCGCGGGTCAGCCGCACATCGAATTCGACTATGTCTGCACCCGAGCGGCGACCAGCTTTGATAGCCGCCAGGCTATTTTCTGGTTTTTCACCCGCTGCGCCTCTGTGGCCAATGATGAGCATGAGGCCAGTATATCAGAACAATTCACAATTTTCAGTTCACAATTTTCAAATCTATCTGATTGATGCATTGCAAATCAGTTTGATGACTGATTTGTGCTTGAGGATTGATAATCGTTCGTAAACTGATAAATGTAAATTGTAAATTGCCTCCGCTCCTATATGATATGATTCCCATACATGCAAAACAGGAATATAATATACAGATACGTTTAGCTAAATTATAAAGGAGGTTGTATGCCTGATTTCAATAAAGTTCTCACACCATGGGCGGATGATGGAGTAGTACATACCGTCATCGAGATACCCAAATGGTCGACTTTGAAGATAGAGTGGAACCGCAAGGTTGCGGCATTTGAGCTTGACCGCGTCGAACCAAGTATCTTCGCCAAGCCCGTTAACTATGGGTTTATACCGGCTACACTCGACGAAGACGGTGACGAGCTCGATACGCTGGTACTCACTAACGACCCGATACAGACCGGTGTGTTTTTGAAGGCTCGCCCTATCGCAGTACTCAAGTTTGAAGATGATGGCGAAGTTGATGACAAGATTATCTGTGTACCGGAAGATGATCGCAATACTGACAACGCTATTACGTCGCTTGATGATTTGCACGATCGTTGGAAACAGAAGATCGAGCACCATTTTGCACACTACAAGGATCTCAAGAAACCAGGCGCAACGAAGATACTGGGCTGGGGCGATGCCACCGAAGCGACGACAATCATCAACCAGTGTATCGAGCGCTACACAGCCAGTAACTAACGGCCGACAACAACGATGGTTAAGACAAGAGCTCGCAATGGTCGCATCGCCAAATGCCTGATCGTAAACCGCGACAGTCATATACTGCTTCTGACCATCGGCGACCACACGAAGCATCCTCATCTATCGTATCTGCCGGATTTGCCAGGTGGGATTATCGAAGATACCGAATCGGTGTATGACGGAATGGTGCGAGAAATCGTCGAGGAGACAGGTATCGTTATCGATCCACAACATCTGGTACGTGCAGAACGCAAGATTGTGTCAATGCCATGGCTAAAACGTGATATAGAGAAATGGCTATTTGTCATCGATGTTGATATGCCTGAGGTGACGCTCAGCTATGAACATGAGAGTTACCGCTGGGTGACACTTGAGGAATTGCAAAATACGCGTTTCGAGAGTTTTTACTTCGACGATTTTATACAGCAGGCCGTTGGCAATTACGTGCAATTAGTCAACGGCCAATAAGAGAGCCTGTCGTTATGACCGACCTTTGTTGAGCTGTGCACGAATCTTGTTACGAGCATGAGCAGTAAAGACCCAGCCGAGCCAGTCTTGGTTGGGCTTGGCGTTTTTCTTGGTGATGATCTCAACGACGTCGCCGTACTGTAATTTGTAGTCAAATCGTTCCATCTTGCCGTTCACGATGAAACCAGCGGCTTTTTCACCGAGATCGCTATGGATACGGTAGGCGTAGTCGAGTGGTCCTGAGCCTTCGGGGAGGTCGTAGATGTCGCCTTTGGGTGAGTAGACAAATATCCGATCACCAAACAAGTCAATCTTGAGATGTTCGACGTCGACTTCTTTTCCTTCGTTCAATTGTGCGGCAACTTCTTGGAGCTCACGAATCCAGCGCAGATCAGCAGGCATCTCGGCAATCTTACCTTTGCCATATGCATCGGTGAGTTTTTGCTCGTTGTAGTGGAAGCTAGCAGCTAATCCACGCTCGGCGTATTCATGCATCTGCTCGGTCCGTATCTGGAATTCGACGATCTGACCGTTGTCGGTCATGACCGTGGTATGCAAACTCTGATAGCCATTCAGTTTCGGACGGGCGATGTAGTCTTTGATGCGATTGACCATGGGCGGATAGAGACCATGGATAATGCCGAGTACAAGATAGCAAGTAGTCACATCGTCGACGATGACGCGGAGTGCCATGAGGTCATATATCTCATTGATGTCGGGGATTTTTTTGAGTTTTTTGTAGAGGCTATAGACACTTTTGATCCGTCCATCCATCTGGTGGTCGATTTTTTCCTCGGTTAGTTTCTTGTCGACTGATTCGCGCACTTTTGCGAGTTTGCGGTGACTTTTACCGAGTCGGTCTTTGATCTCGCGCTGAAGGTGTTTGAATTCTTTGGGGTCGAGGTATGAAAATGCTAGCTCTTCGAGCTGTACGCGGACACGTCCCATGTTGAGTCGATCGGCGATGGGTGCAAAGACTTCAATCGTCTCGCGAGCAATCTTGAGCTGTTTTTCTGGGGTCATATGACGCAAAGTCTGCATGTTGTGCAGTCGATCTGCGAGTTTGATGATGATGACTCGTACGTCTTGGCCGACGGCGATGAGTAGTTTAGTGAGATTATCCTTGGTTTCAGGCAGGTAGTGGCTGAGATCTTTCATGCCGGCGCGGGCACGACTGACTTTTGTAACGCCACCAACTAAGAAGGCAACATCACGACCAAAATATTTCTCGAGCTCTTCAAATGTCGTCTGTGTATCTTCGAGAGTATCGTGCAGCACTCCGGCGATGACAGTATCGATGTCCATACCCCAGTCGACGAGTATGCCGGCGACCGCGAGCGGGTGCGTGATGTACGGCTCACCACTGTGGCGTTTCTGGCCAGCATGTTTTTCGGTCGCTAGATCGATGGCGCTGATGAGTTCGGCGATTTGGTCGTCGTTGTAATTATTCTCCGCCAGTTTCAGCAACTGCTGCTTTTTCATAGGTATAGTGTACCACGTACATCATTTCACTAGTGTTGAAGACAATTACTATATGGAATAATTGTATACCATTTTCGTCCATAGACAGAAAAAGTAGACATGTTACGAAACGAGTCCGTTGCGTAGACTCCGCGCGGCGATATATAATAGTAGGTGAATACGCTACTGCTTAATCAAGAAATGAGGTGGACATGGCAAAGTTAGCAATCAATGGGTTCGGACGTATCGGGCGGAATGCCTTTAAAATTGCATTTGACCGCAGTGATCTCGATGTTGTCGCGATCAATGATCTGACCGACACCAAGACATTGGCGCACCTGCTCAAACACGATTCGTCTTATGGTGAGTACGAGCATGAGGTGGGTTATGATGACAAAGGTATCATCGTCGACGGCAAGCACATCGTCGTGTTGGCCGAAAAAGAGCCGGCCAATCTGCCGTGGGATGACATGGGGGTTGACGTGGTTATAGAATCAACCGGTTTCTTCGTCGACCCAGCCAAGGCTCGGGCGCATATTGACCCAGCCGGTGCCAAAAAAGTTATCATCAGTGCACCCGCCAAGGGTGAGGGAGCCGATACTATCGTACTCGGTGTCAACGACGATAAGATCAAGACTGCGACTGATGTTGTCAGCAACGCTTCGTGTACGACGAACTGTATCACACCAGTTATGGGCGTGCTGGAGAGTCATTTCGGCATCGACAAAGCCATGATGACAACGGTGCACAGCTATACGGCCAGTCAAAAACTACAAGATGCTCCGGCCAAGGATCTCCGTGAAGCCCGGGCTGCAGCCGAGAACATAGTGCCGACGACGACTGGTGCGAGTATCGCCGCCGGCAAAGCCTTGCCAGCGATCGATGGCAAATTTGGCGGGCTGAGTGTGCGCGTGCCGACCCCAGTTGTCAGTATGAGCGACTTTGTGGTACTGCTCAAACGCGACGTCACTGTTGACGAAGTCAAAGATACTTTCAGGGCAGCGGCGAAGGAGCCGTTTTACCAGGGTATCTTGGATGTGACCGAAGAAGAGTTGGTCTCAAGTGATTTTAAGGGCAACGCCCATAGTTGTATCGTCGACTTGCCGCTGACCAGTGTCATCGGCGGCAACATGCTCAAAGTCGTCGCGTGGTATGACAATGAATGGGGCTATAGCAACCGCCTCGTTGAATTAACAGCCGATGTCGCAAAAACGATAGGGTAATATGAAGATATATCTCGGCTCTGATCACGGCGGATTTCATCTGAAAGAACAGGTGTTTGCTTATTTAAGCAAGCGTGGGGTTAGTGTCGAGGATGTCGGTGACAAAGAGCTTGACCCCCATGATGATTTCCCGGAGTTTGCGGCGCTGGCTTGTACAAAGGTTATCGGTGATCCGACCGAGACGGCGCGAGCGATCCTATTGTGTACAGGTGGACAGGGTATGGCCATGGCGGCGAATCGGTTTCGCGGTATTCGTGCGGCGGTAGTGTGGGATAGCTACGAGGCCAAGATGACTCGCAATGATAACGATAGCAATGTACTTTGTCTGCCATCGCGTATGCTCGAGGACGATACGTGTGAGTGGAAGAAAATCATCGACACATGGTGCGATACACCGTTTGCCAGTGCCGAACGGTACCGTCGGCGCAATCGACAACTCGACGATTTGGCCTAAAAGACAATCCAACTTGCTCATGATTATCGTCATAAGGTATAGTTAGTGTAATATGACGAAACACTATCAACCACCTCATTTGTTACTCCATAACCTCATCGGGGCATTATCGTATTATGGTACAACTGTACGGGTACTTTTATTTGGTTTCTTGTTAGCTTTGGCTGTCACACTCGGGGTTACCAGCGGCGGCTTGAACGCCAGTAAAAGCTTTGAGAATTTTGTGTATGTACTGGCATCATTTCTGTTGCTCGATGCCGGTTACGTGACCATTGCTCGGGTGCTTCCTATATCGACCGAACGATTTGATCAAGGATTATTCTTGGTACTGCTGTTTGCTGTCGCAGGAGTTATCATTTGGCCGTATTTTGCCGTTGGGTCAGGTCTCGTATTGCTGAGTGCAAAAGCCGTATTCTTATTTGCGCTTTTCGTGCTAGCACTACGCATGGTTCTCGGCTTCTTTGTCGGCCATAGAGTGAAGTAATGAGCACGGTTATTGTCCCGAGTGTCACGCCAAATACGCCTGATCCTCATGTCTTTCGTGAACAAATGGAGCGAGTCAGTTTTGCGCCACGCGTACAGATAGACCTCATGGACGGCGACTTTGCACCAAATAAAAATCTCAATCCGGTTCAGGTGTGGTGGCCAGATGGTATACAGGCCGATATACACCTCATGTATGACCATCCAGTCATGCATGTCGAGACACTGATCAGTTTGAAACCGCATCTCATCATTATTCATGCTGAAGCGCAGACCGATGTCGAAGCACTTATTGTACATATAAAAAAATTTGGACTAAAAGCAGGTGTCGGGTTGCTGGCGGATACGTCTGTTGAGTCTGCACATGGTTGCATAGCTGTTGCCGACCACGTTTTGTTGTTTGCCGGCAAACTGGGATCATTTGGAGGACAGGCCGACCTTGCGGTACTCGACAAGATATCGCAGATTCGTGCGATTCGCCCCGATATCGAGATAGGCTGGGACGGTGGTGCAAACGAATCAAACGTCGCTCAGCTTGCTGAGGCAGGAGTGAATGTCATAGATGTCGGCGGAGCGATCCAACGAAGTGAACGGCCTGAAGCAGTTTATAATTTGTTAAATGATTTAATATCTAGTTATTAACCACCCAATATGTCTGGTCGGTTTCGACCATCTGCGTGACCACTTTGCCTGTTAAGGGTGCAGCCGCCACAAAATGATTTAAAAATTACTTCTGTTGTATTACTTGTCACAGCATGTCCAAGCTTGTGAGCTGGACAGTATAACGTCGTGCCCTTCTCTGCGGTTGTGGTTATACTAACACTTAACTCTCCGCAAGGAGGATCGATCTTCTCTGCATTTGTAGACGTGTTATTGGGTGAATCAAACGACATTATCTAATAATATAACTATTAACTCACAAAGTCAATACTGTCTACCCCTATAGTGATTATGGTAAGATAGACATGATGAGTGGGCAACTCACACTAAAACAAATGGACGCCATGGCGAACACGATTCGCCAGGATATTATTCGTATGCTCGAAGAAGCTGGCTCGGGCCATAGTGCGGGGCCGCTTGGCATGGCCGATATATTTACGGCGTTGTATTTCAGTGTGCTCCAGCATGATCCGCATAATCCTGATTGGCCAGAGCGCGACATATTGCTGCTGAGTAACGGCCACACGGTACCAGTTCGTTACGCCACGATGGCACGGGCAGGGTATTTCCCGGTCGATGAGCTCATGACGCTACGCAAATTTGGTAGTCGATTGCAGGGCCACCCTGAGCGAGTACGACTACCAGGAGTAGAAGCTACTAGCGGGCCACTTGGCAGCGGCCTGAGCCAAGGTGCTGGCATGGCCTACACGATGGAGTATATCGATATGAACCCGCAGCGCTGGGTCTATGTCATGATGGGTGATGGCGAGCTCAACGAGGGTAATATCTGGGAAGCGGCGATGTTTGCCGGCAAATACAAGCTGCACAATCTCGTCGGCATCATCGACCGCAACAATATACAGATCGACGGCAACACCGAAGATGTCATGCCGCTTGAAGATCTCAAGGGCAAATGGGAGAGTTTTGGCTGGCATGTGCTCGAGATCGATGGCAATAATATCGAAAGTGTCATAGACGCCTGCAGCATGGCCCGGGCCATCACCAACAAACCCAGTGTCATCATCGCCCACACCGTACCCGGTAAAGGTGTGGACTTCATGGAGTACAATTACCACTGGCATGGTGGTGCTCCAGGTGCAGGAGTGCCCAACAGCCAGCAGGCTAAAAAAGCACTGCACGAGCTAAGGACCTTGCGAGGTAAAATTGTCGGAGAACATGAGTAGATAATTATGCCGTGGCAACTAACAATGCTGCTACAAAATGTCTTCGCGAGTGTTTATGCTCTTGAGTCACGCACGCTTGCCAACAAATACCATCGTGCACATTTTCAGATCCTTGCGGTAACGTTTTCGGTTGTATATGCTGTTTTCCTCATCTATGGGCTTATGAATGCTGACAGGATAGATATGGCAAAGGGTTTTACATTTTTGCCGATTATAATCATGGTCGCGGCTGCTTTTACGATTTGGACAGTGTTAACATTTATCACGTTTCGTTTTGTTGATGCTGCAGTCGGTACATTACTTACCGTTCTCAATCTCTTAGCTGTGGTTATCACTTCGACGATAATCATAAACGAGTCATTGTCGGGTATGCAACTAGGCGGGGCAATTTTGCTGATTATCAGTATAGTCTTTATTTTTACAACTAAACAATCTAAACGCCACCACCATAATACTGCACTTGCTATTATGCTTAGTGTAGTCGCGAGTATATGTTTCGGACTTGCTATCACCGGAGAAAAACATGTTCTCAACAACATTGGCGGGCCTACATATGCCATAGTCGGTATCGGCGCACAATTTCTATTCTTGGCGTTACCGGCGCTCCTCTACAGGTCAGAGGAGTTCCGCCATTTTCGCGTACCGCAGTTTCGAAATAAGGTTGTAGTTATGGGTATAGTGAGGGCCGGGGCTGGATTGCTATTTATATTATCTATGATAGGCGCTAACAATGCTTCACTTGTGGGTATGTTAAGTGGGTTTAAAATAATACTTACGACGCTTTTAGCTGCTATACTATTGAAAGAAGTTACGTTTATAAAGCGAAAGTTATTGGCGTCATGTATAGCATGCGTCGGGGTGGGGTTAATGGTATGGTAAAGTTTCGGATCATTGACGATATAACAAAAGCATCGCAAGAGTCGTTGAGGAGCGGTTTCGGCCGGGGGCTCAAGCGAGCGGGTGATGAGGATGAGCGCGTCGTAGCGCTCTGTGCTGATTTGACGGAATCGACGCAGATGCATCTCTTTAAAGAAGCCCATCCTGAGCGGTTTGTCGAGGTCGGTGTGGCTGAGCAAAATCTCGTGACAGTGGCGGCTGGTATGAGTGCTATGGGTAAGAAGCCATTTGCCAGTAGTTACGCGGCATTTAGCCCGGGACGCAACTGGGAACAGATACGGACTACTCTTTGTTTGAATGAGCGCTTTACCTGTGTCGTCGGTTCACATGCTGGTATATCGGTTGGTCCCGACGGTGCGACGCACCAAATGCTCGAAGATATCGCACTTATGAGGGTGCTGCCGCATATGATCGTGATCGCGCCGGGCGATAGTAAAGAGGCTGAGCGGGCGACGCTTGCGATTGCCCAGCAAGATAGCCCAGCTTACTTGCGGTTGGCACGCGAAGCGACACCAGTATTCACAACCGATGATACACCGTTTACGATCGGACAGGCATATGTACTGCGCGAAGGAACAGATGTGACACTCCTTGGCACTGGTACGATGTCGTATCAATGCCTCATCGCAGCCGAAGTGCTTGCCAAGGCCGGCGTGCAGGCAGAAGTGATCCATGTGCCGACTATCAAGCCGCTTGATACTGAAACGATCCTGGTTTCACTCCGTAAAACGGGGCGCGCCGTGACGGTTGAGGAAGCGCAGATAGCTGGCGGATTCGGTAGCGCTATCTGTGAGCTAGCTGCCGATAAACTACCAGTGCCGATTCGACGGCTTGGTATAGCAGATCGCTTCGGCGAGTCAGGCAAGCCAGATGAATTATTGGAACACTTTGGCCTGACGGGCGCTCACATCGCCACCAGCACTCAGGACTTTATAGCAACTAACCCGCAGTATCACCAAGGAGTATGACATGGCAGACAAAGACGTAAACGACAATCCCTACACTATCGATGTCATCTCAGTTGGCGACACGGTCGTCGATGACTTTATCCGTTTGATCGAAGATCAGGGTAAAGTGATGGATGAAGGTGAGGGCAAGCGGTGGCTGAGCGTGCCGTACGGCATGAAAGTACCGTTTGAGAAATCAACTGTCATCTATGGTGTCGGTAACGCCGCCAACGCGGCGGTGAATTTTGCAAAACTAGGCCTCAATAGTGCACTCGCGACCAATCTTGGCAACGATGAGCGTGGCCGCCAGGTGGTGAGTACGCTTGCCAAAAAAGGTGTCGATACCTTTCTGATCAAGCTCCAACACGGTAAGCACACTAACTACCACTACGTCTTGTGGTATAAAGATGACCGAACCATCCTCATCAATCACGAACATTATGATTATCACTGGCCACACCTACACAAAAGCGAGATCCCAAAATGGATCTACTTTAGCTCGATTGCCGAAAACGCTGTCGACATGCACGACGACATCATGGAGTGGCTCGAGCGGTATCCAGAGGTCAAACTCGCCTTCCAGCCCGGTACTTACCAGATAAAATTTGGCAAAGAACGACTCAAGCACGTCTATAAACGTACTGAAGTGGTGGCGCTTAACCGCGAAGAAGCAGTCCAGGTAACGGGTGGAAGCTATGACAACCTCCACGAACTACTTGATAAGATGCACGAACTTGGGCCGAAAATTGTCTTGATATCCGACGGTCACAATGGCAGTTATGCGAGCGACGGCAATCAGCGGCTGTACATGCCGATTTACCCAGACGTTGCGCCACCGGTTGAACGAACTGGCTGTGGCGATGCGTACACTAGCACCTTTGTCGGTGCACTTATCAAAGGCTACAGCCTCGAAGGCGCTCTGCAACTTGCACCGATCACGCCGGCAAGTGTCGTGCTCTACCCAGGTGCGCAGCAGGGCTTGCTGACGACGCGCGAACTCAAAGAATGGCTTGAAAAAGCCCCGGCCAGTTACAAGGCAGAGAGGATGAAATAATGGGACTGACGATACGCCAAATACGTGATAATTGTATGCGGGCTCGGCACCTCATGCAACGCTCGCGACAGCAACACTTTGCTGTCGGGGCATTTAACATTGACAATCAAGAGACACTTATCGCAATTGCCAGGGCTGCGCAGGCCAAAAACGCGCCGGTACTTATAGAAGTTAGTGACGGTGAGGTCAAGGCCATGGGTCTCGAAAACATTCGCGACATGGTTGACAATTACGCTGACGAATATGGTATCGAGGTCTATGTCAATCTCGATCACAGCCCGAGCGTCGAGGACTGCAAACGTGCGATCGATGTCGGCTATGAGTTTATTCATATCGATATATCACAGGCCAATCATGATGCGAGCGAAGATGACATCATCGCCAAGACTCGCGATGTGGTCGAGTATGCCAAATTTACCGGAGCCTTGGTCGAGTCGGAACCGCACTATTTCGGCGGAAGTAGCAATCTTCACGAAGAAGATATCAACTACGAAGAAATCAAGAAAACATTTAGTACGCCTGAGGGGGCGAAGGCATTTGCTGAGGCGACCGGTATCGATACCTTTGCCGCGGCAATTGGCAATCTCCACGGCAAGTATCCTGTACCAAAACAACTTGATCTCGAATTGCTCCAGGCGATTCGCAGCAGTATCGACTGTCAGATAAGTCTGCATGGTGGGTCTGGCACACCGCTACATTATTTTGAGGAAGCAGCACGCATCGGTGTCAGCAAGATCAACATCAATAGTGATATGCGCTTTGTTTTTCGCACCACACTCGAGAAGGTGCTAGCTGACAACCCCAAAGAATACGCTATCGTCAAGCTCATGCCAGTTGTCTACGATGCCGTTCAGCGCGTTGTTGAGGAAAAGATCGAAGCGTTCGGTAGTACCGGCAAAGCTGTGAGGTGAACTCATGTCACGAATATTGAGCGAACTTCTCGGTCATGATACGGCGTATTTTTCACGTGTCCTAGCCGAGTTGGAGGCGACGGTGGACGGTCATGCGATCGATGCCGGTCTGATCGGTGAACTTGCAGAGCGATCAGCGGCGTTGCATCGTCAGTTTAAGCTTGACCCGGCCGACACAACTCCTCATGAGCTCTATGCAGTGTTGCGTGCTCGCGTGCAAGACGACAATACGCGGTTGGCGGGAGCGATGGGCGGTCAGCATCCCGACGCTGTCAGTGAGATGACGCCGCTTTTGCTCAAATATCTCCGTCAGCATATCGGCAAACGTCACTCATGGGCACTAAAAAATTCTGTCGCGAAAAAGCTGCTCAAGCAGCACCCACCTAAAAATCTGATGAAGGCACTCAATTATCGTTCGGTTGATAGTCTACTCAAGCATGAGCCGATACACCATCTTATGGCCTCGGCTAGGTATCTCGAAGCACCCGCCTGGAACGAAGCATTGACTCGTTCGTATACTGTCCTGACCGCTAGTGATTTTGAAAGTCGTCCGATTGAGCTCGTCTATCTGGATAAGTTGGCCTATGTTGCGGCACTCGAACCAAGTATCAAGCGACACAAACTGGTATTACACAGCAAAGAAATGGGTGTCGTGGCCCTCGCACCGACGCGTGAAAAGGTGATTCGCGGGTATACGCTTCGTACGGCAACACTCGTTCTGCACTATGTGGCAGAGATATCGATGATGAGTAGCCTCCTCAAGTACCGTCACGCAGGTCGTGACTACGGTAACGCGGTGGTAGAGGCTCTCCTGGGTGACACGGCGGGGCATGCTGAGTTGGGTGGTCATAAGTTGCATTGGCGGAGCGTGCATCACGCAGTCCGTGATGCCGGGCTGGAGCTTGGTCCGCATATGACAGATGCTGATTGGGAGTTCGAATCGGCCAATGATGCCATAGCGCGCCTCGTCGAGACGATGGTATTGTGGGGCGGTTACGGGCATATAGCCAAACATGGTGCTTTGCCTGTCGGTTTCAATATTGTAGATCTGGCGATTGATCATGCAGACAACGCTTCATTTGATAACCGATCACTACGCATTATACGCCGCGAGCTCGAACAAGAATTATTTCGCCGTTATATGTTGCATCCGCCACTTCGTCGTATCGCTTTTGTACGGCTTGGTATACGTTAGGCGCCTTGCTACACTCAGTCGATATTATGAATGATAGTCTTCGTTCATAATCTGACAGACTTCATCGACGTCATCGGTAATCTGAAACAATTTTTCGTCACGTGCTTTTATGTAGCCGTCTTCGAGCATATGTCTCTCCAGGAAAAGATCAAGTTTGCCCCAGTATTCCTTGCCAAATAGTACGACAGGGACTCTCGGCATCTTTTTGGTCTGTATCAATGTAATGACTTCAAAAAATTCATCGAACGTACCAAATCCACCTGGAAAATAGACAAAGCCATGCACGTAAAACGCCATCATGACCTTTCGAGTAAAGAAATAATGAAAAGCTAAATGATCAGTTGTGTACTTGTTGAGAAATTGTTCCTTGGGTAAGACGATGTTAAAGCCAATCGATCCACCGCCAGCTTCATAGGCGCCACGATTGGCAGCCTCCATAATACCCGGTCCACCACCAGTGACAATTGCATAGCCATCGCGCGACAATTGTGACGATACTTCAACTGCTTTTTTGTAGTATTCGTTATGCGGTTTTGGCTGTGTCGAGCCAAACATTGTGATGCGTTGTGGGTATTTTTTGAGTATACGAAATGCTCGCTCAAATTCTTCATCACTACTGCGTAAACTTTCTGTGGAATCGGCGATAGCGCGTACGAGATGAGCATCAGGCAACCAAACTTTTTTCTCATGTTTATGCGTGTGGTTCATGTATAATAGTGTAAAGTGATAATGAATATTTGAGAAGCATCATATTTTATTAACGATATAGGACACAATGAATACTGATTCTCGATCTTCTGACCTTATTACAATAGTTGGCTGGGCAGCTCTAGGTATGTCTATTGTTGGAGCATACTTGTTAATCTGGTGGCAAGCTGATGTTACAACACATATCCTGCGTGATGCAAATGAACGTCTACAAAATGCTCAAAGTCCGAAGATCTTGCCTAAAAATATTAGAAGTAACGAAACTATTTGGGAGGTGGCACGAAGCGATACTATCGAACTGCGATCCTGGGGGGTGAAATTTACTATACCGAAGAGTTATGCAAAAAAAGTTGCGTATATCTATAATGAGTCAAAGTCAAGTTATCGCTTTGCAAGCGTTGACGCGTTACTCATGCCTGATTGCCAACAGAAGTTTTATAGAAATGAAATGGGTCAGGAGATCGGATTAGGTGTGACTCGTTATAACGGCGCAATCGTAACCTTTATTGGCTCCAATACAAAACAAACGACACTCGATAAGTATTACGCACAGTACAAGGTGGCCGATCAGAATTATTTTGTTGCTCCTGACGAACTAGGTTCCTGGAGAAGGTATTATAAGGTTGGTGATTATTATTTTCACGATGAGTCTAACGTACTAACCTACAATCTTACCGATGGTCAAAGTGTGGTTAAACAGCAAAATTGTAAAAACGCATTAATGCTGGAAGCGGACAAGTCATTTGTAGATGCATTGAGTAGCTTAGAACAACTTTAATCACCGCCAGTAAAAGAGCGAGGAATAGTGAGGGGTCAATCAATATAGGCTATTCGATTCACTGTTATTAGTATCTCTCTTTTAGACTTACGATTATGCGATACGATATACTAGTTATAGTATGATAGAAAAAGATCCGAAAAAATATGATAACATTTCGCTTGCAAAGTGACTACCAGCCGACGGGTGATCAGCCATCGGCAATTGCTGATTTGATTGCAGGTTTGGAAAATGGCCAACATGAGCAGACGCTACTTGGTGTGACCGGTAGCGGCAAGACGTTTACCATGGCCAATATTATCGCCAATCGTGGCGTGCCGACGCTGGTACTGGCGCACAATAAGACCTTGGCGGCGCAGCTTTTTTCGGAATTTAAGGCATTTTTCCCCGACAATGAAGTACATTATTTTGTTAGTTATTTTGATTATTACCAGCCCGAAGCCTATATCGCGAGCAGCGATACCTATATCGAAAAAGATTCCGCGATCAACGAAGAGATCGATCGGCTGCGTCACGCCGCTACCGCTGCACTGTTGTCGCGCCGCGATGTTATCATCGTTGCGAGCGTTAGCTGTATCTATGGTATCGGTTCGGTTGAAGATTATGGCGATATGGCCCTTACGGTGCGACGCGGCGAATCGCGCAAGCGCGACAAACTACTCAGGCATTTGACTGACATTCAATATCAACGCAATGACATCGATTTTCATCGCAGTACATTTCGGGTGCGCGGCGATACGGTAGATGTCATACCGAGTGGCGGCGAAGAGGCCTATCGTATAGAGTTTTTTGGCGATGAGGTGGAACGCTTGACGAAAATCAATCCGTTAACAGGCGAGATCATCGACGAACCAAGCGAAATCAAGATATTTCCAGGTAGCCACTATGTTACCCCCAAACACAAGCTTGAAACGGCCATTGTCCACATAAAAGAGGAGCTCGAGGGTCGCCTCAAATGGTTTGAGGCACATAATAAATTGCTTGAAGCTCAGCGTTTGCAACAGCGCACCAAGTATGATCTTGAGATGCTCCAGGAGACAGGTTTTGTCAAAGGTATCGAAAATTATAGCAGGTACTTAACCAACCGCGAGCCGGGAGAGCAGCCAGCGACACTGATGGATTATTTTCCTGATGACTATCTGCTACTCATCGACGAAAGCCATATGACGATTCCTCAGGTACGCGGGATGTACAATGGCGATCGTGCACGCAAAGAGGTACTTGTCGAGCATGGATTTCGGTTGCCAAGCGCACTTGATAATCGGCCACTTACCTTTACTGAGTTTGAGAAGCACATGCATGACGTCATATATGTCTCGGCCACACCGGGGCCATATGAACTAGCGCGGACGCCTGCGCCAGCTCAACAAGTGATTCGCCCAACGGGACTTCTCGACCCGATCATTGATGTTCGCCCTAGTGACGGTCAGATCGATAACTTGCTCGATGAGATCAAGGCGCGAATCGAAGCCCGCGAACGAGTGCTCGTGACAACCCTCACCAAGCGTATGGCTGAAGACCTCAGCGCATATCTCATCGAACTAAACATTAAGACAGCCTATATCCATAGTGACGTCGATACGTTGGAGCGTGGCGATATACTTCGCGATCTTCGTCTTGGTACCTACGATGTGTTGGTTGGTATCAATCTTCTCCGCGAAGGACTTGACCTGCCGGAGGTGAGTCTTGTGGCGATCATGGACGCTGACAAAGAGGGATTTTTGCGCTCAACACAGGCCCTCATACAGACCATCGGCCGGGCTGCTCGACACGAACGTGGACGAGTTATCATGTACGCTGACACGGTGACTGATTCGATGCGACGAGCCATCGACGAGACCAATCGCCGCCGAGATATCCAGGAGGCCTATAATACCAAGCATGACATCACACCACACAGCATCAACAAAGCTATCGATGAAGGCCTGCGGGCTATCATACCGCAAAAAGACAGCGATAAAAAAGACGCAATCAATCTCAAGAAAATACCCAAAGACGAGTATCCTCATCTTATACGTGAATTAACGGGGCAGATGGAGCTAGCTGCCGCTAATCTAGAATTTGAAAAAGCTGCTGAACTACGTGATCTTATAGGAGAAATCAAGCAATCACTCTGACGTTTTTAGTAATGAAGTGCTACACTTGTTGTATAAGCATAAGAGGAGTAGACCATGAATCCTGTTAAACAGCCGAGTAGTACCGCAAAAACAGATAATGAATCGACGATCGAGCAGATATCGTCGAACCGCTCGGAAAGCATTACCATGCCAGACACTAATATGCAAACATCAGTGCCGCGCGCTAAAGGCCGGTGGCTAGAAAAAATCACACAAGGTATGTCGCTGTATGGTCTCGAACTTGCACTTTCGACAGTTGGTCTGCTTGTAACGCTCGGGGTACTTACCTATGGCGTCTTTGCCCTTATAAATTACGGGGCTGGTATAGAGGACCCAATGGCGCAGCAATTCATGGGTGAATTTTCACTGTGGGTTGCAGCGATGATGGTGGTATGGCTACCGCTCACGGTTATTTTCTATCTCCGCGCACGTCATGAGACTGATCGCAACCCTGCTTCCGAGCATCGTTTTTTGCATAAATTTGTTGTCGGTCTGTTCATGTTTAACCTTATCGTTACGTTTGCAACACTCGTATTTACGATTGTCTATTCACTTATCCGCATGGCAGTTGGTATAGATGATCAGGCAGGAGATACCGCGCTGAGAGTTGTATTACCGAGTGTTCTTTCCGCGGTTGTGACGGCTGGGTTCTTAGCTGCCTATAACCGTACACAGATACTATCACGCAAGCTATTTCTTAGTATTGTTGTTGGGTTGAGCGTCGTGATTACTGCTGCGTTATTGTTCGTATCTGTCTCGACAGTACAGGGGAGCGATCGCGACCAGAAGGCGTCAAGTGATCTTTCGGAAATTAGTAGCGAGGTAGAAAATTACTACAGAGATAAAAATTCATTGCCGAGTACTCTTGGTGATTTGAATGGTTTGAAATCAGAGACGAAAAATCGCCTCAGCCGTTATCGATATATCAAAGAAACTGGTACACATTACCAATTATGTGCAACCTTTGCGACCGACACAAATAAGTCAAATGGTTATGAAGCTATGAGTAAGTATAGTGAGGAATACTCGACGTACGCTAACTTTGACAGTCACGGCACGGGCGAGAAGTGCTTTAAATTAGCAGCAAGTTATATAGATGCGTATAACCAAGATTATACTGATTACTTCAACTCTTCTTCGCCGTATCCGTCAACGTATTAAGCACCAGGTATGATCTAATCTGATATAATGAATCTCAATGAGTGCGATTAGTCTTAATGATGTTAAGCGTCTTGCGCAGTTGTCAGCTCTCGCGATCAACGATGATCAGGCAGAGTCGCTGCGCAAACAGCTCGAAGAAATTCTCGGTTATGTTGCACAACTTGACGAAGTTGATACAACCGGTGTTGGGCCAACCTATCAAGTGACTGATCTTGAAAATGTTACGAGGCCTGATATCC
This sequence comes from Saccharimonadales bacterium (SeqCode), assembly GCA_049644865.1. Classification (GTDB taxonomy): domain Bacteria; phylum Patescibacteriota; class Saccharimonadia; order Saccharimonadales; family Saccharimonadaceae; genus JAPUDQ01. The sequence continues at coordinate 24,147 of JBARSV010000009.1, forward strand.
TCGAAACAAACCATTGTCTATCACGCGATGAATTGCTGAAAAATGCTCCAGACACTCTCGATGGCCATGTAAAAGTGAGGCGGGTACTATGACAATTCAAGATGTCAAAGATCAGCTAACAGCAGGCGCAACGGTCCGAAGTATTGTGCTGGCGGCGGTTGACCGCGCTAAGGCCGACCATCATAATTCGGTACTCTCGATTATTGAGAAGAGAGCATTATCTCGTGCCGATGATATTGATACTCGTATGGCAAGTGGCAAGCCTGTTGGGCGTCTTGCGGGTGTACCGTTTCTTGCGAAGGACAACATACTTACCTTTGATAGTCGCACTACTGCCAGCGCACACATGCTCGATAATTTTCAAGCACCCTATCAGGCAACACTTATTGAACGACTTGAAGCAGAAGGTGCAATATGTATCGGCAAGACCAATCTCGATGCATTTGCTCATGGTGGGAGTACGGAGAATTCGTATTATGGTCCAACGAAAAATATTGCTGATACTGAGCGCGTCGCCGGGGGAAGTTCGGGTGGTTCGGCCGTAGCGGTAGCGGCAGGTATCGTACCGTTTGCATTGGGCTCAGATACCGGAGGCTCTATCCGCCAACCAGCCAGCTACAACGGCGTCGTCGGACTCAAGCCAACTTATGGCTCAGTCAGCCGTTATGGTGTTATCGCGATGGCAAGTAGTACCGATATCGTTGGGCCAATTGCAACCTCTACTGACGATGTCGAACTCGTATTGGCGTGCATGAAGGGTGTGGACGAACACGACGGAACCACCATCGATATTGAACCGTTCGATACACCTGTATCGTTGCCCCTAAAAATTGGGGTTATCGAACAATCGATGGCTGATGACGTCGACCCAGAAGTAAAATCATGTATAACGAATGCGATTCAACAGGCGAAGGCAGCGGGTCACACAGTAGAATTTATCAATATGCCTTTGCAGGTGTACGCACTCGCCGTCTATTACATTGTGGTTCCAGCTGAGTTGACATCGAATCTTGCGCGCTATGACGGCATAAAATATGGCGTATCGGTGCCGGGTGATACGATTTACGATGGATACGCAAAGACGCGCACCGAAGGATTTATGGATGAAAACAAGCGTCGTATTTTGATCGGTAACTACGTGCTCAGTAGTGGGTATTATGACGCTTACTATAAGAAGGCTCAAACAGTGCGGACGTTAATTGTCAATGAGTATAAACGTGCGTTTGAAACGTACGATATACTCATAGGTCCTGTCGCGCCAACTCCAGCGTTTCGGCTGGGTGAGAATATAGATGATCCGCTACAAATGTATTTGGCTGACATCATGACAGTGCCGGCTAGTCTTGCTGGATTACCTGCGATGAGCCTGCCGATCGGCACAACAGCAGCAGGCTTACCGGTAGGGTTGCAGATCATGGCGCCGATGCGACAAGACTATAAAGTGTTGCAAGCAGCAAAGATATGGGAGAAGATCAATGGATAGCATGATCATTGTTATGTTTGTCGGCCTGCTCGTCGTTGGCGTTGGTCTACTTATGATAGTCAGTCTCGGACGTCGAGGAAGAAGTCAGCTTAACAAGGAGGCATATCAGAAAGACTGGTTGTCTATCGAAGGGTCTGTCGGAGCAGATAGTGCATCTCAACAGTTTGCAATTTTTCAGGCAGATAAGTTACTTGATAGAGCGCTACGCGAAAGTGGCTTCGCAGGTGAGACTATGGGTGAGCGCATGAAAAGTGCACACGCAGTATTTACAAAGCGTGATGCCGTCTGGACTGCGCATAAGCTTCGTAATCGTATCGCACACGAAGATAAAGTATCAATTAATCCTCGTCTGACCCGTCAAGCCTTAGCTAGTTTCAAGCGTGCACTTCGCGATATGGGGGCAATATGAAAAGACCGACATACGAGATACGACAAACGACATACGAGGAAACACATAATTCTTCTGGCTTTAGTTTCGTTTGTCGTTTGTCGTTTGTCGTTTGTCGCATTGAAAGAGAGTCCGTATGATAACCAAACAAATTCGAGATACATACCAAGCTACTATCGGTATCGAATGTCATGTTCAGCTTAAGACAAAGACAAAACTTTTTTCGAGTGCTGACAACGATGCCCGCGGTAAAGAGCCAAATACGGCAGTTTCGCCGCTATGCATCGGTCTGCCCGGCACGTTACCGGTTCTCAACGCCGAAGCGATCACGCTCGCAATTCGGGCTGGTTTGGCCCTTAATGCAGAGATTGCACCATTGAGCCGGTTTGAGCGCAAACATTATTTTTATCCCGATCTACCACTTGGTTATCAAATCACCCAGCTTGCAGAACCGATAATCTTAGCTGGTTCAGTCCATATCGTCTTACCTGATGGTACTGAGAGGACTGTTCGGATTCACCACGCCCATCTCGAGGCTGATGCCGGAAAATTGACTCACCCGGCAGGCAAAGATTACAGTCTGGTTGATTATAACCGAGCAGGCACACCGCTTATCGAGATCGTCAGTGAAGCTGATATGCATAGTCCAGCCGAAGCCAAGGCATATGCCCAGGAGCTATATTTGCTTATGACCTATGCCGATGTCACGGACGGTGATCTCTATCACGGTAATATGCGGTTTGATATCAATGTGTCGGTCAGCACAACCGACGAACTGGGCACGCGAACTGAGACGAAGAATCTCAACTCCTTTAAGTCAGTCGAGCGTGCTGCCGAATATGAAATTAATCGTCAGATTGAGTTACTCGAAAAAGGTGAAGTAGTCGTCCAAGAAACTCGCGGGTGGGACGAAGCCAAGCAACGAACAGTGAGTCAACGTAGTAAAGAAAACGCACATGATTATCGTTATTTTCCCGACGCCGATCTACCGCCGGTGCGTATCGCAGCTGAACGAGTCGAAGAAGCGAAGCAAGCGATGCCAAAACTACCTGATTTTTATCGTTCAGCCTGGAAAGAGTTAGGTCTCGACACGACTGTGGTGTTGGCGCTTTTGTCATCACGCTCGACAAGCGAGCTCGTGCAGCGGCTCTATGAATCGTCGGAGGCTAGCGCGGCTCGTCGGACGGCGCTGTGGTTTGCGATGAGCGCTAGTGAAGAAGCGGCCACCGCAACTCCGGATGAATCGCCAGATGCCTCGACAAATATCCCAGACGAATATTTTGTCCAATTAACAGAGATGGTTGATGCCGATGAGGTGAATTCGACTGCCGCCAAAGAGATATTTATAGCGATGCTTCATGAGGCTACGCCGCCTCGTGTTATCGCCGAGCAACGTAACTTGCTCCAAAATAGCGACGAGGATGCCATTGCAACACTGGTTGACGAGATCATGGATGATCCGGCAAACCAGCAGTCGATCGACGACCTGCGTGGTGGCAATGAACGAGCCATTGGTTTTCTTGTGGGACAAATCATGAAGAAATCTGGTGGAAAAGCCAACCCATCGCTCGCTCAAAAACTGATTCGACAAAAACTATAAAAAGGAGGCTCATGAAACAACCTACCAAGGCAATCATATTAGCAGCCGGTCTCGGCACACGCTTTTTACCACAGACAAAGGCCATGCCAAAAGAAATGTTGCCGATCATCGACAAACCGGTGATACAACTTGTCGTGGAAGATGTGATTGCTGCAGGGGTTACCGATATCATCATTGTTACGGGCTCAACCAAGCGTGCTATCGAAGACCATTTTGATCGCTCTGACGCCATGGAGGCAGAACTGCGCGAAAAAGGAAAAGATGCTATGGCCGATCGTCTCAAGCATATTGCTGAGATGGCGAACTTCGTCTATATACGACAAAAAGGCGAGCCGAAGGGTAATGCACTCCCCGTTCTCAATGCCCAACATATGATTGACGAGGACGAACCTTTCTTTGTGCTGACGGCCGACGATTTTTATTATAGTAAAATTCCCCGTACGGTTCAGATGAAGGAAGCATTTATCCGCTCCGGTGGCAAAAATATCGTGACGCTTATGCCAGCCAAACCAGGCGATGCAGATATGTATGGCATGGCAACGGTAGGTACTGACTTCGGCGACGGGACGCTGGAGGTGACAGGCATGGTTGAGAAACCGGGTGAAGCAAATCGTCCGAGCGATTATATGTGTGCACTCGGTTATATTCTCAAGCCAGATATTTTTCCTATCTTGTCAGAGAAGAATGTCGACGCTAAGGGTGAGCTGACTTTATCAACCAATATCAATGTACTTGCTAAGCGGGGTGAAGTCTGCGGCCAAGTGATCGATGGTCAATGGCTTGATGCAGGTGACCCGTTAAAATATCTCCAAGCTGTTGTCGAAGTTGCGCTGGGTCATGAGAAGATTGGAGAGAATTTTAGAACGTATCTGATAAATCGGCTTAAGGATAGGTAAGTGTTTTTACAATATGTCGTTTTGTGAGCCTGGCTACATTTTATAGTAAGCCAGCGTGATATTCTTCTTGCATAACAAATGTAACGAAGGAGAAATACTATGGACGCAGGTTTAGGTGGCTGGCTAGGAACAATTGTAATCGGTGGTATCGCAGGTTGGATCGCCAGCATGGTGATGAAAACGGACGCATCGATGGGGGTTATCGCTAATGTGGTTGTCGGTGTTGTTGGGGCATTGCTCGCTAATTTCTTGCTACCAATGTTCGGAGTAGCAGGGACAACTGATAGCTCGAGCATTGTTCGTCAGCTGATTGTCGCATTTGTCGGCGCAGTTGTCGTACTCTTCATCTTCAAGCTGGTGACTGGTCGACGCACAGTTTAGTCGATCAGCTCTACCACTCAATCTAGTCGAGTGCTATACTGGCAACAGGGTAGCACTCGATTTATTTAGATAATTAAGGAGCATTATGTCAAACGCGGCAGAAATTTTAGTCATCATCCTCTCGATAGTTCTTGCACTATTTCTTGTGCTTTCAATCACGCTTACCATTATGTTGATAAAGGTTACAAAACAAATTCGAGCAGTTGCAGATAATGCTCGCACAGTCTCTGAACATGTCGCAAATATCGCAGGTAACGCCGCTCGGTTCTCATCACCGGCACTTATCAGCAAATTCGTCTTTGAGCAGATCAAGAAATATCGCAAATAGCCCTTGTAGACGGTCAGCGAGAGAGCGTATATTACAACGGTTATATACCATATACGCTGCAGCTCCGTTATACTAGATATATATGGCAGGAGGGAAAAAACCACATGTGAAGGGGGCGCTAGTACCCAGTGACTTTGTGCACCTGCACAATCACACGCACCATAGTCTGCTTGACGGCCTCACGAAAGTAGGTGAGCTCGTTAGCCGTGTCAAAGAGCTTGGCATGAGCGCGGTTGCGATGACTGATCATGGTACTCTCTCGGGCGCAATTGAATTTTATAAGGCCTGCAAGGCTGAAGACATCAAGCCGATTATCGGTATCGAGACCTATGTTGCAGCACGAACGATTCATGATCGTGAACCGGCCAAGGACAAAGCGCGGTATCACTTGATATTGCTTGCTATGAACAATACTGGCTACCAAAATCTCATGAAGCTTAGTACCATCGCTAATCTCGAGGGCGTTTATTATAAGCCCCGTATCGATCATGATTTACTGATGAAATACAACGAAGGATTGATTGCTCTCAGTGCGTGCCTTGGTGGTGAAGTGGCCGAGAAAATCCGAAACGAAAGCTATGACGAGGCGAAAAAAACTGCCGAGTGGTATCGTAGTGTGTTTGGTGATCGCTACTATCTAGAGATTCAAGATCATGATACCAAGGAACAAAAGGAAACCAATACAAAGATTCTCAAGCTAGCATCTGATACCGGTATACCATGTGTTGTAACAAGTGACGCCCACTATCTCGACCAATCAGATCAGGAGGCGCATGAGATATTGCTATGTGTTGGTACGACGGCGTTTCTGGCTGATGAAGGTCGTATGAGCCTCAAAGACTACCATCTGCATGTCACTGACCCGCGTGACGTAATCACGCGGTGGGGTACTGACCATCCGGAGGTCATCAAAAACACTAAAGAAATTGCTGACCGGTGTGATGTTACCTTGGAATTTGGCAAGATATTGATTCCGCGATTTCCAGTACCCGAGGGCGAGACGGAGAAAAGTCATCTTGATATCTTAGTCTGGCAAGGCCTTGCGTGGCGATATGGTGGTGTTGCCAAGGAGGCAATCGCGTCGCTCACTGAGAAGGCCGCTCGAAAAACACTCAGTCCTGATGTCATAACACGCGCCGAATATGAGCTTGGCGTTATCGATACCATGGGCTTCAATGGTTATTTCTTGATTATCCATGACTTCATCAACTGGGGCAAAGATCAAGGTATAATCTTTGGGCCGGGACGGGGCAGCGCCGCTGGTTCGATTATCGCCTACGGGCTCAATATAACTGATCTTGATCCGCTCAAATACGACCTACTATTTGAACGTTTTTTGAATCCAGACCGTATCTCTATGCCTGATATCGATATCGACATACAAGATACTCGCCGTGACGAAGTGATCCAATATTGTGTCGAAAAATATGGTTCTGAACGCGTGGCAAACATCGCGACGTTTGGTAAGATGGCTGCCCGAGCCGCCGTGCGAGATGTTGCTCGTGTTCTCCAAGTGCCCTATGCCGAAGCTGACAAACTCGCTAAACTGATCCCGCCGCCAGTTCAGGGCCGGCATATACCACTTGGCAAAAGTATCACGACGGATCCTGACTTAAAAAATGCGTACGATACGAGCCCAACCGCCAAAGAAGTGATCGACTTTGCGATACGGCTTGAAGGCACGATTCGCAGCCATGGTGTCCATGCAGCCGGTGTCGTGATCGCGCCTGATGATATCGTAAAATTCGCTCCGCTCGAGATGGCTCAAAAGGGCGTGGTCGCGACGCAGTACCCGATGGGTCCAATCGAAGATCTCGGTCTGCTTAAGATGGATTTCCTCGGCCTTAGCAATCTCACTATTATCAATAATGCGCTGCGTATCATCAAAAAAGTCTACAAAAATCAGATTAACCTGAGTGAACTGCCACTTGATGATCTTGCGACCTACGAACTATTTCAGCGCGGTGATACGACGGGTGTCTTCCAGCTCGAGTCAGCGGGCATGAAACGCTATCTGAAAGAACTTAAACCGACGGAGTTCAATGACATTATTGCGATGTGTGCGCTCTACCGGCCAGGTCCGTTGGGTGCTGGACTGACCGATTCATTCGTGCGTCGTAAAAATGGGCTGGAGAAGGTGACATACGAACATGAACTGACTAAAAACGCCCTCCAATCGACCTATGGTGTCATCGTCTACCAAGAGCAAGTCATGCAGATGAGTCGAGAGATGTCGGGTTTTACCGGCGGTGAATCAGACACGCTTCGCAAAGGTATCGGCAAGAAAATTCCTGAAGTGCTCAAGAAAATGGGCGATAAGTTTATCGAAGGAGCAGTGGAAAACGGCGTACCTCGACAAACTGTCGAAAAAATTTGGCACGATATATTGGGCTTTGCCGACTATGCCTTTAACAAATCCCACTCTGCTTGTTACGCCTTGATTGCCTACTGGACGGCCTATCTCAAAGCTCATTATCCTGACGCTTTTATGGCGGCCCTTATGACAAGTGATCGCGATGACATTGACCGCCTGGCTATTGAGATATCCGAGTGTCGTCATATGGGCATCAAAGTCTTACCACCCGATGTCAACCTCAGTTACAAAGAATTTGCCATCGTGCCAGACAAAAATGAGATTCGGTTCGGTATGGTTGCCGTCAAGGGTGTCGGAGAAAACGCAGTTGAAGAGCTCATCCGTACACGTGACGAAGACGGCGCATTTCAGGGTATTGGTGATTTTGCTCGCCGTGTGAGCACCAGTAAATTCAACCGACGCGCGTGGGAATCACTTATCAAATCAGGGGCGTATGATAGTTACGGCACACGATCCGACCTGCTGTTCAATCTCGATACAATCACCGGTTACGCTAGCAAAGTGCAGCGCGACGCTGCTAGTAATCAAGCTGATTTATTTGGTGGGATGGCCGATGTGATCAGTATGCCTGATATCGTACTTGAACCATCACCAACCCACTATCATGATCGCGAGATGTTACAGTGGGAACGTGAACTGTTGGGATTGTATCTGAGTGCTCATCCGCTCGATAAATACGATGCGTATTTTGAAGAGCAAACCGTGCCCATCGGTAGCGTCACTGAAGACCATGACAAAAAAGCCGTTGTGATCGGGGGAGTAATATCAAGTATCCGTACGATACTAACGAAGAATGGAAGCAAGATGGCATTTGTGGCTGTTGAAGACAAAACTGGAGAAAGCGAGGTGATCGTATTTCCTAAAACATTTGAAGAAATCGCTGAAGCACTCGTGCAAGACGCCGTCATAACAGTCAGCGGAAAAGTAAGCAGTACCGATCGCGATGGCAACCCGCTTGGATCGGCCAAAGTTATTGCCGATGAGATAACCTTTTTTACTAATGACGAACTTGACAATTATGAGAGTACGGGCAAAAAGATGAAGACGCCAAAACCAAAGAAACAACAGACATCGACAATTACTTCTCCTCCTGAACCGCGCTATAGCTACGCTCCCGTCGAAGAAATCACTCCAAAAATATATGTCAAAGTACCTGACCCAACCGATCAAGATAAATTATTGCGGCTCAAAAAGACGTTTAATGAGTTTCCCGGCGCCAGTGAAATTATTCTCGTTCTCGGTCAGTCAAAAGACTCTGCTATACGTCTACCTTTTCGGGCAGGTGCAAGCGATGAGTTGACGTCACGAATTAGTGATATATATGGCGCAGAGAATATAAAAATCAAATAATTTATTGCAGCCGAGCGGCAGTTGTTGTCAAGATGAGCGCCAATGCCAACGTCAAGGCTATGACGTCGAATGTCGGGTGTGCGATAACAAAACGTTCGCTGGTTATGAGGGCGTGCTGCATGAGAGTACGATGAGTTATGGCGTAGCCCAGCGCGGCAGTTAGGGTAAGAGCAAGGCTAACGACGGCAACGCCTGGCAGCGTCCCCATGGCAAACATATCAAGTACGGATACATTTTTTGCCTCGGCAACTTTGACAGATTTCGGTGCGGCAGGTGTAGCGATAGTTGGCGACGAAGGAGATGCAGTGGGCTGGAGAGCTTGTTCTGCCGATGGAGCTGGCGTTGATTCTGACTCGCTTGCTTGTTGTGATGAGCCGGATGCTGGCGATGTATTCATCGATGGAGCTGGTGCAGGTGTCGGAGCAGGTTGTGGTGCCGGGCTTGGTGCCGGTGGCGGTGCGGGTGCGGTATAGTTGAGGGGTTTGCCATAGTGTGCGACAACTATGGTGTACTCACCACCCTGAAAACTTGGTGCGTTAACGATACCGAAACCGACATCACTATAATCACCAAGGATATTTGCCCTGTGGCCCGAGCTATTCATCCAGCCTTGATTTACCGCGAAACTTGAGTCAAAACCATAGGCGAGGTTCTCGCCAGCTGCCTGATAACTATAGCCCGCAGCTTCAAAAAAATACCATGGTTGCGTGCCGTCGGGTGCGACATGTGCCCAATAGTTGTTGTCTGCCATATGCTGAGCTTTGGCTTGAGCCGACGTGTTGAGTTGTGAATTAAGTGATAACGGCAGTAAGTTATTCGACGAACGTGATACATTTGCTTCTGAAAGTAATTCGCTGCGGCTTATTAATGTGGCGTAGGAAAGGACTTTATTAGAGGCGAAGCTTTGTACTGTAGTGATATCAAATCTTATAATACCTATCGTTATCACAACAATCCCTAAAAGTATAAAAAGAATTCTACTGAGGTAAGGATGATTTGAGGACTGTTTCATTATTTATATTTTTTTACTTATGGTTAATTGTAAACAATTCCCAACAATACTGCAAGGTGGTCGTACTCTACCACAACATATCGAACACTTCCGTTATTCTAAAAGAAGGAGGGGGTGGTATATATGGGCAAGCGAGTCGATCCGAATAAGATACTTGCAATGTACAAGGCTACTGGTGGAAAGGTACG
>JBARSV010000010.1:0-2283 GCA_049644865.1 Saccharimonadales bacterium (SeqCode)
CCAAATCTACCTAAAGTGCGAGCCGAAGCAGTCAAGATGGTGCGTGCTGGAGCGAGCACTCGGGAGGTCTCCAGACATTTTGGCTACAGCCAGAGCGCTATTGTCAAATGGTGTCAAAAGGTACACCCTGAAGTGCGACAATTTAGAGTTATTGCTACCGAAAGTTCTCGTCCACATCACCACCCTCGTGAGCTTGATGAAGCTATTGTCGCTCGTATTCTCGAACTGCGAGACACGACCCGCCGAGGCGCCGAGTTTATTCATGTCCTGCTCAGACGTGAAGGAATTGTTGCCTCGCTCAGTAGCGTTAAGCGGACATTGTCCCGCCATGGACGTACCAAATACTCCAAGTGGAAGAAATGGCATCAGAGCACTGCTCGGCCGCTTCCTGACACCCCAGGGCTGTTGCTTGAAGCGGATACCATTCACGTAGGGCGAAAAGATGGTAGTGAACTGTATCTCTACACACTCATTGATGTCCATAGTAGATGGACGTATGCACTTCCCACGAAGAAGATCAGTGCTGACGGTGGCGCTTCTTTTGCATTGGCAGCACGAACAGTAGCGCCATTCGCCTTTGCGACAGTACAAACTGACCACGGGCCAGAATTTAGCACATGGTTTACTAAAAAACTCCTGGAGCAAGACATTACGCATCGCTATACGAGAATACGGAAGCCAAATGACAATGCCCACATAGAACGGTTTAACCGGACGATCCAAGATGAATGTATTACTCGCCTACCTCACGATCTCAAACGATGGCAAAGTGCTATTCCTGAATACCTACACTACTACAACTACGAGCGCCCACACCAAGGAATCGACTGGCTAACGCCAGTCGAGAAACTAGAGCAATCTGCTAGCATTTGTGATTCCAAGGTATTGATTATTTAACGCGGTGGCGGATGTTTCTATCTGTTATTATGGATACACTATGTTACTATTTGCGATTATTCCAAAATCCATACTCCATTATCTAACTTCTCCTTTGCGATGATCATCGGCGTTGATGAAGTTGGTCGCGGGTCGTGGGCGGGACCGTTGGTGGTGGCGGCAGTCGGTTTGGGTGGCGCGGAGATCGCAGGGCTGACCGACAGTAAACTGTTGACCAAGAAAAAGCGTGAACGATTGTCGCGCGAGATCAAGTTGGTGGCACCACTCGTCGGCATCGGCTGGGTGAGTGCACGTGATATCGATCGTATCGGTCTGAGTGCGGCGCTTCGTCTTGCCGCACATCGCGCTGTCGCACAACTTGACATAACGTCCGACGATCATATCATCATCGACGGAACCATCAACCTCCTCGCTCCACCCGAAAAAACATACCACACCACATTCTCAAAACCTAGGAGCCAGGCTCCTTGGGAATTGAAATGTGATATAACTATGATGAAGAAGGCGGATATGCTGGTACCGAGTGTCAGCGCGGCATCGGTGATCGCGAAGGTCGCGCGCGACGACTATATGGCACTGTGCGATACCATATTTCCGGGGTATGGGTTCGCGGGGCATGTCGGCTATGGTGCTGCGAAACATCGAGCGGCTATCGAACAGCTTGGGCCGACGCCGATTCATCGGATGTCATTTGAGCCACTTAAGTCACAATACAGCAACAATTATTACGTGCAAAATAACACAAATACTTCTCGACGGGCTGTCCTTGGAACACCAGATCAGGCCGCTGTGTCACCATCACCTCTCAGTATCGGTAGTCATGCCGAAGACGCTGCGGCAAACTACCTACAGCGGCATAGCTACGAGATCATCGATCGCAACTGGAAGACCAAATGGTGTGAGGTCGACATCATCGCCACGCGAAAAGATATCGTCTACTTTGTCGAGGTAAAATACCGGCGCAGTCATCGTCAAGGCGGCGGCATCGCCGCGATTACGCCTAAGAAACTCCGCCAGATGGGATTTGCCGCCAAACTCTGGCTACATACTCATGGAGATCACGATGCACGACTAAGCGTTATCGAGCTCACTGGGGAAACGTTTGAGGTGACGGAGTTTATCGAAAATGCAACGTAAAAAGCGGAGAGCTCAGCTTAAGATTGATCGTTTATTCGTTAAACGTTTTAGCGAAAAACGTATCAACGATCAATGAAAAACTAATGATCAACGATCAATGCTAAATGATCAATAGCAGGCTCCTGAACCACCCCACACTTCCACACTCACCCCTGGCCCCATAGCAGCAGGCTGTAGGCCTGCTGTAGCTGTTCGTACGCCTGGCGCAGCCAGGAGGTTTGCTTCTTGGGATTAGACTGTTTCGTCGGT
>JBARSV010000011.1:0-17507 GCA_049644865.1 Saccharimonadales bacterium (SeqCode)
GGGTGGCGGTCTGGGTCTTGTTCATGTCTCCTCCTCGGAGACTCGTGAGCTCGACCGGTTCGAGCTCTCTCCCTCGTGCACTGGATCGCCGTCGTTTTCACAACAACCATCCATATGCCCGATTCGAGAGAACTCGACTCCCCCATCGCTGCCCAGAGGAAGCTCCTCTATGCATAGATGCTACTTTCAAGGTACAACTTCGGGTGTTAGCCCTGGTTTGCGCGATCATCTATCTGGGGGCTTCCCCAGATAGCGGAGACCGCAATCAGTGTTTGTACGGCTGCGAGCGCGTACAAACACCTCAGCGGGCGCGAGCAGCTTCTCACGGCTGTTCGCGCATGCGTATATATATGAGCGTTGCCGCTCGTAAGAGTCAGGGCCTTGAGATGCGGTAGTCTCGACATCTGATTTCTCAGGTCAGACAGAGTTAAAACCGCGCAGCCGAGGATACATGTCTCAAAACATATATATGTCAGCCGCGTACCCTACTCTCCTTGTAAACCTTGCTGTCGATCAATTTGCCTCTCGATCAACTGTCTACATCATACCAGAATTTGTATTTTATGTCAATTATGTTTTGTTCGATAATGACATTAACAGAGGTGTATAAGCACTTTGAAATGTCAAAACGATATTGACATATATCATGTACTGTGCTAGACTGAAGGTACATCAAGCACAAAACCTTGACAGTAATCACATATGTATATACAATTGTCATCACTATGAATACCAAATACACGGCAACTCTCATCAAATCCGGCAACAGTTACGCCCTGCGCCTCCCTAAATGGGTCGTCGAGGCCAGTGGACTAAAGGTCGGTGACAAGGTCGACGCGACTACTCTCCCTGTCGCCGCACGCCCCACGCTCAATTCCCCTGCCCAGCGGCAAGCTATCTTGGATGCGTTCAGAGCACTCCAAGAAGCGACCGCCCGAGCAAAGGCTGAAGGTAAAGGCCTTGGTATGATCGAAGATCCCGTTGCGTGGCAACGCGAGATCCGCAATCTTGACAAACCACTTCCCGGGAGGGACTACTAGATGATCGTGCTCGATACAAACATCATTATTTACGCAGCCACGAACCAGGCAATCGTCGAGCAATTCTCTATACACTCCTACGCATTTGCGAGTATCAGTCGTATCGAATCGCTCGGCTACAACCGCATAACAGATGAAGAGCGTGACGCAATCACTGCAAGCTTAGCGCTCGGTCAACAAATTGAACTCACTGACTCGGTCATAGCGCGCGCCATTCGTATTCGCCAAGCTCAACCGGCTCGTATCGGGCTCGGCGACGCTATCATCGCCGCAACGGCTCTCGAGGCCGATGCCGAGCTCTGGACCGCCAACACCGATGATTTTGCTGGAATTGATGGCCTAAAGCTTGTAAACCCTCTTATGACGACGTAGAGACGCTATGGACGAACAATCCCCCACCACTCCTATTCTCGACATTATCCGTAAGGCTGGTCTGACCGAGAGCCAGGCCAAGGGCTACTTGGCACTCATCGAGCATGGCACGCTGACCCCGACGGAGCTGGCCGACCACACCAGCGAGTCCCGCACCAACGCCTATATGATCTGTGAAAAGCTTGAAAAACTCGGCCTCGCGACAAAAACCGATGCAAAGAAGTCAATATACTCCCCTACTTCACCAGACAACATCAAGAAACTCTTATTGGCGCAACAGCGCCGTCTCAAGCAAGCTTCTGAGGAAATCAGCGGTATTATCCCCTCGCTCCTAACTCAGTTCCACCTCAAAAGTGATAGCGCGGGGATTATCACGCTCGAAGGCATTGACGGTATCAAAACTCTCTATGACGACATCATACGTCAGGGGCATAATTTATCTATCATTGCGAGCAGCCACGATCGGGTAGACACAGATATAGATACGATGATAGACCAGCAAATCTCGCGTCAGATTGAACATGGCCTCGAAAGCAGGGCTCTCTACAAGGTGTCGCCAGATGAAATTACTCGCCTACGCGCTCAGGATATCCATGTTAAAAATGTCGATTTTGATGTGCCTGCTCAGATCATTATATATGGTCAGACCGTTGCCATTAGTACATTTCGCCATGGGATGATTACCAGTGTAATCAATCACCCTGATATCGCTGAGACATTTCAAGCAGTATTCGACGCATTATGGGGTAAAACTTCGCAGGATTTGGTCTAGAACACGTTCTCGATAGCTGACCGGCCAATCGAACGTTTCTTAAGCTCTTTACGTTGCAGATCGAGCTGAACGGCGAAGTGTTCTGCGAAATTTTTAAAATCTGCAGCCATATCAGGCGTAAAGCCTTCATACTGATGGCTACCGTGAGGTGAGGCAGCAGCCATCACTTTACCAACTAAATCTCCTTGGCGATCTATCTTTTTACCGTCTTTGTACGTACGTTCCTTGTGATCACTTCGTGCAATATCAAGAGCAATACCTGCTGGTGCGTCAGGATCCAGATCGATACGAATACTTAGTGACCAATTGTCATATTGTCTCGTGCGACCATCCTCGTGATGTACCAGTGATTGAGAGTGATGGTGAGCACGAGCCGAGCTAAGCTTAGGGGTGTAATTAAACTCAATGCGTTTTTCAGAATCGACTCGTATCTCGAGTTCCGCGGGATAATGAATCTCAGCCCCACTATCGTAATATCGTCCACTTTCGGATTTATCTTGGTCACCTTCGTCTACGTATGTATCATTGCACACATCATACTGTGCATTGTATGCTCCTGTTTTGTTAGAGGGAGCTTTACCAGTTTTGAACCAAGCGTGCGCGAGATGGTCTGACGGGAGTGAGTCAGAGCCAAGAGAGAGTGCGGTTGCGATGGAAGAAAAAGCGAAATTCAGATCACGGAAACTGGTATATACTTCTTCGAGCGTCACTGATTGTTCTTCGCCCGTCCGTATACGCCGTACAAGAGCCAACTTATCACGAAGCGCTGATTTGGCAGCCTGCAACACTCCTTCGCTTACTCTACTCATCGGCATACCACGTACTGCGTCTTCCACAGATTGCAAAGTGCTTTTATATCGTCCGTATTCACGTACGCCAACGTCAAGCAGTATGAAATCATCAAGCTCTTCTACGGTATCGAGAGTCATTATCTCATCTGTTTGATTATCCCACACCTCATATACATCATATTTCGTCACTCCTGGTTCGTCCCAGTCATGAAATACATCCATCTCCTGGTACTTGCGAATACGAGCAAAAGTTGTCGGAGGTAACTCTGTATATGTATCAGAGATTTTATTCAGATAAAATCTCTGTGGAGCATCGATTTCAGCGGTGGTGGGCATATTTGTTTTTTGTTTACCTCTGTTCATCATAGCACAAGCGATATAATTTGTCAAGAGGTGCGAACAGAGGCCAGCCTAACCACGAGCGGTTTTGAGCGCAGTAGCGTACCAGTGAAGGGTTTCGAGAGCACCCGTGAGCGGACCTTCGGTTTTCTTGACCGCGTCAGATTGTGCGATACCCTGTTCATCGATGGAGTTATCCATGGCAATATAGCCAAATATATTGACGCTATTCGGTACTGGGATGGCCCCGATGTTGGCGTTGAGCACCAGTTTGACCTGCTCAACCGCCCGCGCCCCGCCGACGCCACCATGACTAACAACGATAAACGGTTTTTTCATGATCTGGTGGTCGATGTAATCAATCGCGTCCTTGAGAGCGCCAGACATGCCATGATTGTACTCTGGCGTGACAAAGACATAGCCATCGGCCGCGTCGAGGGCATCCAGCCACTGCTTGAGCGCACCGCTTGGATCGCGCTGATCATTCATCATCGGAGGGATAGCTTCTTCAAAACGCGGTAGGTTAAGTGTCGCAAGATCGACCACACTCACCTCTGTATCTTGTAGTGTGTTTTTTGCAACATTCTCCACCCATTTGCTGACTCTTGCGCTGGCATTGCCTGGTCGCACACTGCCGCCGATAATTACTATGTTCATACTTTTCTCCTTTTGCTATACTTTATATAGTATTAGTGTAACGTATATTACTATACAAAGTAAAGTAAACTATGGAAGATTCACTCCATCACCTCAGTTGTCTCCGCAGCGCCGCAGATATACTCGGAACCAAATGGACTGCTCTCATACTCCGTGAGCTCGCAGCCAGCCCGCGGCGTTATTGTGAGATCGAACGTGCTATCCCCGACATCAACCCCCGTACCCTCTCGCAACGCCTCGCAAGCCTGCAACAGCACGCCATCATCACGGAAATCGACCATCACTATGAACTCACCCGCAAAGGCCGCGACCTCCTGCCGATCCTGCGCGACATGGCCGACTGGAGCGCTCGCTACCCCCGCGACTCAGTGCATGATTCCACCCGCACTATCGCCTAACCTAACTGCATCCAGGAAGCTCCTCTAGGCAGTTATCTAGAGACATCACTATCCTGATACTCCGCCAATAGGTGCTTTAGCCGTGCCTGCAGTCGGTGATAGTCCTGCATGTCATTGATACTGTCGATATATTTTTTCCTCTCATCGCTATTCTCAACGAGATAGTGTGGCGACATCCAACTCGCCTTTTTATCCCCCCTAAAATATCCTATGCTTGAGTAGAGATACGTGAGTGGGTCCTGGTTGATATCCAGCGGATTGAGGTGTATATACCGACTAACATGCCAAAGATACTCGTCTGACCCGATGCGTGCGGCCAAAAAATGGTTCTGAAACAATCCACCGACGCGCTCGTATTTCGTATTAAAATACCGACTATAGGCCGTCATGACGCTTCGCATCAGCTTCTCGATGCCCTGTTTTTGCTTGAGATACAACAACAAATGATAATGGTTTGGCATGAGGCAATACGCAACAAGATCGACACTGTCATGATAATTCGGTAAAAGATTACGGCTCAAGTCGCGCTGCCTCTCGGGTGAAAGGTATCTCTTGAATAAGGCGAGCATCACCTCATAATCCGCATCATCGAGGAAGATATTCATCTTATCAACACCCCTGTTATACGCATGGTAATAATTACCCTCACCGTACGTCTTCATGATATTTCTTGTCGGCATATCCCTATTCTACACCGTCGTGTCTCAACTGCCTAGAGGAAGCTCCTCTAGGCAGTGATGTCCGAGGGTAGCAAATAAGCTCGGCTAGGCCGAACTCATTTGTTGTGATATAGGAAGTAAAGTTAGTCTTTTTTCTTGTCGAGTTTGTCGAGTTTGAGCATGTGGATGATGCCGTAGACGACGAAGGCAACAGCAAGCAGTGTGATAAGTGAGCTGACAAAGGCACCCCAAGCAAATTCACCGCTGCGGTCACCGATGGTGACAGTGAAGCTGGCAGCCTGCAATCCCTGTTGCGAGCCGATCATGAGCTGAACTAATGGGTCGATAAATGCTTGAACGAGCTTCTTGACCGTGTCACCGGCTGCAGTACCGATCGCCAGACCGACGGCCAGACCGACAACGCCCTGCTCACGGATAAAGTTCATAAATCCACCGACCTTTGCGGCTGGTGCTGCCACGGCGGCAACGGCCTTACGTGCTGGTTTTTTGGCTTTGGTAGCCATACGATATTCTCCTTATATTCATCCTCGCTGGCTAGCGAGGGATTACCTCTGTTAATACTTGTATGATAACAGATTGCGTGAAAAAGACAAGGAGAGACGCCGCATGGGACGGGGTGAAGGTGGCATGTGACGCCCCTCCACCCCGCCCGTAGTCACCAAATGTGGCGGTAACCCCAATGATGAACGTGCGGGGATACTACTAAATCTTACAGATTTCCCACCCCTTAGGCTGGCCTTCATCCACGACGTAACGCCGTAGACGAAGCTGGGGATTGGCTCCTCCGTAAAACAACGCCTCGATAGCGCGACGGAGTTGCTTGTTGGTAGTGTCGTCCAGGCCGAGAATCTGCCTGAGCTCCGAAATACTTGCCGCCACCGCAGGCGAACTACGCGCTTCGAGCTTATCGAGCACGGTGGTACGCAGTGAAAGCTGTATTGATGAGGCCACATTCTCTCCTTGTTGATGTGCGCGGGCGGCTAGAGCCCGCTGGGTTGAATACCGTAGAAACGAAAAATCGCCGAGGCTTCCCTTCGGCGGTGGATCGATCCTACAGCGAATCTAGCCTGCCGAAGGCACGCGAGCAAGGACGAGAATGAGCCCAAGCTGGTATGTGTGATTCGACATACAACTACTGTACCCTACTCCCCCAGCAACTTCAACCGTCTCAAGAACATGCTGAAATGCTGCTAGCTACATCTGTTCGGGCGCGGAGATACCCAGCAAAGATAGCCCACGAGCGAGCGTGTCACGGTAGAACATGACCAGCTCGAGACGTATCGCTTGCCGCGCATCACCGATCACGTGGTTCTTCTCATAAAAACGGTTAAATTCTTGTGCTAATTCGTAGAGATAATTACAAATGTGATGCGGCATCAGCTCCTTCGTTGCTTTTTCAACTACATCTGCGTACTCTGTTATCTTGCGTAACAGCAGCCGTTCATCTGTTTGCAGCCCCTCTTCCCTCTTCCCTCTTCCCTCTTCCCTCTGATTCTCAGCCTTGCTGAGAATCGAGCACGCCCTCGCATGCGCATACTGCACATACGGCCCGCTGTTGCCCTGTATACTGACCGATTCATTGACGTCGAAGACAACATCGCCGCCGATCCGCACCCTGAGAAACGCATACCGCAGTGCGCCAGCCACAATGTCTTCAGTCACTTCCCCTCCACGCGCATGGATAGCCTTGCCAATCTGATCAAACAGCCAGCCAATCTCGATAACATCACCACTGCGCGAGCTCATCTTACCAGTAGTCAGCTTGACCATCCCGGTCGATATATTGACCGTTTGCCCATCTAGCTCGGGCCAAATCATGCCGGCAGCAGCCAGGATGCCTTTAAAGTAATCGCGCTGTTCATCGGCGGTGACAATATAACTTTTGTCAGGGTGATACTGTTCGTTTTTTAGCTGGATGAGACCGATGTCGCGCGCCCCATAGAGGCCAAGGCCGTTCTTGCTGACAAATACGTTGTCAAAACTACCATGTTCTGATCCTTTAAATATCAACGCCCCGTCGCTCTCTTGAAAAACACGCGGTACGTTGTCCCGTACTATTTTGACGCCACGCAGGTCAGCATCGCTTTCGAGGAATTTGCGTTCGACAGGCTTATTGCCCAGCCGAGCGACATTTGTCGCAATCTCGTCAAAACTCCACGCAAACACCGTATCATACACAGACGCGTAGAGCGGATCAGCCCGGGTGAAGGACTGGCGAGACAATTCGTCGATCTCAGCCTTGGCGGCTTCGTCCTCTTTGTAGGCCCGCGAGCCTTCGGCGTACATCCGGCTCATAAAGCTATTCCGCTCATACGCAGGTACCTCTGACAATTTTTTGACATCGCCGTTTACGAACCGGAGCAGACTATACATTGACCGGCCGACATGTAACCCGACATCGCCATGATAGCTTACCCTATAGAGATGGTTACCCTGTTCGAGTAAATTGGCGATAGTATCAGCGACGATCGCGTTCATCGCGTGCCCAATATGCATCGCCTTAAACGGATTTGGGTTGTTCGTTTCGATGACAATCGTGGAATCACCGGCCGCGGGTTCTGAAACGTGATGAACCAACGCAAACAGCGAATCGTCGGTTAACGTGATGTTGATAAATCCAGGGCCAGCAATCGTCACCGTTTTGACCTCTGATACCGTTGTGAGTTTATCAGCGATTTCTTGAGCGATGTCTCGTGGATTCCGCCCTAGCTGCTTACTCAGTTGCAGCGCCACATTGCACGACCAATCACCGAATTGCGCCTCAGGTCGTGTCATCACCACGTCGACGTCGGCACCCATGTCGCGCACGATCTGTCGTATTGTCTCACCGATCACCTGCATAATGACCTCTATTATAACAGAGGTACGACAAATCGCGTATACTAGTACTATGCAACTCCTTGAACATCAGGCCAAAGCCCTGCTGCGGGCAGCCGACGTCGCCCTCCCCACCAGCACCCTCCTCGCTATAAAGAAAACTATAAAGGAGACTCCTTTATATAGTAGTATGGGTTCTGAAGTAGCGGGTCTGATACAAAAACTGGATTATCCGGTGGTGCTCAAAAGCCAGGTGCCAGTCGGTGGGCGTGGCAAGGCAGGCGGCATACGGATCGTTCGTACTGCACTCGAGTTTGAAGCGGCCTATCGGGCCGTGGCAACGCAACCTATCAAGGATCATCTGCCTGAATCAATCTTGGTCGAGCAAGCACTTGCCATCGAGCGCGAGATGTACCTGGCACTGCGTGTCAACCGTGACAGACGGCAGGTCGAATGGCTTGTGGCTAGCCGTGGCGGAATTGACATCGAGGAGAATGCTTCCTCTGTTAAAACTGTACCCCGGACGAAAAATGATGACGCTTATGAAACAATTTGTGATGCGCTCAAATTACCACCATCAAGCACAATCGACTTCCTAAAGTGCTTAGAAGATTGTTTTTTTGACAATGACTGTCTACTGCTCGAAATCAACCCGCTGGTGCTTACCAAAACCCACGAGCTTATTGCCGCCGACGCTAAACTGCTTGTTGATGATAATGCTCTGTTTCGCCATAGTGCTCTTGCCAGTAACCATGATACGTCAAGCATTATCCCACTTGGAGGCACGATCGGTGTCATCGCCAACGGTGCCGGTATGGCGATGAGCACCATGGATACTATTGACGCGGCAGGCGGTCAGCCGGCCAATTTCCTCGATATAGGTGGTGGTACCGGTGAAGATGTTTTTATGCAAAATATGCGAGGGATTACTGAACTACCAGGGGTGGCGAGTATTATTATCAATATCTTTGCCGGTATCACTCGCTGTGACGACATCGCCCGCGGAATTATTGCTGCAAAGCGCGAGATACCTGGTCTTGTGCCTCTGTATGTTCGCCTCGAGGGCACACGGCGCGACGAGGCGGCTAAGCTACTCCACGAAGCCGGAATCGAGATACAGCCGGATCTGGCGAGCTGTGTGCGAAGAGCACTCGCAGAAACGGGAAGCGGGAAGAGGGAGACGGAAGATAGCAACACGCCACAGGCTACGCTAGCCGGATCTGTGTTGCATTCCTCAGAGGATAGTGTGACCCAAAGAGGAGCGTCAGCTCATCCTGGGGTCAGCCCAAAGCCATGGACGGGCGCAGCCCCCCGTAAAGAGTTAGCCGAGGAGGGAGGCAACACACATCCGGTTTTGAACGAAGAAACAACGTATCTCAAAGAAAACTCATCATGGCTAGCATACGCCGTATTCTCAAACCTCCCTGTCATTATCCAGGGCATCACCGGTCATCATGGGGCATTTCATACGCGCGCTATGATCGACGCCGGCACGGCTATCGTCGCCGGTGTCACCCCTGGCAAAGCCGGTGAACGCATCCATGGTATACCTGTTTACAACACTATGGCTGAAGCAGTTTCAGCCCACCCCAGCACCACCAGCGTCATCTTTGTACCGGCCCGTTTTGCGAAAAGCGCTCTGCTCGAGGCCATAGCGGCGGGCATACGCTTGATCGTGTGCATCACCGAGGGCATTCCCGTTCATGATATGCTGGCGGTCTATCAAGCAGCCGCTGCCAAAAATGCAACGATCATCGGGCCAAATTGCCCCGGTCTCATCGTACCCGGCAGCCACAAACTCGGCATTATCGCAGATTCTATCACAACACCTGGCCACACTGCTATCATATCGCGCAGTGGCACGCTCACCTATGAGCTAGCAGACGCGCTCAGCAAACGCGGTATCGGCCAGCGCCTGGTACTTGGCATCGGTGGCGACCCAGTACAAGGCACGAATTTTACCGAGGCACTCCAGTTTTGCCAAGCCGATCCTGGCGTTAAACAGATGATCATGGTCGGCGAGATCGGTGGCGAAAGCGAACAACATGCCGCCGATTACGCCGCCCTGCACGTTACCAAGCCGATCTACGGCCTCGTTGTTGGTCATTCTCTGCCACCCGGTCAACAATTCGGTCACGCTGGTGCGATTGTCGGTAACTTAGGCGAATCAGCCCCTGAAAAAACCGACTATCTGTCTCGGCGCGGCATCGTGATGGCCGAAACGCTCGATGAACTTATTGCAATGATCGGATAAACCCGATGAATAGCGGATGCGGACGAGTCGGGCGGGAGCGGAATTCGGGGTGAGCTTGGGTCGCGAGGAAGTACGGATGATCAACGGCTTCGACAAATTCAACCAAGCGGCCGTCAGGGCTTTCGCCTGAGATGACCAAACCACCTCTGTTGATATTCGCCTCATAGGCGCGGTTGACTTCATAGCGGTGACGGTGACGCTCTATGATGTCGCGTGTACCGTAGACCTCAGCGGTCGTGGAGCCTTTGGTGAGTCGTGCCGGGTAATCGCCGAGTCTCATCGTGCCGCCGGTAGCTTCTTTGCCCTTCTGGTCAGCCATGATGTAGACGACTTGGTCAGCCGCGTCGGCGTCGAGCTCTCCTGACGTTGCAGCCCGGACCCCACCGAGGCGGGCTGCCGCGATAACCGCAACTTGCAGGCCAAGACAGAGACCAAGATATGGTTTTTTGTGTGTCAGCGCGTACGTGGCAGCAGTTATTTTGCCCTCGACACCCCTAGTGCCAAACCCACCGGGCACAATTAATCCATCGTACTTTTCAAGCCCCTTTGTGCCTGACCGTTCGATTGCTTCGGCACTCACCCACTCATACTGCAGACCCACCCCCTCATGCCAGGCGGCACTTTTGAGTGCTTCGATGACCGACATGTAGGTGTCTTCGTTGTCGAGATATTTGGCGACGATGCCAACACGGACTGTTGTATGATGCTTCTTCGTAGCTTTTTCAACAACGTCTTTCCATTTTGTCAGGTGGGCTCGGGTCGCCTCGAATCCGAGCTTACGCGCGACAAGTGCATCGATGCCGAGCTCATGCAAGATAAGTGGTACACGCAGTACGGTATCAGCATTTGGCATCAAGGCGACAGCCTCTTCGGGGACACCGCCAAACAAACTTATCTTGCGAACAATCGATGGGTCGGGCGTCTCCTCGACCCGCGCCACGATAATATCGGGACTGATACCAAAGCCGCGTAGGTCGCGGACGGCGTTTTGGGCCGGCTTTGTCTTGAATTCTTTGCTGGCTTTTAGATAGGGTATATAGACAACATGGATAAACACCACGTTACCCGGATGCTTCATCGAGAACTCACGAAAAGCCTCGACGAAACTGAGCCCCTCATAGTCGCCAACCGTACCGCCCAGCTCGACGATATGTACATCTGACCCCTGACCAGCCTTGATGATCGTCTCCTGGATAGCATTCGTGAGATGCGGTACGAGCTGCACTGTCTTACCGAGGAATTTGCCACCGCGTTCGTCTTCGATGAGCTGTTTAAAAAGCCGTCCGGAAAGTGTGATACTATCGCGCGTCGTCTCTTCGTCGAGGAAACGTTCATAATGTCCGAGGTCGAGGTCGGTCTCAGCACCATCGCGAGTGACCCAACATTCACCGTGCTCGGCTGGGTTCAACGTGCCGGCGTCGACATTGAGGTATGGGTCGCATTTTTGCATGCTGACACGCAAACCGCGCGATTTTAAAAGGGCGCCAAGAGACGCCGCCGTAATACCTTTGCCTACACCAGAGAGTACGCCCCCCGTCACAAAAATATATTTGGTCACATGAGGGCTGTTCTTCATGTAGACCTATTATACCAAACAGATTGTGTCACGCTTACCGTAAAAAATACTACGTGGCGGAAGAGACGGGATTCGAACCCGTGGTACGGTTGCCCGCACACACGCTTTCCAAGCGTGCTCCTTCAACCACTCGGACACTCTTCCTTACTCCTATAGTTTACACCGACAACACGTAATATTCCTAGACACTATTGATACCGGCTCATCTATATAAAGGAGACTCCTTTATATAGATATGGTGCAGTACACTCGAGATATTATTTTGCTTTTTTCTAAAATCCTGTTGTAATCGTACCACATCTGTTGTATAGTAAGTCAAGATTATCTAAACAGGGCAGACCATGGCGCGAGCAAAATCATCTGGGCCAGTCATTAAACTGGCAAACATCAGCAAAGAGTACGGCCACGATGACACATTGCTCATGGCGCTCGATGGTATCGACCTGACAATCGATAAGGGTGAATTTGTCGCTATCATGGGCCCAAGCGGCTGCGGCAAAACTACCCTGCTCAATGTGCTTGGCTTACTCGACTCCGCCAGCGACGGCGACTATGAACTCAGTGGTGTCAACGTCGAACGGCTGTCGTCGCACCGTCGCGCGCACATACGTTCGCACGAGATCGGTTTTGTCTTCCAGAGTTTCAACCTGTTGCCGCGCATGACGATCATCGACAATGTCGCTCTACCACTCACCTATACAAACATGGCACGTTACAAACAACACAAAAATGCTAGTCGCATGCTCAAGACATTTGATCTGCAGGAACGCGAATATTACATGCCAACTCAGCTTAGTGGTGGACAATTGCAGCGTGTAGCGATTGCTCGAGCACTGGTTAATAAGCCCAGTATCATTCTGGCCGATGAACCGACCGGCAACCTCGACAGTCGTGCCAGCGAGATCATCATGAACGAGCTGAGTGACATCCATCGTCGTGGTAATACCATCATCATGGTGACACACAACCCCGACCTCACCACCTATGCCACCCGCATCATCCATATGATCGACGGTAAGATAGCTCGCGACACCAAACATCCCGAACCTGTCGTTGACCCACGCAAAAAACGCCCGCTTGGCAAGACGTCACGCAAAGGAGCTGCCTCATGACGCTAGCATCGTATATTCGTGAAGGCATGAACAGCTTACGGAGTACCCGCGTCCGAACGGGCCTCACAACACTTGGTATCATCATTGGTGTTTTATCAATCACGCTTGTCATGTCACTCGGCGAAGGTGCCAAACGGACCATCGCCAATCAAATCACCGGCCTCGACAGTGGCATTATCGTCGCTAAACCAGGCGGAGCTGACCAACGAGCCGCACTCACGAGCTACAACCCATTTGCAATCGCCTCAACCTCAACATTGACCGAACGCGACCTTCGCTCGATCAATGATCTCAAAGCGACAGATGCCGCTTCACCGCTCATGTTTATAAACGGATCTGTCAAATACAACGATCGCACCGCCACAGATGCACCAATCATCGCAACCACACCCGAATTCGCCGACTTGCTCAAGCTCAAACTTGCCTCTGGCCAATTCGTCAGCACCGAAACCAACCGCAATACTGTCGTTCTCGGTCATGAAGCTGCTCTCGACATACTCGGCAACGATCAAGTTCGTGGACAAGTAGTTATGGTCAAGGGGCGCCCGCATACGGTCATAGGTGTACTGAAACCAACACTCGCGCCCGTCAACGCTATCGGGGTCAATCTCGACCGTAGCGCTTTTATCAACCTCGACGATGGTAAAAGTTTCAACCAAGGTATTGCTCAAATCGGCCAACTAATCATGCGAGCAAGCAATCCAACCACTACAGCTCAAACCGCTGCAGCTATCGACAAGCTCCTGATCAACAACCATGATGGTGAACGTGACTTTAGCGTTATCGAAGGTAAAGATATCGCAAGCAACACCAATGCCTTTTATAGTGTCATCGTCCTTATAACCGCTGCGGTCGCAGTGGTAGCCCTTGTTGTCGGCGGTATCGGTATCATGAACATCATGCTGGTCAGCGTGACCGAACGTACCCGTGAAGTTGGTATACGAAAAGCGCTTGGCGCGAGCGATCGACACATTTTCGGCCAATTCCTCATCGAAGCTCTCACTATGACAGTCGTTGGAGGCATCATTGGCCTCATCTCGGCATATATCATCGCCTTTTTTGTCGCGACGTTTTTCTCGTTTCAACCAGCTCTCACGTGGGAGATTGTTGCCATCGCCATGGGTCTCGCCCTCAGCGTCGGCGTGATCTTTGGCCTCTACCCTGCCATCAAAGCTTCTCGCAAGGACCCGATCGAAGCGCTGCGCCAATACGAGTAGTTAGTGTTTTGGAAAACAGTCGAGGGCTAATGCAGCCAAATCTGTAAGTGATACGGTTGCTAATTCTCTGCTACCTGATAAATTTCTGCTCTCTGCTACCTGCCCCTTGCCAAATATTCTTATCCTAATTCTACTTTTAGTTTCTCAACCAATTCAACCGGTGTCGGGTTGACGCCGTTGAGCAGGGCCAGGTAGATACTAACAAAATCTCCCAGCGCAAAACTCCAAGCAAGTTGCTGCAATAACGTCTCGCCACGAGGTGAAACCACCAGAGGTGATGGCCGCATCCCAGACAATAATCGTTCTGTCACTTCAAAGCGTTTTTGCACTCGGTCGTGCTCGAGACCAGAGCGAATCTCAACGACGGCAAACGGTTTTTCGACCGGGTGCGAGCTCCAGCCAATGAATTCATTGTGATTGAGTTCTGGGTACGCGTTAACCCAGGCAGTATTTTTAGCATTTTCATTCATGCAAATCTTCCATTTATTGGCGGCCGGGTACAACTTCGGACCGGCATACATGATAACCGTCTTACCCATGAGCTTCAGGGCGATTTGTTTGGCGTAATTGCTCTCGGTCGGTATATCGGCCATCCACGCAGTTATCTCACCACGCAACCATTCACCGACCGAAGCTAATTCGTTGGTGTCATAGTGAGCAACATCGAGATTTTTCACGATGGAGACAAACGCATTGACAAAGTAAAACGTCGCCATACGCGGCTGAATACCCGCCGGAATCGAAAACAGCGGATACTGCTTGTCACGTGCAATCTCAGCTAGCTTGCCTCCTGCCGCAACGACGACGATCTGCGCGCCTTTTTGCTCGGCCTGGCGAAGCGCCTCCAGAGTTTCCTCTGTATTACCAGAGTAACTTGACGCGACAAACAACGTCTGCTCACCGACATAGGGCGGTATGTCATAGTTTCGCACCACCTCAAACGGTATACGAAGTTGGGGCCACGATTGTACGACAACCATCGGCAGTGCCGAACCGCCCATGCCTGCCCAAACGATATTCAGTACCGGTTTTCCAGGCACAAACTCGGCCTCGAATGCTTGCGCAAAATAATCACATTGCCCCGCCGCCACTCCCAGAGCGTTTTGCGGGTCACGCTGGGCAATTACATTCGCGTTGTCGAGTACATCCATGACGTTACCTCCTCAAGTATTCACAGTCATTTGTATCTATGGTACAGTAAATTCAATGATTTAGCATAACAACTTCAAAGGGGTGGGCATGGACAAGAACGGACAACCAATGACTGATGACGCGGAGCTCGCGAAGGTGCTTGAAGGTATGCAAGACGCCGCTGCTGCCGTCACAGCTGCACCGGCAACAGGGCTCAGCTTTGAAGAATCTCAAGTCCCACCCACACCCACGCCTGCGACTGACCCAAACGCCCCAGCTACTCCCCAGCCAGCCGTTCTACCGAGCGATGCTTTACCACCTGTTGAATCGCCGGTTACCGATACAGCCACCATTACTCCTGGTGATGCAGCGCTCACTATCCCGTCTCTTGCTCCGTCAGCAATGCCCGTTGCAACAGACCCCGCCCTCGAATCTATCAAAAAAGACGCCCTCGAACAGCTCCGTCCTCTCGTCGACAAACTCGACCTTGAGCCAGATGAAAAGTTCGATACCCTACTACTCATCATTCGCTCAACTGATGACAAATCACTTGTCAGTCAAGCTTACGAATCGGCTAAACTGATTGCTGATGAAGCTAAACGCGCCACCGCCCTGCTCGACATCGTCAAAGAAATCGATTACTTCTCGCATCCTGGCAGCCAACAGCCACAAATTTAGAAGTTAGATTATAGATTTTGGATTATAGAAAAGAAGCACTTTTGGGGGTACTTCTAAAAGTAAAACCCCACCACTGGCTGTGATGGGGTAGCGCTGGGGTCTCCAGCTCTCGGTCTATGGCGGACCGATAACGCTACTGATACACGAAAAGCTCGTGCGACACTCCCGATTACGGGCGTTTCACTCTTCCTCGTCACCTCCGGCGGGCATTCCCGTGTAGTCATTGACCCTCGGCTTGAGCCGTCGCGTCCGCTTGCCACTGTTGATGTGTTCCACCATCAGCATGTAGAGCATGTTGCGAGCCGTGCCATTGGCCGATGACAGGTTGATGACCGTGGGGTCATCGGTCGGGAACTGCGCCAACTTCCGCCGAAGGCTCGCTTCGATGAAGAGACGGTCGTCCTTCCAGAAATCGGTATGCTGGCTGAGCACCCGCGCGAGAGCCGTCAGGAACGCGTAGCGCATGTGAATCGCGCCACCCTTGAAGGCAATCCGCTTGATACCCCAGCACTCGTCCACCAGCTCGAAGAATGTGCGAACGTTGTCCCGCATGACCCCCTCGCCAATGGTGTTCTTGAGGGTGAGTAGGCCACGAGCCAACCTGTTGGTCTCGGAGTACTGCGTGCCCCCGTAGTGGGCGTGCAGGAAACCAACGACCTTGACGTAGGTCGCTGCCGTGATCAGCTCCTCACGGAGCATCTGCTGGTTCCAGGCGACACGGCCATGGAGGACAAACGACTTGTTAGTCGTCAACCCGTAGAGCAGCCGGATAGCAGCGTTGTCGTGCTGCAGGTTGCGCAGCAAGACGTTGGGGCTCAGCTTGCGCCGGTCCTGGTTGAGGATACGGAAACGTGCCCGCTCCCATGCCTCAGTGGTGTTGAAGTGGATGACAGCCCCAAGATGGGGCTGCACGCCGGTCTGGCGTTCCATGATGGCCCGCGCAGCCGTCACCCGCTGGAGCCCGTCCACGATGTAGACAGAGTCCTTGAGGTAGAAGCATCCGTTACGCTCCGTGAAGCCCTCACCGCGCATGCCAAGATCGATGTCGGGCACGGAACCCCTCTCGAAAGCCGCCACGAGCTCGGGCAAGCTCGTCAGGGGCAACGCCTCGCGCTGGTAGCCATCTACCTTCAACAGAGGAAACGAGTCGGGGTCGATCACACCCCGCAGAATGATCTCGCCTCCGCTCGTTTCGTCGAGCGCGGCATTGACAATCTTGATGCTGGCAATCATGCCAGTTGTCCTTTCGTCGTGGCTATAACTCCCACATGGTTGGGGATAGCAAGCCAAGATGACGTGATACTTCCCACGGTATCCAACCGCAGAACTGTCTTATAATACTCTCTCTCTCTTAATTTGTAAAGTTGTCAATAATATTTCTTTATCAAAAAATCTCTCTTATCTAACTCAAAACCATGGGCCAAAACGTCTGCGAAGTGACGTGCGTATCGTGGATGATACAGTACGTCATGAGCGGGTAAATCCATACCACTCTCTCGAGGATCTGGAAGCAAAGCGCTACCACGACCAAAAGAGCTGCCGATCGGCAGCCTCTTTTTCCATCTTTCTTCTTCCCTCTTCCCTCTGACTTAATACCCCATCCCGCCCGGCATACCACCAACTGGGGCGGATTCTTCCTTCGGTACGTCGACGACGAGTGCGCCCATGGTCAT
>JBARSV010000012.1:0-24036 GCA_049644865.1 Saccharimonadales bacterium (SeqCode)
TTACCACATAGTTCGAGGCGCGCTCGACCTTCAAGGGGTTGCAAAACGCAAACAAGGCCGTAGTAAGTATGGCGCCAAGAAGGAGGATAAGTAATCATGCCGCGTAAAGTAACAAAGAAGCTGCAGCGTCAGCTGCAACCAGACCGCAAGTACCAAAGCACTCTCGTACAGCGTCTTATCAACAAAAGCATGCTTGATGGCAAGAAACTTGTGGCCGAAAAAGCTGTTTACAGCGCCCTTGAGATTGCTGCTAAAAAGCTGAAAACTGAAGAACCACTGGAGGTCTTTGAAAAAGCCCTTCGCAACCTAACACCGAGCTTTGAAGTCAAAAGCCGACGGGTTGGTGGTGCTAACTACCAGATTCCATTTCCAGTACAGGGTCACCGCGCTCACCACTACGCATTTATGTGGCTGGTACAATGTTCTCGTGCACGCAGCGGTATGCCGTATAACGAACGACTGGCCGCAGAAATAGTCGATGCTTACAATGAATCTGGCTCTGCCTTCAAGAAAAAAGAAGACACCCACCGCATGGCCGAAGCCAACCGTGCTTTCGCGCACTTTGCCCGCACATAACCCGACGATTTTCTATGGCTGAACGAATGACTCATTTGGGGTTGGCAGATTATGATGAGGCAATTGGTCGTATTGATAGTTTCTCAGCATATCTCACATCGTCAGAATATATTACGATTGCTAGTCGGCGGTTGCAAATAGCCCATAGCGGTGTCGTCAATAACCTCGCTGACACGCTCAATCCTCACGATTATGTACTGAATCGTGAGATGCATGGCGAGAAGAGGATGAGACATGTCGTCGCACTCGGCGCCGCAGCCGGGCTGATCATCGTGCAACATAGCTATGAAAGCGGGGCAGTCCCACCGGCTCACTGCCTGCCCGACATGACCCTGCCTGCGATCGGGGCTGAACGGGATGCTGCTGCCGACGAGCTTGTCGAGCAGGGTGGCCGTGCTATCCAGCAGCTGCTGGGACAAACGGCGAGAAAATGGGTTGAGCGTCAGGCGGAAGAACTAGTCCCGATGGTCTTTTTACAGACATTTTTCCACACTGCCGCGGGGTTGGTCATCGACACGGCAAAAACTGCCTATACGGCCATATTAGAAGAGCGTACTCGAAAAAATGCTGAGCAGATGCAACAATTTGTCGGTGTCACTGAGCTTGAAATCGACTGGGACGGAGCACTTCAAGAACTATTGTCTCGCTAGCCGCCCAGGCAGCTCTGGTGATTCTGGTGTCGTGATTGGCACGACGGTGTGACCGACCATGCGAGCGAACCGTGCTCGCTCATGATGATCGTCGGCTATTTCGGCCGTCGCCTTGTGCAGAATACTCTCTATGATAGGCAGATAACTGGGGGATTGCTTGGGATTGGCATGACCTCCGCCCGGTACTCTGATGGTCTCGCCATGGCCGACAATTTGTCGCCAATTATAGCCAGCCGCATCGACGAAGACACTTCCGTCTCGTCGAGGGTCATCAGCACGGAGATAGTAAAATGCGCCAAACGGTATGAACGAGGCATCGTGGTCGGCCTCAGGAAAGCGATTGATAGTTTCGAGCATGGCAATATATGTTTGCAAGTCGGTCTGATCGACCACATAGCGAATGTCATCGATATCAAATCGCCGCGGGTCATCAGTGCCAGCCACCCTGTTGCGGAAACTACGCGAGAAGATTTCTGTACCGTATTTCGACGGAGTACCAAGCACACTAAAACGAAGCGGTGTCTGGGCAATCAGTCCTCCCGCCTCGACGACAGCACCCTCGAGTGGGCCCTTGGTGTCAATCGACCCAGTCGGCGACCCGTCATTCACAACCGCATGCAACACGACATCATCACGCAGCCGCGTCAGCGCTTGCAACGCCTGGAACTGCGCAATGCCGCCAGCACTTTCACCATCGGATATGATATGGACGAGTCTCTCACTATCGTCCGTGTCCTTTTGGGGCAGGTGATTGTCGATAAAATCTGATAGTCGTCCAGCGATCTCTCGACCATCAATACCGTTTGGACTGTAATGAACCAGCGCAACGAGGCATCTATCGCGCATCGCGGGGGCGTAGGCCTCGGCTATCTCCTCGCTGTTGTCGAGGCCGAGCCCATGAAATATCAGACAAAAAGCAGTTGGGTCACGACGCATCGCTTCACTATTGCCCTGATACGACTCAATGACGGTCGGCGCGCCCACAAAGCGGGTTTGTTGGATAATACTTTGCGAAACATCAGTCATGGCGAGTATGGCCAGTAACGAACGTACCTTAGCTCGGCGCATCTTGTTCAGCAGCCCTTTTCTTTCGAATGTATCTCGATGCTGAACTTTATTGTTCATATATTATTGTATAATACTACGGATAAATGATGAGACTATATACATATTTTACGTCACACTCAGGGATTAATCGAAAATATCACTATGTCACAAAGTGAATTGCTATCGGTTGAAGAAATTGCGCGTATGCAGAAGTCCGTGTAGATCCCAGTGCTAATAATGTACGTACTCGCAATCCTTCGCCGAGATCACTAACACTTGAAGGCGCGTCCTATCTCGATCATGGTGACATATATGAGGATAGCTTCTCGAGGATCCTTCCGCATTATTTTCACCCCATGGCTTCAGTTGGAGCACTAAGCTTGGGGTCCGAGAAATTGCCGAGAAGCACGCGTCTTATGGCGGCCGGGCTTCATGTTATCGATGGAGCTGAGGGACCGCTATACCGAGTGGTCTGGAACGGTAGGAACGCTTTGCTCCTGATGATATGACCGAAGTGATTTCTCCCGCGATGATAGCTGCTCGCCGAGTATGGGGATATATGCGTCGACACGGCCTACACAATTATTGACAAATAGCAGAAAGTAAGCGCGACGATGAATCACAGCTGACACGATATCTTCGATATGTTGTAACCAGGCTTTTCATATCTATTCGCACGTGCTATAATACCTATCAGTCGTTACCAGAGACAGTAGCTGCAAATCGTACGAAATGCTTAATTCGC
Source organism: Saccharimonadales bacterium (SeqCode) (assembly GCA_049644865.1). Taxonomy (GTDB): domain Bacteria; phylum Patescibacteriota; class Saccharimonadia; order Saccharimonadales; family Saccharimonadaceae; genus JAPUDQ01. Next base: position 3,019 of record JBARSV010000012.1, read on the forward strand.
TACCGAGGCAACTTGTTACTCAGCCATGAGTACACGTGCTCGCCCTGTTAGTATGACAGGGTTTTTGTAACGCAATAACATTAACAATTCGGATGTGAATACGTTACAAACAACGCATGTTATATCAACGAAAAGGAGCCTTATGGCAATTTCGAAAGACAAGAAACAAGCGTTGGTAGCTGATTTTAGCTCGGCTCTTGCATCAGCACGCATGACAGTTGCAGCAAAGTATGACGGCACGACCGTCGCCGACTTGCAGCAACTGCGCCGCGATGCTCGAACAGCTGGCGTGACCGTGAAGGTTATCAAAAACCGACTGGTTCGCACAGCCATGCAGCAGACGAAAGGTTTTGAAGAAACTGACACTGCGCTGCTTACTGGTCAACTCCTCTATGCTTACAGCACCGAGGACGAAGTCGCACCAGCCCAGGTCGTCGACAAATTTGCAAAAAATGTGCCCACTATTGAACTCATCGCTGGGTTCGATAAGACTGGTGCCGTACTTGCTACTGCCGATGTCAAAGCCCTCGCTGGCCTACCAAGCAAAAATCAACTCATCGCTGAAGTCGTGGCGCAATTGCTCTCACCGACCAACGATGTTACCAATGCACTCTCTGGCAATCTACACGCGCTGCTTGATGGCGTCGCAGATAAAGCCACAGCCTGAACTATAGGAAAGTAGAAGTTGGATTTTGGATTTTGGATTATAGAATAATCGCAAGATCACATTTTCCAGCCTAATTTCCAAAATCTATAATCTAAAATCTACTAGGAGACTACACTATGGCCGATGTTAAAAAACTAGCCGAAGAACTGACAAAACTGACAGTTCTCGAAGTCAACGAACTCAAAAATGTCCTCAAAGACGAATACGGTATTGAACCAGCCGCTGCAGCAGTCGCTGTCGCTGGCCCAGCTGCCGGTGGCGACGCTGCTCCAGCTGAAGATGCCAAGAGCGAATTTACTGTTACCCTCAAAGACGGTGGTTCACAAAAAGTTGCCGTCATCAAAGCCGTCAAAGACCTAACTGGTCTTGGCCTCGGTGAAGCAAAAGCGCTTGTCGACAACGCACCAAGCCCTATCAAAGAAAAAGTCAGCAAAGATGAAGCCGACGCCGCCAAAAAAGCCCTCGAGGATGCTGGCGCAACTGTCGAGCTCTCATAAGTTTATAATTCACACCGAATTGTTTCCATCGACCGCCAGATTTAAAACTGGCGGTCTTTGTTTATTGCGAAAAATCCATACCACACCATATTTCAAAATCCTAGGAGCCAGGCTCCTAGGAAAATGGGGCGAGGATTTAGCACGGCAACTGTCAACTAGCAATGACAAAATTAACAACACTATCGTGCTTTACGAATATAACCCTGTGGATACAAATCTTCTTGACATCGTGCAGCAGGAGTGATACGCTCAAGGTAATATAACACCATAAAAACAGACAAGGATGCGAGCTTATGTCTGACCTACCAGAAAAACAAGTAAAACGACTCAGAAGCCTCATTGCTGAAGCTGAGACTAATTTGGCGGCAGCTAAGGAGCTGCTCATCAGTATTGCTGGTGAAGAATCGATTCCTCGGGGTAATCTCGAAGATGTCACTGGCAAAGTTATTGAAGGCGTCTTCGATGGCCAAGGTATGATTGGCCCCGACGGCAAAACGTACCCAGTACCCGCCAATTACGCCAGCAAATCAAAGCTCATCGAAGGTGACATACTTAAGCTCACCATCGCTGATGACGGTGGGTTTATCTACAAACAAATCGGTCCTGTTGCGCGTCGACAAGTTATCGGTACCCTCGTGCAACACGATGGTGGCTACTACGTTGAAGTCAGCGGCCATGAATATCGCGTACTACTTGCCAGTGTGACCTACTTTAAAGCAAAAGTTGGCGACCAAGTCAGCATCATCATTCCAGAAGACAATCGAGAAGCCGTCTGGGCAGCGGTTGAAGCAGCGCTGTAGCATCGCAAGTAGAAGATAGATTTTGGATTTTAGATTTTAGAATGAGCCGCACCTGCGGCTCATTTTGGTTGATGAGTCTATATAGATAGCTAATGGGCGGTACTGCCGAAGCCACCTTCGCCCCTTTTACTGTCTGATAAGATGGCAGTTTCATCCCATCTAACAATTTCATGCTTCGCAATAACCATCTGAGCAATACGCATACCAGGCTCAATTGTGAAGGCATCGCTACCGAGATTGATGAGTATCACACCAACCTCACCGCGATAATCAGCATCAATTGTGGCAACACCATTGGCGAGGCAAATACCGTGGTTTAGGCTCAGCCCGCTTCGTGCACGCAGTTGCGCTTCATAGCCTTGAGGCAGCTCCATAGCAAAACCAGTCGGTATGAGTTGACGCTCCATCGGTTGTATAACAGTAGGCGTATCAATAGCTGCTTGCACATCCATCGCCGCCGCACATTCAGTCTGGTATGCAGGCAGTTCGACATTGTCGCGCAGTCGTTTGATACGAATCTTCATCTTACATATTGTATCATCCATGTATGATGATATTGATTCACGGGTGACGACAATGAGTAATACACATTCTATAATCCATAATCTATAATCCAACTTCTCTTTGCGACGGTTGATGTCATATTGACGCCAGCATTTGTCGCGTAAACCCGTTATAATAGACGATGAAAAGGGGAGAGGTGAGTCAAGCATTATACCGAAAATACCGTTCACGCGGATTTGAAGAGGTCGTCGGTCAACAGCATGTGACCGACTTGTTGGCGGGCGCTATCAAAAGTGGAAATATCTCCCATGCATATCTGTTTACTGGCCCGAGGGGTACCGGTAAAACGAGTGTGGCACGTATCGTTGCGCACGCAATTAATGGCCTGCCGTATGCCGACGATTCGTCTCACCTCGACATCATCGAAATCGACGCCGCCAGTAACCGTCGTATTGATGACATTCGTGACTTGCGCGAAAAAGTATATATAGCCCCAACTACGGCCAAATACAAAGTCTATATCATCGATGAAGTTCACATGCTAACAGGCGAGAGTTTCAACGCACTTCTTAAGACGCTCGAGGAACCGCCAGCACACGCTGTCTTCATACTGGCGACGACAGAGCTACACAAAGTGCCAGCTACTATCGTCAGTCGCACCCAACGTTTTCATTTCCGTCCGGGGAGCGTTGAAGCTGTCAGTATGCATCTACGACATATTGCCGATCAAGAATCGATTGACATCAGTGACGAGGCGCTAAGATTGATTGCCGAGCACAGTGAAGGAGGGTTCCGTGATAGCGTGAGTTTACTCGACCAAGTTTCGAGCATTGGTGAGGGTACAATTACGATTGACACGGTCGAGAGTCTTGTCGGACTTGCCCCACATAGTCAGGTCGAGCAAATAGTCGATGAGATCGTCCGCGGTAATAACCTCGGTGCTGTGAGTCAAATCAGCGCTCTTATGAGCGATGGTATGAGCCCGCCAACTATCATAGCGCAGCTGACAAAGTCATTGTCGAGTCGTGCTGCGACGCACCCACGGCTATATGATCTCATCTACGAATTGGTTGAGATACCAAAAAGCTATGTGCCCGAGATGAAGCTATTGGCGGTAGTGGGGAAAGAGAGGGAAGAGGGAAGAGAGAAGAGGGAAGAAGATCACAAAGAAGCAAAGCAAGCAAGATCTGTAGTCCGAACACAAGCCGAGACGAAGCCGCCTCTGGAAAATAATACATCCCAGGCGAAAAAGCTCGAACCGACCACCGCTTCACCCGGTCAAGAGCCGGCTGAGAGAGTCATCATGCCAGATACCAAACCGGTCGCAGACTCTCCTGTATCTCCTGAACCAACTACCACGGCATCGATTGACTGGTCTGCTGTGCTCGCTGAAACACTCAAGCGCGCACCTGCACTGCATAGCATTTTGAAGCGTGCCGATGTGGTTGTGACGCCCGAAAGTATTACGCTCACTTTTGGTTTCAAGCTCCATCGCACCAAGATGAATGATGAAAAACAACGTCGTGAACTTGTCGCCATTATTACCAATCTCTATGGATCATGCCCTGAAATTGTGATTGCTGCTGATGGTGGCAAACTTGACGCGACAGCCGCAGCGGTAGCCGATATAATGGGCGGTGGAGAGGCGGTGACAATATGAAGCAAACCCGTTTGCTCCCGGCAATCTATAACTTAATGGATAAACAAAGGTTCTACCATGGCTAAAGCATCACAAACTGCCGAAGGCAAGATACCACCTCACAATCTCGATGCCGAGATGAGTTTATTGGGCGCAATTCTTATCGATGAAGAAGTCCTGACGGATGTCATGGACAAAGTGAAGAGCGAGGATTTCTATGAAAAACGTCACCAACTTATATTTGCCGCCATTGTTCGTTTATTTGAAATGCACCGCCCTATCGATCTGTTGACGTTGAGCGACGAACTAGAGAAGAAGGACAACCTTGAGGCAATTGGCAGCTCCAGTTACCTCAACGAATTAACCAACTACGTGCCGACTGCCGCAAACGCTGGTACGTACGCGGAACTAGTAGCTCAACGTGCAGTCCGCCGCCGACTCATCAAGGCGAGCACTGAGATCGCTGATCTGGCCTACCAGGATGATAGTGACACACAGGAGATACTCGAACGCGCGGAGGCAGAACTATTTTCTGTCAGTGACACCAGCCTCAAACAGGATTTGGTGTCACTTGAACAGATATTGACAGAGAGTTTCGACCGCATGGAAGAGCTGCACCGCGATCGCGGCAAGCTGCGCGGCATCCGGACGGGCTGGCGCGATCTCGACAATATGACAGCTGGGTTGCAACGCTCAGACCTGATTATTCTGGCCGCTCGCCCGGCGATGGGTAAGACGACTCTGGTCACAAACCTTGCCTACAACGTCGCGGCCAAAGAAAAACAATCAGTTCTATTCTTTAGCCTCGAGATGAGTAAAGAACAGCTCGTCGACCGTATGTTGGCCGACGCGAGCGGCGTCGACGCCTGGAACATCCGTACAGGCAATCTTAGTGACGATGATTTTGAGAAGCTTTCAACTGCTATGGGCGAGATGGCCGAAGCGCCGATTTATATTGACGATACACCCGGTTTGACTATTTTAGAAATGCGTACCAAAGCTCGACGTCAAGCCCATAGTCACCCGCTCGGTCTCATCATCGTTGACTACCTACAGTTGATGCAGGGTCGTAACAAAGGCGGAGAATTTAACCGCGTCCAAGAAGTGAGCGAGATTAGCCGAGGCCTCAAACTAATCGCGCGTGAGTTGAACGTCCCTGTGATCGCGCTAAGCCAATTAAGTCGTTCTGTCGAATCACGCAATCCACCCATCCCTCAGCTCGCAGACTTACGAGAATCAGGATCGATCGAACAAGACGCTGATATCGTACAATTTATTTACCGTCCAGGCTACTACAACCCTGACGACCCTGAACTTACCAATATCACCGAGCTGCACATCGCCAAACACCGTAACGGTCCGACTGGCAAAATAGACCTCTACTTCCACCCCGAACGACTGCGCTTCATGTCTCTCGATAAACAACGAGAAAACTAGGCAAGTCGGTCATTTCATGAGCTGCTTGCAACAATGAAAAATACATAACTAATGCTATAATCATTACAACAATGCGTCGATCACTTATCCGTGAATTATTGCTCTATCGTTACCGCTTTATCGCTGGGCTGACGGTGTTTTTGGTGGCGACAGTTTTTCTGGTCATGATACGTACCGACCTCGCACCGACCGGTTTGTCAACCGCTGAGATGCAGTCTGCGGCAACCAGTGCGACATTTAAGTTTTCGCAACCATTGGCGCAATCGGTGATTGATTTGCCGTATCGTTTGTCGCAAAAACTGACTATGTCAGTCTTCGGCGTGACGGAATTCGCTATTGTGCTCCCATCGATGGTATTTGCTATTTTGACTGCAGTAGCCTTTTTGCAGATGGTACGGCGTTGGTTCCGGCCCAATGTCGCACTCATAACTGGCCTCATATTTGTAACCTCAGCAGCATTTCTCACACTTGCCCGTACTGGTTTTGCCGAGATAATGACGACGTTTTGGCTGTCACTACTCCTGTTGGCCGTCACCAACATCATCCACCCGGAAGGCAAGACAAAGCTCTGGTTTTTGGCGCTCGTCCTGATACTACCGCTCAGTCTGTATACACCACTCATGATATATCCGATTGCTGCCATCACTATTGCCGGCCTCGTCCACCCGCACGTCCGTTTCACTATCAATCACATGAGTAAAAATCAATACGCGATCGGGATCGGTATCATGCTTGTCCTGTTGGCACCACTCATAGTATCTGTCACGACGCAGCCATCATACGGCTTGCAGCTACTCGGTGTGCCGACACAGTCGCTCAGTAGCAGCGAACTTATTGTCAACGCTAAAAACGTTGTCAAAACATTTTTCAATCTCAGTGCCACTGTCGTCGGCAGCATCCCGCAGCCGATGTTCGGGGCGGCGTCGTTTATTATCATCGTGTTGGGATTTTTGAAAACTGCCCAAGACTGGCATTCGGCACGGTCGTATATGCTCCTCATCTGGTCCGCGCTGTACATTCCGCTGGCAATCCTCAACCCTGACAAGATATTGATCGCGCTTATACCGGCCTATCTGTATATGGCGATCGGTATCGAGACGCTCATCCGCGAGTGGTACAAACTCTTTCCGCACAACCCCTACGCCCGCCTGACTGGTCTTCTGCCACTCGTAATCTTGTTGGGAGGTATTATGACGTCAAATGTCGCCCAATACTTTTACGGTTATCTCTACGGCACACCGACAACACGTTATAGCGAACAACTTACAGCAACGAGAAAAATACTTGATCGTAAGGAAAATAAAGATGCAATCATGACAACTATTGTCAAACCAGAAGAAGGATATTTCTACGATCTGTTACGGCGTGATTACCCTCGTATGAACGTCGCGATATCGCAAGACGGCCCTATCGTTCGACCAACCATCGTATTAGATGGCGCCTCAATTGATCCGCGGTTGCTCGGTACACCTGAACGTATCGTGACGTCATACAAATCAAAATCCGACCAAGTGCTCGTACGGTATTACGTCCCTAGTCCCACGCCGTAATTACTGGTATAATAAACAGCAATAACCCGGAGGTTTAACTATGCTTGACCAAGCAAAAATGATTATGCAGCTCAAAAAAGCTCAAAAAGAATTAACTAAGCTCATCGTCGAAGGCGAGGCCGGTGATGGTGCCGTCGTCGTGTCGGTAACTGGCGAGATGAAGATCAAAAAAGTTACCATCGACCCCGAATACGTTGACCTCGACGACATCGCCGTGCTCGAACGCTGGATCGAACAAGCCACCCGTGAAGCCATGAGTAAGGCGCAGGAAATCGCCGCCGAGAAAATGAAACCGCTGATGGGCGGGCTAGGGAACCTGGGGCTTTAACACAAGCCAGTTTACAGTTCACAAGAGACAGTTTTCAATAAGTTTTCAATTCACAGTTGTCAAACATGCAAGAACCATACCCCCTGGAAGACCGTACCCTCAAGTTCAGTGCAGGTGTCATTCGGCACTGTGCACGGCAAAAACAACCAGCTTTGATAACTATAGTAGACCAGGTCATTCGGTCTGCGACAAGTATCGGCGCAAATTATGCCGAAGCCAATAATGCCGCGTCAAGAGCCGATTTCAAAGCCAAGATATTTATCGCTAAGAAAGAAGCGGCTGAGACAAAATATTGGTTATCATTATTAACTGAGCTAGGAGATACATCTGATGAACTTGTCGCACTTCGGAAGGAAATACAAGAAATAATAATGATTTTGCAAAAAATCATCACAACATTGCGAGTAGGCAAACATGAGAACTGATAACTGTGAACTTATTGTAAACTGTAAATTGAAAACTGAGTATTAGCCTATGTTACCTAAAGCCCTCCAATCTCTCATCGATGCCCTCGGCGCCCTCCCTGGTGTCGGCCCGCGTACAGCAGAACGGTATGCCTATTATTTATTAAAGACTAGTGATCACAACCGAATGCGGCTGAGCGAAACAGTGGCCGAAATTGCCAATGGGGTGAAATTGTGTCCCGTGACATACGCTCTCATCGATGCGAGCGACGACGTCTCACCACTCTATAGCGACCCCGAACGCAACAAGCACATTGTGGCGGTTGTCGAAGAACCGCTCGATGTCATCGCGCTCGAAAAAACAAAATTATTTAAGGGCACATATCATGTGCTGGGCGGGGCCATCAGCCCGATCGACGGCATCGGTCCTGACCAGCTCCATATACCAGAACTCATCGAACGACTCACGAGAGATAACGTCGAAGAGATTATACTCGCTATGAATTCGTCGGTCGAAGGCGAGTCAACGGCTCTGTACTTACAAAAATTCATCGACGAGGCTGACATAGCAGTCAAAATCACGCGCCTCGCGCGAGGCATCCCTGTCGGCGTCGACCTCGAATACGCCGATCAAATTACACTGAGCCATGCACTCGAAGGTCGGCAGACGTTATCGTAAAACTATTTTTTAACAAACTGAGTCACTTGGACGAATATTCAACAAATGGTTAATTCGTTCCTCGGTAATTGCTTGTGCAGACCGAAAATCCGTCTGCATTCCATCATGTCGGGGCCCGCTCCTTGTCGTAGACGGAGGCGGCAGAGAGAGGTATAATTATTTATATGAACAAGCAAGCAGCTACCATCGACGATGTACTGTCAGTCATTGGCGATCTTACCGACAGCATGGGTACTGAGTTTTCTAAAGTGCACGACAGTTTAGGATCAATGAACAACCGTCTTGATTCTCTTGAAGTAAGTTCTCGTGGGCACACTAAGGCGATCCAGGAACTCGGCGCCAAGATGGATAGGCATGATCAGCATCTTGACGGCGTCGAAGAAGACATTCGTCATTTGTATGAGTTGATCGAAGGTATCCGTAAAGATTTCAAACAACGTATCACTAGCGATCAAGAATATCGTGAACGCCTCGAAAAAGTCGAGGACATCGCGCATCGCCTACGCCTCCATGTCGGCATGAAATCACTCTAATAACCTGTATCGTCAACTATCATGCTACAATGTAACAGACTTGTCAGGTAGTGAAATGCCTGAGAAAGGATTTCTACTAACTGATGTACGACAACGTAAAACAATTCATCGACGAGGCGAAACACATCGTCGTCATTCAGCCGGAAAACCCTGATGCCGATAGTCTCGGGAGTGCTGTCGCACTCGAGGAGATGCTGGGTGACGCAGGCAAGTCGGTCAGCTTATTTTGCGCCATCGATATGCCGAAGTATCTGTATTATATCGACGGCTGGGCGCGGGTCGACAAAGAATGGACGGGGCAGTACGACCTGGCCATCATCGTCGATACCAGCGCCGAGGCGCTACTGCAAAAAGCACTTGAAACGCCAGGTTTTCGCCACTTTTGCGAGACGCACCCGGTACTTGTCATCGACCATCACCTCGAAGGCGACGAAGGCGGCAATGATCTGCCATTTGCCCACGAACTCGTGCTTGATGACAAAGCCGCTGCGACGAGCGAGCTCCTCTACGAGATAGCTCATGAATTATCATGGCCCATAAATGAGCGTGCCGCTGAGGCAATGATGGCCTCGATCCTTGGCGATACACTCGGTCTCAGTACCCAAAGCGTGACCGAACGCACCCTCCGAACCATGGCCGAACTCATCGCCGTAGGAGCTCACCCTGCCACAGTTGAAGAGAAACGCCGCGAATACATGAAGAAGCCAGCTGATATCCTCGCCTACAAAGGCGAGCTCATCGGCCGCATCGAATACCACTGCGACGGGCGCCTCGCGACTGTCCATATACCGTGGGAAGATATCGAGGCCTACAGTGATCGTTATAACCCAAGCGTGTTGGTTCTCGATGAAATGCGGCTGGTCGAAGGCGTCGACGTAGCAATCGCCATTAAGACGTATCCAGACGGCAAACTGACTGGCAAAATCCGCGCCAACCTGCCGATCTGCGACCAGATCGCTGGCTACTTCGGCGGCGGTGGGCATGCCTACAGCGCTGGCTTTAAGATATTTGAGGCCTATGACACCGCGATGAATGAACTCATCAAGGCTGCCGACAACGTTATAGGAGATTACTATGCCGACAAAAAGAATTGATGATGTCCGTGCTACAGTCAAGGACCTCTACCAAACAAAAGTAGCCCAGCGAGCGGATTGGGCTGATTGGTTATATATCAATCATGTCATCGTCGTAGCGAAAGAAGCTGTTGTGCTAGCCGAAAAATACACGGCAAATGCCGAATTAGCCGAAGCAAGTGCGCTGCTTCACGATATAGCCGATGCGTCTACTAAAAGAAACGACCCCGAACACGAGAAGAAAAGCCTTGATACAGCTCGTAACATACTGACATCATGCGGATACTCTGCCGATGAGATTCAGCTTATCGTTGATGACGCGCTCAGATTCCATAGTTGTCATGATAGTGAAAAACCGTCTTCGCTTGAAGGTAAAATTTTATCAACCGCCGATGCCTTCGCCCATCTTAAGACTGATTTTTACCTCTATGCAACCTGGGCATTTGGGACTCAAAAAAGCTTTGAAGATTCCAAGCAATGGGTTCTCGGCAAAATCGAGCGAGATTTTCATGCCAAAATATTCTTCGATGATGAACGAGCCGCCTGGAAGCATGACTACGTGCTACTTAAGGAGTTATTTTCACGATGAAACTGCACAACACTATGACAGGGCAGGTCGAGATGCTGCGTCCACTGCGCGATGATCGGGTCAGTCTCTACACCTGCGGATTGACCGTCTATAGCCAGCCACATATCGGCAACTGGATCGGTTACATTTACTGGGACATACTGGTGCGCACACTACGAGCCGAAGGCTACAACGTCGAGCGCACCCAAAATATCACTGATGTCGGACATCTAGTGAGCGACGACGACGAGGGCGAAGACAAGATGGAAAAAGGTGCTCGCGCCGAGGGTATTACTGCTTGGGATGTCGCCAAGAAATACACCGCCATCGCCGATCAGGAAGGCTACGACATGCTAGGGCTGGTACGGCCCGACCACCTGATGACGGCGACAAGCTGTGTCGACGCCCAGATCGCATTTGCGCAAGCACTCGACGACAAAGGCTACTTGTACCGCACTGACGACGGTATGTATTTTGATACGAGTAAACTATCAGACTACGGCAAGCTCGCCAGGCTCGATATAGAAGGACTTCAGGCTGGCGCCCGCGTCGACATGGCTGGCAAGCGCCGTCCAACTGATTTTGCGGTCTGGAAATTTAGTCCAGCCGACCAACAACGTGATATGGAATGGGATAGCCCGTGGGGCAAAGGCTTCCCAGGCTGGCACCTCGAATGCTCGGTGATTGCTCGTGAGACGCTTAGCGACCAGATAGACATCCATACTGGTGGTATCGACCACATACCGGTGCATCATACCAACGAGATCGCTCAGACTGAGGCCGTGACCGGTCAGCCATTTGCTCAAGTGTGGGTACACAACAATCATCTCAAAGTCGATGGGCAAAAGATGTCAAAGTCGCTTGGTAATATCTATACGCTCAGCGATGTCGTGACGCACGGCTATGACATGAGTGATTTTCGGATGTTTGCACTTGGGAAGCACTATCAAACAGAGGGGAATTTCACCTGGGATAATCTGCTTGCCGCCCACAACCGACTGCAACGCTGGCGCGATATGGCCTGCCTCAGATGGCAAACTAACGACACCCTTCACGACGACGATGACAAAGACCGCACGCATGATGTCAATGGCCGCCTCCTGTCGGCACCACACGCTGCGCTCGAGGCACTCGGAAATGATCTCGATACACCCGGAGCACTTATAGCAATTGAACAGGCAATTGATGAGATTGACCTTAGCCCACTCACCACACTTCAGCACAGTGCCCTCGTCGACATGGTGACATGGATCGATGATGTACTTGGTCTTCAACTTGCCAAGAACACACCCGATATCAACGACGAGCACAAACGACTCATCATTGAGCGCCGACGAGCTCGCGACGCCCATGACTGGGCCACATCAGACCATCTACGCAATGAATTACTTCAAGACGGAATACTTCTGCGCGATACACCGACAGCGACTATATGGAGTCGTGAATAACAATCAGTTTTTTAGCTTGGCAGCGAGCTTTGCAATTGGGTTTTTGTCAGCCTTCTCAGCCCGTTCTTTCTCGGCATGTTCGAGGTAATCAACCATAAGAACGCGTATGCAACCGGCAATCGGGATGGAGATAAGTCCACCGATTAGTCCAAATATTGATACGCCGATCAATATTGCGACAAGTACTGATAGCGCTGACAATTCAACCTTCTTCGATTGGATGACTGGTGCGATAAAGTTATTTTCAACTTGCTGATACACAAAGAAATAGACAGCAAAGATGATTGCTGCGGTCGTATCATTGAGTGAGAGGATTAGTGTTACGACAACCGCTCCCAGTGTTGCACCAACCATAGGTATGAGGTCCATCAGAAAGATGATTGTTGCAAGCGGTAGTGCGAGATTAGCTGGAAGCGGGAAAAGGAGGCTGAGTAGTAATATGACAACCAGTGATGTCATTGCTGCAATCAGTGCAACAAGAAGCTGACCATTGACATATCCTACAACTACTCGATACATCTTGCTGACAACTGACCGATGACGTTCAAGTCGAACAGGGTCCTGATATAGACCCCATATCTTTTTCATCCAGTCCGGGCCTTCGATGAGCATTAAAAATGTCAGCACAAGAATAAATATCATAGTCAGTGCACCATTAAATAGGCCCGTTGCGCCATTGACGAGTACCTTACCGATGTCGTTAGCGACGGCTGAAGCTTGAGATTTAGCGTTTTCTATACTTGAGTCAAGTTGTTGTTCGAGACCATATCGTGTCACAAAGTCGTCGATAAGATGCCTTTGTGATGTTACCTGGTCGATGATCTCTGGCACCGTGCTGGCAAACTTTGAAGATTGTTCGACAACAGGTGGCACGACCAAAAAGAGTGTCGTACCGAGGAAAGCCAGGACAGCAATATATGACAACGCTGTCGCCATCACGCGCGATCTGCCTGGTAAGCGTCGTGCAATATATGAGACGGGTGGATTGAGAGCGAGAGCTAAAAATATTGATACACCAATTATTGCAAGTGGTTCGCGAGCTTTAATAATCAGAAAAAGGCTCGTGACAAAGACAAGCACCACAAGGCCAAAATTGATAAACGTTTTACGATCGACATCGATATGTACTTTCATAATGGCTAGTATGACTCAGAACATAGAAATGGTAAAGTCAAAATGATATAGTAAGACTTGTGAAATCTGAAGCCGTCACAATTAGAAATGTCTCTATCTCTTTTGGTAATACCCGTGTTATTGATGATTTAACGTTTAGTGTAAAGCATGGCGAGACGTTTGGCCTGCTCGGCAGCAACGGTTCTGGCAAGACAACAATTATTCGAGCATTGCTAGGTATCTATCGTGTTGATGACGGTAAGATGCTCATTGATGGTCAACCGTATCAAGTCAGTAATGGCATTCGCTTAGGCTATCTCCCTGAGGAACGTGGTCTTTACAAAAAAGAGAAGGTTATCGATATTATGATGTATTTTGGCCAACTCAAAGGCCTAACTCGTAACCAAGCATGTCAAGAATCTCTGGCGTTTCTTGATAGAGTGCAACTCACTGATAAAGCAACCACGCGACTCGATAAACTATCAGGTGGACAACAGCAAAAAATTCAGCTCGGTGTGACAGTTCTCGGTGACCCCGAGTTGCTTATCCTCGATGAGCCGACAAAAGGTTTTGACCCAGTTAATCGACGTTTGCTTATGAAAATAATTGAAGAGTACCAAACTCGAGGCGCAACGGTTATTTTCGTGACACACCAAATGGAAGAGGTTGAGCGTTTGTGCGACCGAATAATCTTACTTAAGGACGGTAAAGCCGCTGCGTACGGTACCGTCGCTTCCGTTCGTAAACAACATGGCGGGTCATCACTCGACAACATTTTCGTGAGTATTTATGGCGGAGAGGAGACCGACGATGCATAATTTGTCGACAGTAATACGCTTTGAGATTGTTCGTACACTGAAAAAGAAATCTTTTTGGATAATGGCTTTTCTTTTCCCGGTGATGATTGGTGGTATATTTGGCATAATATTCTTTTCAAATACCGCCACCGATGAAGCACTAAAGAACACCGAGAAACAAAAGTTTTCATTTGTCATATATGACAAATCGACGATCATTGACACATCGCTCGTCACGGCACTGGGCGGAAGCGTTACTATGAACGACAACCAAGCGCTTCGTGATGTGACAGAGGGCACGATTGATGCGTTTTTCTATTACCCATCAGACCTTACCAAGCAACCCGTGCAAGTCTATGGTCGTGATGTCGGCCTGTTCGACAACGGTCGTTATACGGCAGTAGCTAAATCATTGTTGGTTAGTTCCGCAAGCAAGTCAGTCGATAGCAACGTACGATCAATCTTGCAAGATGCAGTCGGCTTCAATAATAAAACATTTAAAGATGGCCAGCCCTATGATGGCTTTAAGCAGCTCATCGCACCGGGCGTATTTTTGGTACTGTTTTATATATTAATCGCAATGTTTGGGAACCAAATGTTAAGTAGTACGATCGAAGAAAAAGAAAATCGTGTCATAGAGATGATTCTTACTACTATCGAAGCCCGGGCGTTGATCATTGGAAAAATCCTCTCTCTTATTGTGTTGGCCTTTATACAAATTATCGTCATATTGGTCCCTGTGGTGACGTCGTATCTCTTGCTCCGAGAAAAACTTGCACTACCCGGTCTTGATCTCAGTGCATTACCGTTTGACCCTGTACGAATAAGTATCGGATTTCTTCTATTTGTCGCTAGCTTTATATTGTTTACCGGATTGTTAGTAACCGTCGGTGCTGCCTCTCCTACGGCAAAGGAGGCCGGAGGATTTCTCGGAGCTGTCATGATGTTGTTGTTTGGTCCACTTTATGCGATTAGTCTCTTCATCTCTGCACCGCAAAGCGGTATTGTACAGTTTTTGTCGTATTTTCCATTTACCGCACCTATACCGCTACTCCTCCGTAACGCGGTTGGCAACTTGTCATATGGCGAAGCAGTTATCGCACTTGTCATATTGGCTGTGAGTGCTGCGATAGTTATAAGAATAGCAGTTCGGGTATTTCAGTATGGAGCACTCGAATACAGTCGTAGGTTAAGCCTACGTGAGATTATTGGTCGCCGCTAGCCAGCTATTCTAGCGGTTTGCAACCGCAACAACAGCGAAACAAAGCAGCGACACCGAAGCAAAAGCTGCAACTGCTAATGCGACTCGGGTTGGCTCAAAACCAGATTGTATTTTCTTACTCATAAGCGATATTATAGCACTCTCACAAATAAATCCGTAGAGAATAATCAAACAAATAACACTTTTGCTTATTGTAAATCATCCCCGGATGATGCATCATAGTAGCATATGAAAATCGAGTCAGACTTGAGGGCTATCGTTCATGGCGACGTCATAACTGATGAGATAGCCTTGGAGCTAGCATCACATGATGCTAGCTTGTTCGAGCTGAAACCCGTTGTCGTCGTAGCCCCGAAAGATTCTGCCGATATAGCCTCGCTCGTGAATTATGTCGCCAAAAATAAATCATCACATCCCGAACTATCGTTGACTGTTCGATCGGCCGGTACCGACATGTCGGGTGGCGCAATAAATACCTCAATTATCGTCGATGTCAAGCCGTATATGCATACAATTCACGAGATGTCATCAACAAGCGCATCAGTACAACCTGGCTTATATTATCGAGATTTTGATGCCAAAACCAAAACGCTCGATGCAATGCTTCCGAGTTACCCGGCCAGCCGCGACCTATGTACTATTGGCGGTATGGTCGCGAATAATTCTGGTGGAGAAAAAAGCCTTCGCTATGGTAAGACCGCGGACTATGTTACCGAGTTACAGGTTATACTAGCGGACGGCAATGAATATACGGTGGCACCGTTACAAAAAGATCAACTTGTCCGCAAGATGAGCCAGAAAGATTTTGAGGGCGGGGTATACTCGGAGATATTCAAGCTCTGTGAGTCGCACTACGATGAGATAAAATCCGCAAAACCAGGTGTTAGCAAAGACTCGACTGGATACCACTTATGGGACGTATGGGACAGAGAAAGCGGGGTATTCGATTTAACGAAGCTCATCGTTGGGTCGCAGGGTACATTGGGAATTGTTACCAATGTAACTGTTCGTCTGGTTGAACGCCCCAAACATTCTGGCGTCTTAGTATGTTTCATGAAAGATGTTGACATATTAGGCGATGTTATCAATACCGTCCTTGCCCGCAAGCCCGCAACCTTTGAAAGTTTCGACGACAACACGTTGTGGCTCAGTTTTAAATTCTTCTTTAGCTTCATCAAAAAACTCGGCTGGAAGTTATGGATACAAACCGCTCTTCAATTGATTCCTGACCTGCTGGCCCTCGGCCGTGGGTTGCCCAAACTGATCCTCATGATCGAGTTTACTGGCAATACTGTCGAGGAAGTAGAGGAGCAGATTATAGCAATGCAAAACGATCTCAAGCCCTATAGGATGCTCTATATGGAACGAGACGAAACAGAAGCGAAAGCAAATAAGTTTTGGTTGATGCGTCGCGAGAGTTTCAATTTGTTGCGACAAAAAGTAAAAGACAAACATACCGCACCGTTCATCGATGACCTCGTCATACCACCACCGCGTCTACCAGAGGCGTGGCCTCAACTGCGTCGTATTCTTAAAAAATATGGTTTGCTGGCGACAATTGCTGGTCATATGGGCGATGGTAATTTTCATATCATCCCACTTATGAACATTGAACTTGAAAAAGAACGTGCCAAGTTTAAGCCCGCCATGACTGAAGTGAACGAATTAGTATTGAAAATGGGGGGAAGCCTGAGTGGAGAGCACAACGATGGAATGATTCGTGGACCATGGTTGGAGCGTATGTATGGGTCAGCGGTTTTTGGGTATATGCAGCAAGTAAAGTCGATTTTTGACCCTCATAACATTTTTAATCCTCACAAGAAAACCGATGCTACCTGGGATTATAGTTTTAGCCATATACGAAAAAACTTCTAACGACGTATAATTGAATAGTTATGTCACCACGCAATTCAATCATCTACGTCGACAGCTTGTCTAAGCGTTTTGGTAATGTCGCAGCAATTAACGGTATCAGCTTTGCCGTCAAACCAGGTGAAATCGTCGGCTTTGTCGGTCCCAATGGCGCCGGCAAGACCACAACCATCTCGGCGATGATGGGGTTTATCAAGGCAAGCTCTGGCACGGTTCAGTTATTTGGCGACGACGTGACGCCAGCGCGAGCCTATAGCCATCACGCGCAGATCGGCTATACGGCCGGTGACATGAGCCTCCTCAACAATCTGACTGGTCGCCAATACTTAACACATATGGCGGCTCTGACGCGCCCAAATAAATCGCGTCAGCAGGAGCTGATCGAGGCACTCGATCCCATACTCGACCGGAAGATCAAGACATTGTCGCGAGGTAACAAGCAAAAAGTCGCACTGGTTGCTGCCTTGCAGCATCATCCCAAATTATTGGTACTCGACGAGCCAACCTCTGGGCTCGATCCGCTGATGCAAGAAGTCTTCTTGAAACTTATCAAGGCAGAGGCAAAAGAAGGCGCAACGATTTTTATGTCATCGCATATCCTCACCGAGGTGACGAGTATCTGCAGTCGAGTCCTATTTATGAAGCATGGTTCTATCATCCTTGACAGTAGCGTGGATGAGATCGAAGCGCAAGCCGGCAAGGAAATTATCATCACCGCTGACAAAAAGACATTGATCGCCCTCCTCAAAACTCACCCCGCCGGCTTGCATAGCCCCAAGCAATCCGGCAAGACGATTCGTTTTATGTACCGTGGACCGATGAATACGGTAATTGTGTGGTTGGCGTCACACAAGGTCAATGACGTCCAAATACGCGACCGCGACCTTGACAGTATTTTCCACGATATGTACAAGGAGGATGCGTAATGTTTATGAAAAGTATTTTTAGTCGTACGCTGTATGACAAGCGCTGGTTTATGCTTGGCTGGTCGTTTGCCCTCAGCGCGATGGCGGTGCTGATGATCGCAATGTATCCGTCGTTACATGAAGGTATGAAATCAATCGCCGCCTCGATGCCACCACAGCTGCAGGGACTAGTTGGTGACATCAGCTTATTCGGTCAGCTCGATACCTACTTATCGTCGCAGCTCTACGATATACGCATCCCGTTGTTCCTCATGATCATGGCGCTTGTTCTGGCTCTTGGCCTGACGGCAAACAGTGAAGAGCGCGGTGAACTGCGCACACTGCTCAGCACCGCGACGTCACGAACCAGCTTGTACCTCCAGACGTGTGCCGCTGCTATTGTCATCTTTGCGGTTACCATCAGCTCTACCATTGCTGTAACAGTAGTCGCAGTGCCCATGATCGGCGAATCAATTGAGACGGTATTGGTCTTCAAACTGGCTGGCCTGTCACTACTGTTTGCGCTCATGATGTTTGCTATCGTCTATAGCATCGGTATGGGTACTGGCTCACGCGCCATGGTGATGACAATCGGCGTCGGGCTCATCGTCACCAGTATTATCCTTGAAGCTGGTCGAACAGTGGATTGGCTTGATATGGCTCAGAAAATATCGTTATTGCACTACTACGACGCGGGGAAGTTATTGGTTGACGGCCTCAATCTGAAGCATATCGCCGTTCAAGTCGCACTGTTGATCGTCTTGCCGGTTATCGGCTGGTTGCGGTTTCGTTCGCGCGACGTTGCCTAGGACGGTTGCTCGCTAGCTTAGCGCGACACCAAACAACAGCCCAACACCGTAGGTGATTGCCGAGGCGACCACCACAATCAGGAATTGACGCACGGCACCGTACCACAGGCTTTTGCCGCTACTGCGGGCAATGTATGCACCAACTCCTAAACTAGCGGCGCCCGTCAAGATGATAGAGAGGGCTGACGCCATTGTGCCACCCATAAAGAACCACGGGGCGAGCGCAATGACCGAACCGAGAGTAAACAATGCAAAGGACGACCCAGCTGCAATCCACGGCGAGCCCAGCTCGTCGGGGTTGACGCCGAGTACCTGTGTGGCATAGAGCGCAGCAAAGCCTTTTTGATGCGTTGCCATGTCGTGAGCAGCCGTCTGAGCCGCTTTTGCCGACATACCGTTACTAGCTAGTTTTTGTTCCAGATTTTCACGCAGCAATGGCAGGTCATTTTTGACCAGTTTTTTGAGATCAGACAGTATGCCCTCAAACAGTTCGACTTGTGATTTGACCGATATCCACTCGCCAGCCGCCATACTGAACGCCCCGGCAATCAGACCGGCAAATCCAGCGATAAGCACCGGGTGCTGTACGCCATCGGTCGCCGCCGACACACCAAGCACCAAACAAACTGTGCTAACTAAACCGTCATTTATACCGAGCACCGCCGCCCGCGCCGCGCCGCCTTGCACCTGCGCCGCCCGCCGAGCCAGGATCTCACTATCGTGTTGCTGTGTTTGAATATCACGTCCTGCCATGCTTAAAAAACTCCTCATTTACTTCGTTCCATTATAACAGATAGTGTATGCTATAAAGTGTATGCATAAGCACAAAAGGGAACTCGTTGTATCGTCTCTCATACTAGGTGTCATGGTCATATTGATTGTGAGTTACTTACTCGTGCCAGCACTAAAACAAGTAGCCAACGATGCGTACCACAGCGTATTTAAAATTATTATCTCTGATCGGATACTCGATAAACAAGGTGAGATATATTCAGATATCGCATATTGTGGTACAACAGATTCACAACAAACCCTTGATCTTTTTATGCCCGATACCGGCGATCAATCACAGGTACCATTGGTAATATTTATTCATGGTGGCGGTTGGCATACTGGCGATAAAGCCAATCGCGAAGTGGCGTTTTATGGCGAATCGTTGCTCAAGCAGGGGATTGCCGTCGCGTCAGTTAACTATCGGCTGACACCCGAATTTACGTCGCCGGTTCAACAAGATGACATTGCTTGCGCCGTGCGCTATCTTCGTGACAACGCCGCGCGGTACCAGCTGAGTGATCGGTGGGGGATGTTTGGTGACAGCGCAGGTGCCCAACTCGGTGCTGTCACCGTGAGCGATGGCTCACTTCGCGGTGTTTTTCGTGCTTTTGTCGGCTTTTATGGCCCTTATGATTTGTCTCAGCAGATCAACCGCCGCCCTCGACCCGATGCCGACGCCCTGCGGTATACCAACAACGGCCGCGATGTAAGCGTCGCCAGTCCTATCAATCTCCCCGCTGCTCATTCAGTACGTTATCTGCTTGTACATGGTGATCGCGATACAATCGTACCGCCTCAGCAATCACAGCAATTCTTTGATAAGCTCCGGCGTGAAGGCGTGTCTTCAGAGCTGCTGATGGTCCGCGGCGCCTCCCACAGTTTCACTCCACGCAGCCAGCCCTCAAGCACTGTTATTCGTAACCGCGTCACGCAGTTTTATAGTGATGTATTGAAATAATGTAGCACCTGTCACAATCACGAAAAAATGCCCGACATACATGCCGAGCATATTTTCGTGGCTGGGGATGAGGGATTCGCCTCGTTCGCTTCGCTCCGACACATCAAGCAAAGACATTTGCTTGATGTGCAAGGGTGCCGGGGTGAGAACTGCCAGTGGCAGTTTGCAAGGCCGCAGACATGGCACGATGAATATCGCCCAAGTCGAGGCGGGCTCGCGCAATCCGGCAAAGCCGGATATGCGTGAGGGACACTGGCAGTCCCGTTCGAATCCCCCTGCATCCATGTTAAAACCCGTCTTTTCAGACGGGCCTTAACATGGCTCCCTTGTACGCCGAAATTCGAACCTACTTCGAGCAAAATGGCTAAAGCTCAGCCCTGCCGCCTGCGCGGGCACACCCGCGCTCGCCCCGCCAAAAAACCGCCCCTTGATTCATTTTTG
>JBARSV010000013.1:0-5326 GCA_049644865.1 Saccharimonadales bacterium (SeqCode)
GTACCAAGAGTATCTTAACGATTACAATACCTACCGACCACATCTCGGGCTCGAGCTCAAGACGCCAGAGGAGAAGTTACTGTCTTACGGTAGATCGTAGTGTTCGAGATGTGTTTGCTAGAGTAAGGGTGGTCTATCCCAATTCCGAGTCATAAAGCAGTTAGAGTGTGCAAGGCACGATTACCTGTAGGTAAAATAGAGTGATACCTGTTGCAACAGAGACATTTAATGACTCTTTCTTACCGTACATAGGAATTTCTACTAAATCGTCACACTGAGACATAAGTTCATAAGATATTCCATATCGCTCCTCGCCCAGAATAAGGGCTATCTTGGCTGGCGCATTATAAGTTTGAAGCGGTATCGAGCGCGGTGACTGTTCGAGTCCAACAATATGATAGCCGTCATGCCGCAACATAGTAAAATCAACCTGGGACACATGCTCAAAGTGTACGGTATTTTCAGCACCAAGCGCCGTTTTATGAATTTTTGCAGTAACCTTTTGTTGTATGTACGGTAATCTGTCATCTTCTACGGCTGAAGGATAAGGAGTATAACCAGTTAAAACTAATTTCTCTACGCCAAACGCGTCGCAAGTGCGAAAGATTGCGCCCACATTATGAGTAGATCGTATGTTGTGGGCGATCACTATAAGATGCATATATCTATCCTATACTGCAACCCGGCATTAACCAAGTTGTATGAGGTAGTCTAATGACAATGTGTTTACTATTTGTTGTTAACGCTTTACCATAAGTGTAATGGCTTTTGATAACGAACAGCGGAAATATCGCAACGAAGAAGAGATGAGCACTCAGCAACGTGCCGCAATTTTGGGCTTAAAATATTTGGATACTCGCGGCATATCCGATACTAGTCCACTCATGCGCGGTATATTAACCAATGAAGAGATGCATAAAGGAAAGATTATTCCTCTTCGCGAAGGTGATGAGCACAACAGTGCCATTTTTGGGATCACCTCTGCTTCGCCGCAATCATTTATAAATGAGATTAAACATCGATACGATGATCTTTCTATGCGTTCAGAATTTGTACTAATAAGCGTCATAGGTTACATGGAATTTATGTTGCGCTATGATCCACCGCCACAAGTCGTCTATGAAGACATAAAAATTGCCAAAGAGGGTGACAGCGACACCATCAGTGAAGTCAGTCGTACTCTCGATCATGTTAGCACTGACGATATATTACATTATCTTATTGACCAGGCGGATCAGCTGAAGGCAAGCGATATCCACATCGAAAACCAAAAAAAGTTTGTTCGCATTCGTATGCGCGTTAACGGTGTTTTACATCCAGTCGCTAATATTAGCCATGACAAATATCGTGTTATGTTCGGTTCTATTGCCTCATTGGCTAATATCTCAACAGCGAGTACAGATGCTCAAAGTGGGCGTCTTCAACAACAAGCCGGTGACGATCCTGAACGTACTATCAATATGCGTATTGAGACAGTTCCGACGACATACGGTCAAGATGCCGTTATACGTCTATTTAATTTTGATACATCCCATTTGACCATAGAAAACTTAGGACTCGATGACAAACGGCGAAAGATTATTGATGAAATTGTCTCTCATCCCCATGGTATGCTAATGATGGTTGGTCCGACTGGCTCGGGAAAAAGCTCAACTCTCTACAGTATCATCAATGCTCTTAACTCTCCCGGGGTTAAGATACTTTCGCTCGAGGATCCAGTAGAAATGGTTATCCCTGGCGTTAGTCAAATTCCCGTTGATACAAATGGCGGCTCAAGCTTCGCTGATAAATTACGTGCCGTGTTACGACTTGACCCTGATGTTGTGATGATCGGGGAAATTCGTGATGTTGATACCGCGAAGACGGCAATCCAAGCATCGATAACGGGGCATTTAGTTCTCACCTCGTTCCATGCGTCATCATCGAGCGCCGCTTTTGCTCGCATGATAGACATGGTTGGCCAGAACCCGATATTCAGTAACGCTGTTCGAGTTGTTATGTCGCAACGCTTGGTGAGGCGTCTTGATGATACCACTAAGCAGCCGTATACTCCGGACGGAGCAACTCGTGATTGGATTATAAAACATCTTGGTGATTTGCCAGAGGGCATTGAGCGGCCTAACCTCGACGCAATGACACTTTATAAGCCAGGCTCTAGCCCAGAATATCCATTTGGATTTGTTACGCGTACTATGATAACTGAGCAGCTTATGGTGACAGAGGGCATACAAAAGTTTATACGTGGAGATATAAAAGACATTGATGTCACGGCGATAGAAGCCGCAGCACAAAAAGATGGTATGATTACGATGATGCAAGATGGTATCTTGAAGGTGCTGCGTGGTGAGACAACACTCGAGGAAATTAACCGAGTCCTATAGTCGTATCACGTATACATATCAAAGAAAACTACATTCAAATTGCAAGATTGTCCACTCGTGCTATCTTAGGTGATAACGTTTGAAACAGTAGGCACGAGACGTTCGTCAAAGACATTGGGAATAATCTCGTCAGCAGTTGGGGTATCGATAAGGGTGGCGATAGCTTCGGCGGCGGCTATTTTGTGAGTATCGGTAATTTTTTGCACACCACGATCGAGCACTCCGCGGAAGATACCTGGGAAAGCGAGAGCGTTGTTGACTTGGTTTGGGAAATCGCTTCGTCCTGTTGCGATGACGGCCACACCGGCGTGTTTCGCAACGTCAGGCATAATCTCTGGTGTCGGGTTACTCAGCGCAAAGACAACAGGATCAACGGCCATTTTTTTGACCATCTCGCTCGTCAGTAGACCTGGTTTGCTGACGCCGACGAAGATATCTGCGCCAGTTATGGCGTCGTCAAGTGAGCCAGACAGTGACGTGTCGAGGTAGGGTAAGAGCGCTTGTTTTTCTTCATTTAAGTCAGTACGTGATTCACCGATAATTCCCTTACTATCGACGGCGATAATCGATCTGACGCCATATACGTGAAGTAGCTTCATGATAGCCGTACCAGCTGCGCCAGCCCCGATCGTGACAACACGACAATTTCGTAGATCTTTACCGACAACTTTCATCGCATTGATGAGTCCGGCAAGTGTTACGACAGCTGTACCATGTTGGTCGTCGTGAAATACTGGTATGTCGAGCTCCGCCTTGAGCCGTTCTTCGATCTCAAAGCACTGCGGTGCAGCGATGTCCTCGAGATTGATGGCACCAAAACTCGGTGCAATCGCTTTTACAGTAGCTACAATTTCATCGGTCGTATGGACATCGAGTATGATAGGCACAGCGTCGATACCGGCAAAATGTTTGAATAGTAGAGCTTTACCCTCCATCACAGGCATACTGGCGCGTGGACCGACATCGCCGAGGCCGAGAACTGCCGAGCCGTCACTGATGACGGCGACGAGATTGTTAGTCCAGGTGTATGTCGGTAGTAGTGAGGGGTTATCGGCGATGGCGCGGCTGACTGCCGCGACTCCAGGCGTATAGTAGGCGCTGAGTTTGGTGCGGTCAAGCTCTGACTCGTCGCGCAGTCGTGTAGTTATCTTGCCTTTGTATTGTTTGTGCAACTCGAGTGCCAATTCGTCATAGTTCATCCTCATAGTATACCAGGCTATCCATTTCACACTCAGCTCGCAATCAGTGTGCAAATCTGTTGTCTACTGTTTCTGTCCATGGCCATAAAGAGTAGACAACAACGGGATTAGTGGGTGTCGAGTTATAATTGTAGATAGAATTATGAATGTTCTTATTTACGTCCTATTAGTACCCGTCAGTGTATTTTTTGCTGCGCGCTGGTTTGATCGATGCTATGAGGTGCACGGCAGTCCGTGGTTACTTGGGCTTGCGTGTGCGATATTTGCGACGTCGACATTTTATCCTTCACCGCTGATCGATGGCAATAGGACGCAGTTTGTGACACATCTAGTTGGGGGTGGAGTATTCGTCGGCTTGCTGTGGGTATACTTCATGCCCCTCATGCGCAAACTATCATGGTGGTACAAAGCGATGATTTTGTATGCGGGCGTCAGCGCACTCGGGGTACTCAATGAGCTATATGAGTTATGGGCGCACGAAAATGGCATCATCAAAGTACCGATTACCGATACGTCATGGGACTTGTTGGCCAATACACTCGGGGCGCTTACGGTGTTTGTTGTCTACTACGCAATGAAAAGACTTTTCAAACAGAGATAAACCTGCTATAGTTGATAGCTGACTATTGATATAAATCTAAGGTGAAGAGCACATGTTTGCATTAATTCAAAAAGTTAACGAGGCCCAAAAGAAGAACAAAGTCGTCGACGTACGTAGTGGCGATACTGTTCGCGTCCACCAAAAAATCCGTGAAGGCGGCAAAGAACGTACCCAGATATTTGAGGGTACCGTCATCCGCACCGACCGCAAAGACAGCCTGACTAGCCGCATTACCGTACGCAAGATTGCCAGCGGTGTCGGTGTAGAAAAAAGTTTCCTTGTTCACAGCCCGTTTGTGCTCAAGATCGAAGTGACCAAACGTAGCAAAGTCCGCCGCAATTACCTCAGCTACCTCCGCAAACGCACAGGTAAGGGGACGCGCCTCAGTGGTGTCGACTTCGACCGTGAGTCTGTCAATGACGTTCGTGACCTCGAGGCTGAAGCTGCTGAAGCTCGTATGAAAGAAGAAGCTGCCAAAGCCGCCGCCGCCAAAGCTGCCGCTGAAGCCGCCGAACAAGCCGAACTTGATGCCAAGGCTGCTGCTGTCGAAGCCGCGCATGCACAAAACACGTAAGTGTTTTGATTATAGATTGAAGATTGAAGAGGGAAGAAAGTAGATAATGAATAATCCCGCCCAAATGGGCGGGATTATTAGACTGAAATTAACCTCGACAGATTGGCACGTGGTCTCCCGGCGCGGAATCACACCGGGAGACCACGAGTACGCCACCTGATGGTTCACCTTGGTCGCTTCAGCAAGTTGTAGACCTGGGCTGCAAGGAACAAGGGAACTCCCAGGACTACTATCAAGATGAAATAGACTCCAGTGTCACGCGGTTGGCCGTCTGGTACGCCTTTTCCGAACAAGATCAAGATATTGACGATGACATACCCGATGAGAATGACTTCCCATAGTTGCATAGCTTGCTCCAATCTGTCGAGGTGCTCGGCGAGCACCGAGAGGTGTTGCACGAAACATCATCATTACATCAATTATCGTCGATACTGTCAACGGTGGCGTAATGGTTCAATAGCTTGGAATCACCTAAACAAAGGAGCAAGCTATGGATATGAGCTACCAAACGAACCCAAATCTACCTAAAGTGCGAGCCGAAGCAGTCAAGATGGTGCGTGCTGGAGCGAGC
>JBARSV010000014.1:0-26410 GCA_049644865.1 Saccharimonadales bacterium (SeqCode)
GTACCAAGAGTATCTTAACGATTACAATACCTACCGACCACATCTCGGGCTCGAGCTCAAGACGCCAGAGGAGAAGTTACTGTCTTACGGTAGATCGTAGTGTTCGAGATGTGTTTGCTAGAGTAAGCTCTTGGTTTATTCTATAATCCATAATCTATAATCTAGATTCTCGATAACTCACATCACTATCTTGCGTGGCTGCTTGATCTGGTTCGGCGCGTTCGAGGGTATGATGACCTTTGCAACCTTCTCACGCATTGCAGTCGCAAGCTCTATCTGATCGTCACGCTCGTATGCATCCGCAAGTATAGAGATGCTCTGTGGATTTGGCTCGAGTTCGACAGCCCTCTCGAGTGAGGTAATCATGGCTTTAGTATTACCGAGCTTCTCCTGTACTTTGGCGAGTGCGATATGTCTAGCCGCTAATTCTGCCTCCATGCCAAGTGCTTGTTCGAACGCGAGAGCAGCTTTCTCGTACTGGCCTGTTTCATAGTAAATAAGGCCGACATTGTGAAGACTACTAGCGCTTGGTTCGAGGCTTTGGGCAATCTCAAAGCATTCGATGGCGTCTTGATAGGCGCGCTGCTTGGCATAAAGTATACCGAGACGATTATATGCTGTTGCGTTACGCTCATCGACGCGCAATATTGTGAGAAGTGCTTTTTCGGCACGAAGGTATTTGCGATCTTTGATACTATCTTGAGCAACAGCCCACAATTTATCAAGACGTGTCGAAAATTTAGACGAAAATACTGCACCAGTATCATCGACTGTTCGCTGATACCAAAGTATCCAAGCACCGAGTCCCACCAAAAGTATTAATCCTAGCATTGGAGATAATTATACATTAGATGGTATATGGTAGATAGTGGGGAGGAATGGTAGGTGGTAGATGGTATATGGTAGTTTGTAGGTCGGTCCCTTATAGTGCAAGGGCGAGGTGAAGAAGCTGTAAGCGAACATTTGCATTTGACTGAAGCTGGTCAATAGTACTGGCTATGATATCAAGCTGGTGTGCCGAACGATCCGATGGCTGTTTGGCTATGCCATACGAAATGATGTTACCCATAGTTGTGACTAGCTCAAGTGCTGTCGCTCGATCACCCATTGCAACTTTCATACCGATTAACCTCTGATACGTTGATGCTTGCAACACTGACCTCGCTTGCCTGGTCACGTCTGCCCGTACAGAAAAATAGTCAGGGTCGTCGAGAAGTTTCATAAGACCCGCGGGTCTTCCGCCTGCCAAGAATAGTAGTTGGGATTGCGTCATTGCATCATTGATGCCATGCTCCTCTATCATCGAGAGTGAAACGCTGCGTGAGATCGGCCGAACTTCTATCGCAGCAATACGCGAACGGATCGTCGGGAGTAATAGCTGCGGAGAATGAGTTGCGACAATGAACACGACATTTTCAGGCGGTTCTTCAAGTAATTTTAGGAAACTATTTTGAGCCGGTACACTCATACGCTCGGCATCGTCGATGATGACCGTGAGGCGTCCTGAGCGTTTGGCACGAGTATCGTGATAGAGCTGTCGTATTTGCTCAATAGCGATGTCTTTGCCCTCACTTCCCTGCACTACCATCATGGCGCCAGGTTCGTTACTTAAGGCTCGTGCTATCGCCTGGGCTAGGGTGAGGAGACCGCAGCCAAATGAGCCATAGAGCAGTAGCCCGTTATGAGGATCCGCCACAAAAGCCTCACACCGTCGACGGGTAATGTCATGTAATACGAGATCAGGCGCAAATGTCATCGACAGCCTCTTGCATAGTAGTTGGTAGCGGAGCAATAAATGATGTGCGCTTTGAGTCGGGGATGGTGATCTCGAGTTGTTCGGCGTGCAAACAGAGTCGGCCTATCGGACTTTTGCCACCGTCATACAGGTTATCTCCAAGTATCGGCGTCCCGATGTATGCCATATGCACACGTAATTGATGGGTGCGGCCAGTCGTCGGCCGCAAGCTAACGACACTCATACCGCCACGGCTTCCCAGGACTTCATAGTGTGTCTGGGCTGGTTTGCCACTAGGATCGACCCGGAAACTACTTGGACGCTTTGGGTTACGACCGATCGGTAGATCAATATTCGCCTCATGGTGCTTTGGAGTACCGCGAACGATGGCGATATAAGTCTTCTTAGCTTTGCGGTCGTGAAATTGCCTCTGTAATAGCCTCACGGTCTCCTCGTCTTTGGCAGCTATGATAACACCACTTGTCTCGCGGTCCAGACGGTGGACGATACCTGCCCTGTTCTCATTGGTTTCGGGGGTAAAATGCAGATGTCGCCGAACAAATTCAGCGACAGTAAATTCATCAGGCATGATACCTTTGGCATGACTTAGTATGCCGGCAGCTTTGTTCATGACAAGCACATGGTCGTCCTCATAGATGACATCGATCTCACCGTCAAGTACCGGCGGTTTCGGTGCTTTGACAGTTACCTCGTCATCCTCGCCCAGCTCAAAGCTGACCTTGGTCACAAATTCGCCATTGACACGCACATGCTTATCAGCGATCAGTTTCTGCCACTGCGCTCTTGAGCGCTCCGGCCAGTATTGCGCCATGTAGATATCAAGTCGCATAATGTGCTCCCTTTGGTCGCATAGCAAATAGAAGGTAGCTATTGGCTATTAGCTGAGCTGCTGAAAAAGCTATATTCCAATAGCTATATTCTAATAGCCGTTGTCGAACGTAGTGAGACATCATACTTTCGGTCGTAGCCCAACGGCTTGTTGGATACGCAACAGTCGCTCATTTGCCACCTCACGCATAGCGGCTTCATCTGCTTCAAGCTTTTGCATCAAGACATCGTCGTCGATCAGATGATACAACTTTTGGAAATTCGTCAGGAATTGTTCGACTTGCTCAGCGACGGCTTTTTTGAGATCGCCGTAGCTTGTCTTACCTTCCCATTCGGCATTGATATGACCTTGATCACGCGCGCTGAGGAGCGACAACAGCTGTAAGAGATTGGTCACGCCTGGTTGGGCGTCCCAGTCAAAATTGATCTCGCCGACACTATCGGTCGCTGCAGCCATAATTTTCTTCGCAGCCGCACTAGGATCATCCATGAGATTGATCTTGGACTTTTGGTCATTTGAGCTTTTGCTCATCTTTTTCGTGGGGTCGCTCAGGCTGCGAATACGGAGGCCACTATCTCGGTTCATAAACTCTGTCTGCTTAGACGTATCTTCAGGTACAACAAATAGTTCACCGAATTTATTATTCATACGCATCGCAATATCACGCGTGATCTCGACATGTTGGAATTGATCCTCACCGACAGGCACCCATTTTGCCCCGTAGAGCAATATATCAGCTGCCATGAGCACCGGATAGTCCATCAACCCCATACTGACACTGGCGGCGTGCTCGCTCGACTTATCCTTGAACTGTATCATCCGCTGCATCTCACCGACATAGGTAAAGCAATTGAGTATCCAGGTCATTTCGCTATGGGCGGATATATAACTTTGGCGATAGATATACGTATCAGGGTTGTTAAGATCAAGCCCTGCGGCAATAAAATACTTGAGATTTTGTAACGTCTTACCGTAGAGCGACTCGTGATCGGTTGGAGTCGTAAAACTATGCAGGTCGGGTACAAACATGTTTATCTGATACTGCCCTGCAAACTGTCGCTGCATCTCGACCATTGGCACAAACGCACCTAAATAATTCGCTAGTGTCGGCTCTTCATTGCTGCGGATACCGGTTAATATAACGTCTTTTGCCATCACAGGTTCTCGAGGGGTATACCAGTCTTTTCTGATACTTTACGCGCCCAGGCGAGCAGTTTTTCGAACTGACTATCACGGGCGGCATTTTCGATATCCATGTCGTCATAGCGCTTAAAAATAGCTTCAGCAGTTCGTAGAAGAGACTCGACACTATGCTCAAGACGCTCCACGCGTTCCTCTAGGGTATCGAGCCGCGCGAGTATCTTCACCTGCCCTACTTCGAGGTTGCCAAGTCTTTTTTCAACAGTGTCAAATCGCTTATCGACACTCTTAAACTGTTTATCGACACCCTCCATAAAACCCTGGATAACACCGAGGATTTCATCAGTTGAGCGTCTGACAATATTGTCGACATCGCTTCGGGTAATTGACTCGTCTTTCATATCTATATTGTATCACGACTGCTATACTCAATTGTATGAGTGCTTACGATCATATCGCCATCATCTTCAACCCCAAAAGTACTGGCGATGCGCCGAAGATGGCCAAAGACTTGGCCGACAGTGTCAATGGCCACCACGAGATTATCAAGCGCAAAGCAACACTCTATCCGACGAAGAAAGCCGGTGACGCCATAGAGATTGCCGAGAGTATCGTTCAAAAATTTGTATCACCGCTCATCGTCTCGGTCAGCGGCGACGGCGGCTACAATGAAGTGATCAACGGCGTTATGAGCGGTGTGAAACACACCAGCAAACAACCGATAGTTGCGGTCATGGCGGCTGGCAATGCCAATGATCACAAACGAGTGATGCGTGGCGACACGCCGCTCATCCGCCTCATCAAATCCGCTGAACCCAAGTCGATGGATCTCATCAGTATTACGGCGAAGGCCAACGATTTTGAGTTGTTCCGCTACGCCCACTCCTATATCGGTTTCGGTATCACCCCTGAGATAGGCCATCAGCTCAACCAGCATGGCAAAAGCCGCTGGAATGAAATCTGGCTCACGCTCAAAACGTTGACTAACTTCCAGCCCTTTACGATCGTCCGTGATGGAGTAGCCAAATCATATGATAATCTTGTGTTCGCCAATATCAACGAGATGGCGAAAGTTGTCAGACTCGATAGCGTGAACAATGTTCAAGACGGCAAATTTGAAGTCATAGCTATTCGCCACAGGGGTAAACTCAATATGATTCGAAAGATGATCGACGCAGCGTTTCATGGTTTTCATCGACCGCCGAGCTACACCACTTATTCGTTCACGACTACTGATGCTCAACCAATACAGCTCGACGGAGAAATTGAACAATTACCCGCTGACTGCGCCATCACCATCCGCAGCCATGCCAGCGCCATCACCTCTCTCTTCTAGAGAACCTCTCTATTGACATCGTTGCAACCTAGCGTTTCTGGCGTAAGGACTGGTGTCGATATTGTTGCTGCCTCGGGACATTACAGGCGACAACGAAGTCATAAGCCGAAAACAAAAACGACCCACTTCGGGTCGATTTTGTGATCGAAAAAACTCATTAGCGCTTTGAGTACTGTTCGCGTTTGCGGGCACTACGCAAGCCGTATTTCTTGCGTTCTTTTTCGCGTGGGTCACGCATCATTAGCCCTGCTTTCTTGAGCGTGCTGCGGAGTGTCTCGTCCATCTCGCTGATAGCTTTGCTGATAGCGAGCTTACAGGCATCGACTTGACCACTCATGCCACCACCACTGACAACGATGCTGACATCGAAGTTGTCTTGTTTGCCAATCAGTGCGAGCGGGTCAGTTAATTCAGCGACAAGCGTCTTGTTACCGTCGAGATATTCTTCGGCCGGTTTGCCGTTGATAGTCATGATACCTTTACCGCTCATCATACGAGCACGAGCCGTAGCTTCTTTACGTCGACCAAGACCATAAAAGTATTTGTCAGATTTTGCAGCCATAATTATTTCACCTCAACTTTCACTGGTTTTTGGGGAGCATGGGTGTGCTCTTCGCCGGCGAAGACACGAAGTCGTTTCATGCGCTCAGCGTGGAGTTTGTTATGCGGAATCATGCCGGCAACGGCTTTTTCGATGAGTGCTGGTGAGTTTTGCTTGCGCATGTCGGCAAGTGATGTCTCTTTCAAGCCACTCGGAAACCCAGAATAACTGTAGTACGTCTTGTTTTGTTCTTTATTGCCAGTCACAACTACTCGATCAGCATTGACGACGACGACATAGTCACCATCATCCATGTGTGGAGTGTATGTCGGTTTGTATTTGCCCATAAGTCGAGTGGCAATGACAGTAGCAACACGGCCGAGAGGCGCAGATGATGCATCAATCACGACCCATTTGTGACTCACCTCACTGGCTTTCATTGAATATGTTTTCACTATCGGTCTCCACTCTTTCTAACGGTCACACTAGGCTTGTGACTCATATGCTTGTCTGCCGCGGTAACTTTGCGAGGCGCACGGGCGGGTGTATTTGTCGCTGGTCTCTTCGCAACCGATTTCTTGTCATTTGTCTTCTTCACTGGGGTCGATTTCGCCTGGGACGCAGTAGCGACCTTCCCTCTTCCTTCTTCCTTCGTCCCTCGATCGAGTTTGTCGACAAACTCGATAGCCGCCAGCTGTGCATTGTCGCCGACACGCAGTCGTGTTCGCGTAATCCGAACATGTCCGCTGACACGACCTGTCATTTGCGGCGCAAGTTGGTCAACAAGTGTCTTGGTTGCGATTTGGTTATCGAGAGCAGATAAGACTGCTCGTCGAGAGGCAAGATCGCCTCGTTTTGCTTTCGTGATGATCGGCTCGATAAACGGCACGAGCTCTTTAGCGCGTGGCAGCGTCGTTTCGATTTTGCCGTGCTCGATCAAGCTAATCGCAAAACCTCTCAGGAGCGCTTTGCGCTGTGCAGAGTCGCGATGGAGCTTGCGGCCTTGATATCCGTGTCGATGCATTAGAACGCTCCTTTCAGTCGTTTAGCAAATGGAATATAGCTTTTAGCTATTGGCATAGCGCTACGACATGCCATCTTCCAATAGCTGCCTTCCAATAGCTGATGATGAGTGAAACGAATCATTATTAGAACTCCATCTCCGCTAATTTTTCCTTGACCTCATCGAGAGCTTTGCTACCAAAGCCTTTGAGCTCACGTAGGTCAGTTTCGCTGAGAGTTACAAGATCGTTGATCGTACGAATATCGTTATTGATAAGCGCATTAGTCGTGCGTGCCGTTAAGTTCAGGTCTTCGATAGGGGTCATTAGCTCGGTATCGCTACTGTCCTCACGTGCACCAGGTGTTGGAGCTGATTCAACACGCGTTGCACCAGCCAGTGCCGTATATTGGTTAATCAAGATTGCAGCAGCTTCTTCGAAAGCCTCACGAGGATTCATACTTCCGTCGGTGTCAATAGTAAGCAAGAGCTTGTCGAGATCAGTTGTTTGGCCAACACGGGTATTCTCAACTTTGTAGCGAACACGCAGCACAGGGCTAAATATTGCATCGAGAGCAATCATATCACTGTGTATTCGGCCGCTACTCGACTCCTCAATGGTGCGATATCCACGGCCAGTCTCGACGACGAGATCCATGACGACTGAGCCTTTCGGATCATCGATCGTACAGATAACAGCGTCGGGGTTGATGACCTCGATGTCATCAGACAATTTAATGTCGGCAGCGGTGACCACACCTGCACCCTTTTTCTCGAGGCGAAGTTCGACGGGACGGTCATTGTGGGCACGTACACGAACGTTTTTGAGGTTGAGCATGATATCAACGACATCTTCAACGACACCTTTGATGGTTGTAAATTCGTGGGTAGCGCCTTCGACGCGGAAAGCGACAATAGCAGCTCCCTCGATACTGCTGAGTAGCACTCGGCGTAGTGAGTTACCAAGAGTCATACCGTAACCAGTGTGGAGCGGTTCGACGACGAACGTGGCGCTTGTCGCGCTGTGATCGTCAACTTTTGCAAGACTTGGATTGTGAATAGCTTGTGACATATATGCTCCTTATTAGCGTGAGTAGTACTCAACAATTAGCTGTTCATTGATATCTGGTTCGGCTTCGTCACGAGTAGGATTACCCGTGATTGTAACTGTCAATTTCTTGACGTCACTTTTGAGCCAACTTAACGGAACTTGAGAGGTGTTTTTGACGACGTCGTCGATACGAGTAAAGTAGTCTGATTTGCTACTTTTAGGACGAACTGTTACGACGTCACCGGCGCTAACACGAATCGATGGTATATCGACGCGACGACCATTAAGCAGAAAATGACCATGGGTGACGAGTTGACGAGCACCACGGCGGCTCGTGCTGAGACCAGCACGGTAGATGACGTTATCGAGGCGGCGCTCAAGCAATTGCAGGAGCACTTCACCTGATTTGCCGGTTGAACGATCGGCGTCTTTCATGAGACGAGCAAACTGCTTTTCAAGCAGGCCGTAGGTACGGCGGACTTTTTGCTTCTCACGCAGCTGCGTCGCGTACAAACTTGGTTTGTTTTGACGACCATGAGCGTGGACACCGGGGATACCGGATTTCTTAGCCATGATTTTATGCGCCTTAACATGGAGCGCATAGCCTTCGCGGCGAGACTGTTTAACGATGGGGCTTCTATCGCGGGCCATTATGCGATCTCCCTTCCATCGATCGCAATGATCATTTCACAGTTTTCAATTTTCATTGATTGAGTCTGCTTCGCAGACAAATCATTGTAGATGTAATTTTGCGACTTACTTGTAAATTGTAAATTGTAAATTGTAAATTGGAATGACGCAGTCATGACTATGCTCTCCTTTGTCGTTTAGGTCGGACGCCACCATGGGGGATACCTGTAACATCGCGGATACTGTCGACGCGTATGTCAAAGTTTTGCATGGTGCGTATTGCAGAGTCTCGACCGAGGCCAACGCCTTTTACAAATGCATCGACGGATGCAAGGCCATATGATTTTGCAACTTCTGCAGCTTTTTCAGCTGCAACCTGAGCAGCATAGGCGGTACCCTTTTTACCACCCCTAAACCCACAGGCTCCAGCAGAACTGGCGGCAATAACATTACCCTTTTTGTCCGAGAAAGTAATAATCGTATTGTTAAATGTCGCTTGTATGTGAAGTTGTCCAGTCGGCACTGAGCGACGTTGTTTTTTACGAGAGTTTTTCGATACTGATACCTTTGCAGCTGTCGACTCAGTCGAAACAGCGGCGTCAGGTGTAGTAGGATCTGCCATGTAATTTCTCCTTATGTCTTCGTTGCTGCTTTAGGTTGCGCACCACCGACGGCGATACGTTTGCCACGGCGGGTTCGACCATTGGTACGAGTCCGTTGACCGCGTGACGGCAAATTATTCTTGTGGCGAATGCCTCGATAACTACCGATATCCTTGAGACGTTTGACATTGCCGGTAACAACACGCTGGAGGTCGCCCTCAACGGTGTAGTTACTGTCTATCTCATCACGAAGCTTTTTGAGCTCGGTTTCACTTAGGTCTTTGACGCGAGTCGTCGGATCAATCTTCGTCGATTCGCAGATACGTGAGGAGTGAACAGGACCGATACCATAAATATAGCGAAGTGCTATCTGAACTTGTTTCTGGTCAGGTATGACCACGTTAGCGATACGTGCCATTAGTCGTTCCCTCCGGTCACTCCATTTATCATTGAGCATTGAACATTTATCATTGGCTGTGTCGCGGATGCGACAGAAATGATATATGAGCTATTAGCTATCAATGAGCTATGAGCTATGATATATGACATATGATTGCTCATCCTTGCCTCTGTTTGTTCTTGGGTTTCTTTTTGTTGATGACATAAAGACGACCTTTGCGGCGAACTAATTTGTCGCCTTTGAGATCAATCTTTTTGACGCTGGCTCGTACTTTCACGCAGCTTGTCTCCCATAATTAAATGTTTTATCGTCCTTTAGCCGGAAGCTGATTCTGCCCTTTGTGAGATCATAAGGGGTCAACTCAACCTCGACCGTATCGCCCGGCACTAACTTGATATAGTGCTTGCGCATCTTTCCTGACACGTGAGCGATTATCGTATGGCCGTTTTCCAATTCGACACGAAACTGTGTATTAGGCAGTGCTTCCACCACCTTCCCGACGAGTTTAATGACTTCTTTGTTCGCAGACATACGTATACAAACATACAGTATATCGCAGAAGCCTACTCAAGTAAACCCCTGTACTAAAGAAAATCTCGCAACGCGATGTGTATATGGTTATTGTAGCGAAAATCTACATTTCGTCAAGCCTACGCAGCAAAACAAAAAAACACCTCATTGGTGTTTCAAGCGATGGCTGTATGACAGCCAAGTAGTAGTCCGCCGAGGCGGGGCGAGAGATGCCGACAAGTCGACATATACACTCGCCCCGCCGATCTACGGTGTAGCATGACCCTGCGAGGGCGACTTACAATTAATGCGTGGCCACGGTGCCCATCTAGTCGCATTTGATTCCCGTGCTTCTTCGACAGGAGGTGGCACAATGGATGCGCCCCCGCAGGGAGTTGCGGCGCTGGCGGGCGAGGTCAAGTCACCCGCCAGCGCGTCTAGTTGGTCACCATCAAAATCATGGTGACCTCGTACCTGGCCGCCCGTTGACGGGGCGGCCAGGCTGGGAGGGACCTGGTCGTACCGGTCTAGCAATACCCTCCCGCTAGGAGATGTACTTCTTGTTGGGGTCGCGAGGAAACGTTCAGTTTAGCCTCAATCTAGGCGATATCTGTCCGATTTCTCGCTGCCAATCCACTCTCTATGGACTCGCAGCGAGAAATCGAACGTACTACTACTTGGCTTGTCAATGTGCATCAGAGGAGCCAGACGGACCTTACTCAACTCTTAGCTTGTATATAATAGTGCCCGATGTTTTACCCGGTGTCAAGGACTTTTTGATATCCTCTTTTATCCGATCGTATACCTGCAGCGCAAGTGCGGTTAAGGGAAAAGAGCAGCCGGAACGTCGGCATTTATTGCCGCGTCCCGCGCGATGAGGGAAACCGTAGGTGTCCCTCATAAGGCCTCGCCGCTAATATTGATCGTACGTCACCATCAGAGCGCGCGAGTTGATCTGACGTAGTGTTTCGAGTGCGACCGACACAACGATAAGTAGCCCTGTGCCACCGATAGCAAGATTGGCCGCCTGAATACCAAGCTGTGCAAAGACGTATTCAAAGACAAATGGCAAGACCGAGATAAGTCCAAGAGCCAATGATCCGAATAGTGTGAGACGAGTCACCACGCGCGATAGATATCTTTCTGTTTGCTGACCAGGGCGTACGTTTTCTATGAAGCCTCCCTGTTTTTGCAAGTTTTCAGCAATCTCGTTGCTATTAAAGACAATGCCGGTGTAGAAATATGTAAAGGCGACAACAAGGATAAAGTAAGCAATCGGATAAATAAATGTCGTCCAATCAGTACTGTAGCCGAAAGTCCCGGGCTGAGGGGTGTTAAACCATCGCACTAAGTTTTCTCCGATACCAATCCATTTTTGATCCTGTGTCGAGCGCAGTACTTGTCCGACAAATGCAGGAAGTGCCAAAAATGCTACCGCAAAGATAATAGGTATGACGCCGGCTGTAATGAGCTTAACGGGAAGTATGCTCTGTACTCCACCATATGCACTATTGCCATGGACGCGCTTGGCATAATTAATAGTAATAACACGCTGAGCCTCATTGATCTTAACCAAGAAATACAATACGAGGATACCAATAGCGCCCACAGCAAGTGTCACCCAAAATGCCAAGCCGTTAAGCCAGCCAACAGTAAACCAATTGAATATATGAAGTGCATCTTCGGGCTTCGTTACCGTAAATAATGATGTACCAATCGTGCCGAGTGTCTGCGGCAATTGGGAGACGATGCCAGCGAAGATGAGGAGAGATATACCATTTCCGACGCCTTGTTCTGTAGCCAGCTCACCAAGCCACATCATAAGCATCGCCCCTACCGTCATTGCAGTGACAGCCACAATCCATTGCCACAGATCCATTTGCGGCAATGTCGCCGTGCCGCCAGCCAGTACTTGTTGACGAATGATGAAGATAAATGCAATCGATTGCAAAACGGCAAGAGGTAGTGTGATCATACGCGTCCATTGGTTGATCTTGCGACGTCCTGTCTCGCCATCTTTATGTAGCTCTTCGAGCTTTGGTATCGCCTTGGTTAGCAGCTGCGTAATAACGCTGGCAGTGATATAAGGGCTTAGCCCGACAAGTACAATACTGAGACTGGCTAGCGCACCACCACTCATGAGGTTTAAGAAACCGCCAAACTGTGTCGAGGTTAGTGCATTGTCGATAATCGTACGCAACTGCGTCGGTTCGGCCAATGGTATCGGTACGTGCGACAAAAAGCGATAGATGATGATAATCGCGAGTATTGTGAGCAAGCGTTTTTGCATGTCACGTGACTTCAGAGACAATAAAATAGTTTTCCAGTTCATACTTACAGTCTATTGTAACAGTTTGGAGTGGAAATAGGAAAAATGAAATGAGAAATATGGCTACATCCAAAATCCGCCACGAAATGCGACGGATTAACTATGGCGGATACTGTATAGGCTATACAATATACGATATCCTCTATACGCCTCTTTACTTCTCTTCCTTCTTCAGTCTTCCTTCGACCTTTTTCTCACGTTTGCTAACTGGTAGTGTCGGTACGGCAACAGCTTCGAAACTACCGCCGGCTTTGGTAAGTGCGGCGACGACGCTCGCGCTGGCAGCCTGGACTTTCACGGTCGCTTTGCCAGTATAGTCAGAGCCTTTGCGGGCAGCTATGACCTTGACTGTGTGGTATGGTGTCGCGATGAGGCCAGCCTCGTAGAGTGATTCATTGGTCACAGCGGCAGCCTTGAAATCATTAAGTTGGTCAAGGTAGATTACCTGGGCTTTGACGCGATTGCTCTTGAAACCGCGAGCTTTTGGTATGCGCTGCATCAAGACACCCTGCCCACCCATGAAACCATGAGCGTGCTTCTTGCCGGTACGAGCACCTTGGCCTTTTGTACCACGACCTGCGGTTTTACCCTGGCCTGCGGCGATGCCACGGCCGACTCGCTTGCGTGTCTTGCTGGCTTCAAGATTGAGTTCGTTGTATTTCATAGTGACTTCTCACTCCCATTTGCCTTTTTCACAGGGGCAGATTTCTCTTCATCTGCTTTCGCAGCGGGCTTCTTACTTCCCTCTTCTTTCTTCTTTCGTCCCTCTTGCCCCAACCATTGCTCCCGTGGGACCAGACTCTTCAGGGCTTCGATCGTGGCATAGGCAATATTGACCTTATTGCTACTACCGAGTGATTTGCTCAGCAGATCACTCACGCCAGTGACACCGATAATGTTGCGAACTACACCGCCGGCTATGATACCGGTACCAGGCGAAGCCGGTTTAAGCAGCACACGCGCACCACTCAATTTGACTTCAACGTCATGGGGGATTGTACCGTTTTTAACTGGTACTGTGATGAGGTGCTTCTTGGCAACTTCAGTTGCTTTTTGGACGGCAACTTGGACATCTGCGCCCTTACTGACACCAACCCCAACTTTACCTTTACGATCGCCGACGACGACGAGCGCTTTGAAACGAAAGCGTCGGCCACCTTTGACAACACGAGCGACACGGTCGATGCCGATAACAATCTCTTCGAAGGCCTTTTCTTCACGAGGTGCGCCAGCATTGACGCGGTCGTTGCGACGACCACCGCGACGGTCACCACCTTGGCGCGGAGTTCGATTTTGGTTCGTTTGTTCAGGCATTATGCGATCTCCTTTTTATCAATGATAGTTACCAGTTGACAGTTACCAGTTACCAGTAGCGCAGATGCTACAGGTACGGTGTATAACTGTGGTTGAACTGGAAACTGGAAACTGGGGACTGGAAACTTCATGCTAGAACTCCAATCCTTCATTACGTGCTGCATCGGCCAGCGCCTTGAGGCGTCCAGCATACTGACGACCATTACGATCGAAAACGACCGTCGCGATCTTCTTTTTGGCAGCTTTTTTGGCGATATCAGTACCGACCAGTGCGGCGCGTTCTGTCATAGTACCCTTGGCAGATTTGTTACCAACCGATGTAGCGGCTGCCAGTGTGGCTCCAGCTTCGTCGTCGATGAGCTGTGCAGAGACGTGAAGGTTACTGATCGTTACTGTCAGACGTGGTCGGGTAGCCGTACCGCTGATTCGGGCGCGGACTCGCTCTTTGCGAAGCGTGCGACCTAATAGTTTCTTCTCAAGATGTTTCATGATTATTTACCTGTCTTTCCAGCTTTACGCAGTATGACTTCATCAGCATATTTGATACCCTTGCCCTTGTAAGGCTCGGGCTTCTTGAGGCTGCGAATCTCGGCAGCAACCTGACCGACTTGTTGTTTACTGATACCGCTAACGGTGATCTCCATCTTATTGGTGGTGATCTGTACGCCAGCAGGCGCTTTGTATTTGACAGGGTGGCTAAATCCGAGTGCCAGCTCGAGGTCAGTCCCGGCCATTCCGACGCGGAAACCGACGCCGTTGACTTCGAGTTTTTTCTCAAAGCCTTTGGTAACACCCGTCACCATGTTGTTGATAAGTGCGCGCATAAGACCATGCTGGGCACGTGCCTCGCGGCTGTCGTCTTTGGGACTGACTGTGACGACTCCATCAGCGAGCGCAACATTCACAGCTGGCGTGATGAACTGCGTCAATTCGCCCTTGGGGCCTTTGACCGTCACATCGCCAGAGTCAACCGTGATTGTCACACCTGACGGAATCTGGATTGGTAGTTTTCCGATTCGACTCATACTATTGAGTAGAAGATAGATTTTGGATTTTGGATTTTGGAATAATCGCTTATTCCTTACCATCGTCTAATCTCTATGCTTCATCTCCTTTCTTATTAATTAATTCGCTTAGTTTTGGGCCATGTTATTCTTCTAAAATCTAAAATCCATAATCCAAAATCTATTGTTAATACACTTTACAAATTAACTCGCCGCCGAGACCGCTCTTGCGAGCTTCGTGGTCGGTCAAGATGCCCTTACTCGTACTGACAAGCATGACACCGCGGCCACTCTTGAAGCGTGGTATCTCGCTAGCACTACTGTAGACACGGCGTCCTGGCGTGCTGACACGTTGAATCTCGGTGATGTTCGGACTCGTACCGGCTTCGTGAATGGTGATGACAAGCGTGT
This sequence comes from Saccharimonadales bacterium (SeqCode), assembly GCA_049644865.1. Classification (GTDB taxonomy): domain Bacteria; phylum Patescibacteriota; class Saccharimonadia; order Saccharimonadales; family Saccharimonadaceae; genus JAPUDQ01. The sequence goes on from JBARSV010000014.1 coordinate 14,854, forward strand.
CGCGCGGCGAACCTTTTTCAGTCGTAACGGCCGACAAGTAACGAGATTTTTCCAGTTGTTTGGCGATGGCAAGTTTGAGCTTGCTGCTCGGCATACGAACTTCAGTTTTGCCCGCAGCGATCGCATTACGAATACGGGTCAACATGTCAGCAACGGGATCTGTGGATTGCATGCTCATTGGTGACCTCCTTTCAAACTTATTGAGCGTTGATCGTTGATCGTTGATCGTTGATCGTTTGCGGCTTCATTGATAAATGACAAATGATCAATCAATGGTAAATGTTCAATGATAAATGATAAATGGAGCTTTTGCGACATTACCAGCTCGCTTTCGTTACACCAGGGATCTCACCCTTGCTGGCTCGTTCGCGGAATTCGATGCGGCTGAGACCAAAACGGCGCATATAGGCATGTGGACGACCGGTCACGGTGCAGCGGTTTTTCCAGCGAGTTGGGCTGGCGTTACGCGGCAGCGTCTGCAGACCTTCGGTATCGCCAGCGCTTTTGAGTTCGGCGCGTTTGGCAGTATATTTGGTAATCATCTTTTGGCGCTTTAGGTCGCGCGCGATCATGGATTTCTTTGCCATTATTTGCCTCCTTTTTCGGTTGTCTTCTCAAACGGCATACCAAATTTTTCGAGAAGCGCGCGGCTGTAAACCGGCGTGCTTGGCTGGATCACAAATGTAATCTGAAGGCCGTGTAGTGTCTGCGTGTCTTCAAATGTCAGTTCAGGGAAAATTGATTGCTCGATCAAACCCAGGTTGTAATTGCCCTTGCGGTCAAAGCCTTTGGCGCTAACACCGTGAAAATCACGCACGCGTGGCAACGCGATATTGACGAGTCGATCGAGAAACTCATACATATGAGTGCCGCGAAGCGTCACACTGACACCAACACGGTTGAGGCCAGCACGAATTTTAAAGGTAGCAATTGATTTCTTAGCCATACGGTCGATTGGTTGCTGGCCAGTAATCTTGCGGAGAGTCGTGACAACCATTTCATGATGGCGTTTGTCGTCTTTGTGTTTACCGATACCGACGCTGACGACAATTTTTTGTAGTTTCGGTACTTGATTAACATTGTCAAGCTCGAGCTCTTTTTGTAGTTCTGCCACGTATGTCTGCTGGTACAGAGATTTGAGGCGAGGTAGTGTTGAGGTAACTTTCTTCGTAGCCATATTAGATCTCCTTTCCAGTCTTCTTAGCAATACGGGTCTTGGTGCCTGATTTGTCAGTCTTATAGGTCAGACGACTCGTCGTGTTCTTCTTCTCATCAGTAATGATGGCGACTTTACCGGCACTGAGCCCGACGTGAATCTCTTTGGTGCCACCGCGTGGGTTGACCTGGCTCGGCTTGACTTTGCGTTTGACGATACCTATGCCATCAACGAAAACCATCTGGTCTTTCACGCTCGTCCGAACGACCTTACCGGTCTTGCCTTTGTGACTCCCCGCTATCACTTTCACGAGATCACCCTTGTGTATTCGTAACTTCCCCGTTTGTCGTTTGTCGTTTGTCGTTTGTCGCATCATAGTACCTCCGGTGCAAGGCTGATAATCTTCATATAGCCCATGTCGCGCAGCTCACGCGGTACTGGCCCGAAGACACGAGTAGCGCGAGGGTTTTTATCGTCGGCTATGATAACAGCAGCGTTTTCATCGAAGCAGATAGTACTGCCGTCTGTGCGCTTGATCTTGTCAGTTGTCCGTACGACCACAGCTTTGACGACTGATTTTTTCTTAACAGTACCAGTTGGACTGGCTTCTTTGACGCTGGCGACGATGATATCACCGACACGAGCATAGCGACGACCAGTGCCTCCGAGCACGCGGATACAGAGGAGGCTCTTCGCCCCACTGTTGTCGGCGACTTTTAGTCGTGACTCTTGTTGAATCATAGGGTACTCCCTTCGGTCGCAACAGGCTTCTTGGCCACTACTTCCTCTTCATCTTTCAGTTCGACTTCGACATGACCAGCCTCAATCACTCGATCAAGCTTCCATGTCTTCGTCTTGCTCATTGGGCGACACTCGGATATCTCGACGCGATCACCTTTCTTAGCAGTGTTCTGCTCGTCATGTGCGGTGTATTTGCGAGTCACAGAGTACTGCTTACCGTAAATCGGGTGTGTCTCACGTGAGGTCACACTGATGATAATCGTCTTGTCGGGCTTGTCGCTCTGGACATAACCGATAATTTTCTTAGGCATTATGACTTCTCCTTCTTCTGAGCATTGATCGCTGTCAGCGTACGGGCAATGTCGCGGCGTGCCTTTGTAATAACACGTGGGTTTGGCAGCTCGTTGGCTGCGAGACTTCGCGTGTGATCACTCAGGTCACGACGCAACTCGGCCAGCTTCGTCTGCAAATCAGACTCTGAGCTAACAACTGGCGCTTCGCTTTTCTTCGATTTCGTTGCCATGATTAAAATTCCTCTCTACTGACGAATCGCGTCTTGATAGGTAGCTTGTGGCCGGCAAGACGAAGTGCTTCACGCGCAGTTGCCTCATCGACACCTTTCATCTCAAATAACACAGTACCGGTCTTGACTTTCGCCACAAAAAACTCAGGGTTACCTTTACCACTACCCATCTTGACGTCTTGGGGTTTGCGCGTAACAGGCGTATGAGGAAATATACGAATCCAGATCTTACCGCCACGTTTGATATAGCGCGTCATCGCTTGACGAGCAGACTCGATTTGGCGGCTGGTAATGCGTTCGTTGGTCAGGCTTTGAAGTCCATAATCACCGAAGGCGATGTAGTGACCAGCAGTTGCGACACCGTCGTTTTTGCCTTTACGCACTTTGCGATACTTGGTTTTCTTAGGTAGCAGCATATTACGCTCCCTCCGGTCGCTTAGCAGTTAGAATGTAGCTATTAGCTATTGGCGAATTTGCCATCTTCCATTTGCCATCTTCCATTTGCCGATATTGAACATAGTGAGATATCATGATGTTCTCTCTCCCTTATAGATCCAAACTTTCACGCCGATGATACCAGCACCTGGTTGCATCGCACGAGCACAGTGATAGTCGACGTCGGCTCGCAATGTATGAAGTGGCACAGAACCGAGAATAATTTTCTCTCGGCGACTCATCTCGGCGCCATTCAAACGGCCTGCTACCTCGATACGGATACCTTTGGCGCCAGCATTCATTGTGTTTTGTGCAGCCATCTTGGTAGCACGACGGAAATTGATGCGACGCTCAAGCTGACGGGCGATGTTCTCGGCAACGATCTTGGCGGCGAGTTCAGGTCGCTTGACCTCTTCGATGTTCACGCGAACTGTCGTCTGCATGATCTTTTCGATCTCAGCCTTGAGTTCAGCGACACCTGCACCACCACGACCGATCACGACACCGGCCTTAGCCGTGTGTACTGTCACCGTCGTCATGTTGGCAGAACGTTCGATGTCGATACCGTTAATTACAGCGCGAGTTTCAAACTTCTTTTCGATTGCCCGACGAACTTTGATGTCTTGACCAAGCCAGCCAGCAAAATCACGCTTGCTCGCAAACCATTTGCTGCGCCAGTTTTTGCTGACCTGGAGCCGCATTGAAATAGGATTGACTTTTTGACCCATTAGAATGCTCCTTCCAGTCGCCGACATACGACATTAGACATACGACATACGGGTATAACCGCAAATGTCGCTAATCCGATTGTCGTTTGTCGTTTGTCGTTTGTCGAAATCATGATTTCTTCTCCTCAGCTACTTTTTTGGGCGCAGCTTTTATCTTCTTGTCACCGCTAACAATAACCGTAATATGACTCGTTTTCTTCTGGTATGGTTTAGCACGACCCATTGCACCTGCGCGGTAGCGTTTGAGACGAGTACCGGCCGTGACAGTGATCTCATGAATAACGAGGCTCTTCTCGTCGATACCATCGTTGTTGAGAGCATTAGCTTTGGCGCTCGCGACAACTTTGGCAACAGCTTTCGCAGCACGACGTGGTGTATGTTCGAGAATTACGAGTGCATCAGCGACAGTTCGTCCACGGACGAGGCTTGCAACCTCACCAGCTTTGCGAGGAGTCTGGTCAACACCGCGAGCAACAGCAGTTGTAGTCAGTGTATCAGCCATTATTTCTTCTCCTTGCCACCGTGACGACGGAATTTACGTGTCGGGCTAAACTCACCGAGTTTGTGGCCAACCATGTTTTCACTGATATAGACTGGCACGTGGACTTTGCCGTTGTGAACAGCTATCGTGCGGCCAACCATTTCTGGGCTAACAGTGCTTGCCCTAGCCCATGTCTTGATGACAGTTCGGTCATCGGGACCAAGTGCGGCGACTTTCTTCGCCAGCTTGAAGTCGATGAACGGACCTTTCTTTAATGAACGACTCATGATGCAATCTCCTCTCTGTCGATTGCAATTTTCAGTTTACAATTATCAATTTTCATTGTCGGTGTCTGCGATGCAGACAATTTGATACTAGATACCTTATCATTCATTGTGAATTGTGAATTGTGAATTGTGAATTGGAGCATAGCGATTACTACCTCTTCCTCTTCGCGTCGTGGCGAGTCTTAACGATGTCTTTGTCGGTTGATTTGCGGCGGCGAGTACGGTAGCCGAGTGTCAGTTGACCCCAAGGCGTACGTGGCGCTTTACCAGTACCATGTCGCCCACCATCACCACCACCGTGTGGGTGATCGACAGCATTTTGCACGACACCACGAACCGTCGGGCGGATACCCATGCGGCGTTTGCGGCCAGCGCTACCGATCTTGACGTTTTGGTGCTGCTCATTGCCGACAACACCGAGACTAGCCATGCATTCGAGGCGGAAACGGCGAACTTCGCCGCTTGGCATACGCACCTGGGCGTAGTCGCCTTCTTTAGCCATGAGCTGCGCCTTTGTACCGGCAGCGCGGACCATTTGGCCGCCCTTACCTGGCTGGATCTCGATGGCATAGATCTGTGCACCGACAGGGATGTTTGCCAGTGGCAAACGATTGCCGTTTTCGACAGCGACCGTCTCACCACTCTCGATGCTCATGCCGACTTTCATGTCGCGAGCCGCGAGGATGTAATGGTAAAGACCGTGTTGGTCACGGATGCGCGCGATGCGAGCACTGCGGTTTGGGTCGTATTCGATGTGTTCGACGACAGCACTCGTACCGGCAGCCAACTGGTGATTCATGAGACGATACATACGCTTGACACCGCCACCTTTGTGACGAGTTGTGATGCGACCTTGGTTGTTGCGGCCAGCAGTGGTTTTCTTGATCTTGATAAGACTACGCACCGGTTTCTTTGTCGTAATGTCAGAGAAATCCTGGCTGGTCATGCCACGGCGGCCGTTGGTCGTGGGATTATATGCTTTGATGGCCATTATTTTTTCTCCTCTTCTTCTTTGAAGAGCTGGATCGCACCTTCAGAGAGTGTGACGTAGGCTTTCTTGCTGTCGGTTCGGGCTGATTTGCCGGGGTTGGCGCGTTTGCCACGGTACGCACGGACGATCTTACCCGTCTGGACGACGAGGCGGACGTCTTTGACCTTGGTGCCAGCATACTGCGCTTCTACTGCACGAGCCACCTCAGCTTTGACAGCGGTCGTCGGCACCGTAAACACGTAGGTGCCCTTGAGGCTCTCGGCGTAGGCTTTTTCGGTCATGCGTGGGATGAGAGTTATCATGAGGCGCTCCTTTCAGTCGATAGTGAGGAGATTTTGGATTTTGGATTTTGGATTTTGGTAGGAGCAAGCCAGGTTTCCACCATAGCGACTGCTTTGCTGCTCATGAAGATGACATCGGCGTTGAGGATATCAACAACATTGAGATAATTTGCTTGCACGGCTTTGACCTGGGCGACATTACGGGTTGCGCGGCGTACTAGGTCATCTTTTTCACTGACGACGAGCAAGACGCGGGCGCGCTCATTCACTTTGTGGTCTCTTAGAAGTTTGATAGTGGCCTTGACCTTACCATCTGGGCAGCTAAATGTGGGGATGAGGGTAATTTTTTTCGCTTTGTTGGCTAGGCTCAGGGCTTGGCGAAGCGCGACGCGCTTGCTACTGGTGGCGATCTTCTTGGTGAAGTTTTCGTGACCAGTTGGCCCGAAGACGATGCCACCACCACGCCAGATTGGGTTGCGAGAGCTACCAAATCGAGCGCGACCGGTGCCTTTTTGCTTCCACGGCTTCTTGCCACCACCGCGGACATCACCGCGTTCTTTGGTCTTAGCATGCGCGTTGCGGCTGCCAGCGAGATAGCTATCGTAGGCAAGCTTCAGCAGCTCGTGGTTCTTTACCTCAACATTGAATATTTCTTTGCTGAGTGCTGCTCCGTTTGTCGTTTGTCGTTTGTCGTTTGTCGCACTCATAGTGTGCCTCCAATCGTCACAATGCCCTTACGCGGCCCCGGTACGGCGCCTTTGACGCCGATGAGATTGTCGCTGACATCGACATAGGCAACGACGAGGTTCTTGACTGTCACTTGCTCGTGACCCATCTGTCCGGCCATCGTCTTGCCCTTAAAGATTTTTTGTGGGTACATACTACCGATCGACCCGACTTTGCGGGTGTCACCTTTGCCACCATGCGTTTTGCGCTGGCGGTTGTAGTTGTGTCGCTTGATCGTACCAGCGAAGCCTTTGCCCTTGCTGATACCAGTCACATCGACAGTGTCGCCGACTGCAAAGACGCTGACGTCAAATGCGTCACCGACTTTGAGTTCGGCAGGAAGCTCAGATACGCGAACTTCTGAGAGTACTTTTGGTGTCGTCCCAGACTTCTTTGCGTGTCCCGCTTCGGCCTTGCTCAGGTTCTTACCCGATCCATACCCGATTTGCACAGCAGCGTAACCGTCGGTTTCGACAGTCTTCACCTGAGTCACCGTGCAAGGGCCAGCTTGGATCAACGTGACAGGAATTGCCGCGCCGTCCTCACTGAGGATCTGGGTCATACCAATCTTGGTACCGAGGAGAGTTTTCATAAACTCTATGTCCCTTTCCACTTAAAATTCTTGGCGGAAAGTGGTTTCTCCTTCTATCTTTATCGTTGATAGCAGGAGACCTACGAACTCGCCAAGAACACTAATAATATTCTTAACCAGTCCAGTTTATCAGATACGTGACAGAGGTGTCAACAGTATATTTCAGCCCGATCTCAAAACCTGCCCAGAAAGACGATCGACATAACGTTTATGCTTGGAAAATCCGTCGGATAGCTGTTTAATGGTAATCAATGAAACGAGGGAACGCGGAAGCCTACGGAGGCATTTGTGTGGTAGGTACTACCATTTTAGAGCATGGGGCACCATCTAGCTCGGTTATGCCTGATATTCACCCTGAAACGCTTCGCGCACTCGCCGACCCACGTAATGCTGCTATCGTTCCAGATATTCTGACAATTGTTGCGATGGCATGCCATGCTCGTGGTGATACACTGCCAGATATGCTCCATACCGCACGCGAGAAGATGCTAAGGGTTAATCTTGATGTCGGCGGTAAGAGTTTTGATAAGTCGGTAATAGTCATACCTTGGAAACAGCACATTGGACCAGTTGTTATGATAGGAGCGCGCTGTCTCGACCTTACGTCTGTAAGTCCATGTAATATTGCCGTCAAACGACATAGCAACCGTTCGATGCAAACACCTCTCGTAACAACACTGGGTGGCGGTATCACGCCATATCGAGAAGATAATACCGTCTTCATCGACCCTCCTCATGGTCAGTTCCTACCCCAAACATCGCCATACCCTACAATGGAATCGACTGACTTGCCGTTATAAGCTCTTGTTGCTTTTGAAGAATTGTCTGTATATCTCCTGCCGCAGCCCGAAAATTATCATACGCCTTGGTCAACTTCGATTCTGATGACGTAAAGGCTGTGGCGTCACGTGTTGTTAGCGCTGCCTGTAGTGCTACCCAGGCATCACGTAACTCTTCTGATCGTTGAGTAAAAGTGGTATGGGTGGTCATAAATTGGCTTGGCGGCACGATAGTTCGAAGCTGATCGGTCGATGTCGTCCATGCATCAACATAGTCGCCGGCAATCGCATAGGCCCCATCAGCTGGCTGAGCTAAGGCGGGCGCTACAATAGTATAAACACGCTCTAAATACTCGGCATAAGAACGCATAGTTGCCAGTTCTGAACGCAGACGAGTATAGCGCTCTGCAGTCTGACGGCAATCATCACGTGCTGTTTTGGCCGGTCCGTACCAACTCACTACATCTATGCCGGATACCGTGCACGCTGTCGATGCACTGAGTGATGCGAGCAAAATGCCCGCCACGTCAGACGCCTTTTTGTCAGTCGACGGCACCGATGATCCTGCAGCAGTTATGGAGTTTTTCATAGCAACTGACAAGCTCTCATAACGACGCTTAGCGCTATCGGCTGACACAAGAACAATTACCCCAAATAGCAGCAAAGCAACCATAGCCACAACTGTAGACCGCAATCCCATGCGCGGCCAGCGATGTAACCATGTGCTGATCTTTTTGCTGGGACGCCATTTTTTTCTCTGTGGCATTGGTTTGACATGTGTTTCAGTGACGGCAGATACCATATGTTCATCTGTCACTGTTGTGCGCTTGCCGCGTCGATTGACAAATTCTTCAGCCATAACTAACTTCTTATTCCCAACGTTGGGCTGTATAATTCACCCGTGAGTGGCCACGCATTCGGACTACAACCCTGTAAATCCATGGACTGTTGCTGCATGACAGGTGCGGCCTGGCCAACGGCAGTACATGAACGATGACCGTGTCCTAGCCAGTGGCCAGTCTCATGATTTATAACCATTTGACGATAGCTTGCAAGATCACCGCCTCCACTTGTCCACGAAGGTGTTGCGTTAAGCCATCTGTCTTGGTTGATGATAACCGCACGCCCAACATTACAACTATAGGTAGTATCGCAAGCTGTTGCCGAAAACGTCGTCAGCTGAGAGGCCTCACTCAAAAAAACGGTGAATTGTCCGCCTGATTCAACCTCACGAAAGCTAACGCCTAGGCGCGTCCACCCACGCGAATCTGCAAGCGTTGCGGCGACGACCGATCGAAACTCTGCAAGATCTGCAGTGATAGTTCCCCTTGTCGATAAGCTATACGTGACACTCTGGGGTGTGATAGGTGCAACGGGCGCCAACCAGTCAGGTGTTGCCAATTTTGGCACTGTCGCCCCAGCAACCGCATCAATTATTGGCATTAAACGAGGGCCGACACACCACGCCGAAACCTTGCTATCACAGTGGCCGTCAGATTCGATAGCCGACAAATGAGTCACCCATACGACGGTAACAATCAACACGAGACTACCCGTAATTCCAGTCACGTAACTGAGGTGTTTCATAGTTCTATTTTACCTTTGAACGATCAAAAATGATATGCTAATGAATGTGAAGACATATATGAGACGTCATACGAAGCACGCTATTGTCGTCATGGTGATTGTTATTGTTGGTGGCGGCGTCGTATCACTCTTTTTAGCGCTACGTCCAGATGAGGCAACTGCTCCAGCTGTATCGAAAACATCACAGCCTGCCGTAGCGAAACCAGATGATACCGTGACAATTTCCTTGCCTGGTGCAACACCTATAACCGCTATCACGCAAGACTACGATGATCCGTCGAGCCTATGGGTAGTTATTAGCAAAGAACACCCTATCTCAAAACCCGATTATCGCCCACGTGACCTTGCTATAGCTCCAACGAGTGTTGCCACCAATACCGCCAAATCCATCGACGAACAGTCTATGCGCCAAACGATCTTTGAACCAACAGTGTCACTGTTTGCCGATGCCAAAAAGGCTGGCCACGATATTATGATCGCTAGCGGATTTCGCTCATATGAACTACAGCGATCATATTTTGATAATTACTCTCGTGTCAGTGGCGAAGAAGCTGCAAATAAATACTCTGCCCGGCCTGGCCAAAGCGAGCATCAAACGGGTATCGCCTTTGATATTAGCCTCAGCTCTCGCGAGTGCTACCTTGAGACATGTTTTGGCGAAACATCAGCTGGCAGATGGCTGGCCGCTCACGCCCATGAATATGGCTTTATCTTACGATACCCAGACGACAAGACCGAGATCACTCAGTATCAATACGAACCATGGCATTTTCGCTATGTCGGCAAAGATCTAGCCGGGGCACTAACCACAAGTGGTCTGACCCTTGATGAAGCCTACCCATATCTGCAATCTGCACGACAATCTCTCCGTGACCAGAAGCGAATCTAGAAATCTTCAAAAAGTATCTAGGGAACAAATTGTATGTCTGATTCTGAACCAAGACTACTCGTCAGGAATTGTTGCCGAGATTCGATCGTTTCACCTGGGAACATGGTTTTTAATCTGTCGCCTGCATCGCGGAGTGGATATAACATGAGATTTTTGCGAGTTGACAACCGTTCGGCTGCTCGATCGGCCATCGACCATTCATAGGTCATAAACGTCGGATTCGCTTCAAGGCGAGACACTACGACGCCAGTGCTTTGCTTTGTCAGGGTAAATTTAGCGATAATGCCTGTCAGCTGATTGACTTGCAGCTGTGACGACAGCATATTTCCGATCGAATACCACACCGTCGTGTCGTGATCTTTGTCGCGGGCGATGCTTTCAACCGCCTGTACGACATGCGGTCCCGTACCGATCACGACATCGGCACCGAGACGAGAGAATAATTCCGCAGCCTTCTTTTGATCATCATTGACTATGGTCGAATCTTCTGTGCCCCAGTGAGCTGACACGATAACCGCATCAGCTTTTTGGCGTGCCTCAGTCAGCTGCGACGTTACCAGTGCCTCATTGTGATATGACGGCACAGCATATTCATTGGGCACTTTGGCATTGCTAAAATCCCGATAGGCAACGAAAGCAACAGTGATACCGTTTTTGGTAAAGTATGCGATGTTTTTACTATCCGAATCGTTGCGGTACGCCCCTGCAATTGCCAGTGGTTTTTGAGCGTGCCAATTGGTAAGTGTCGCGTCAACACCGGTTTCGCCTTTGTCATACATATGGTTCGTCGCGAGGTTGATCATATTGCAACCGACTTTCGTCAGGTCCCTTGTAAACTCTGCCGGCGCATTAAACGACGGATACCCGCTTATCGGTAAGACATTGCCTGCCGCTGGCGTCTCAGGATTACAAAATACTACATCGGCATCGTTATAAAGGGTCCTTATGTTGGTAAAATAGGGTGTAAAGTCATACCCACCGTCAACAACCGCATTTGTCACGACACTGTCGTGCGCCAACATATCACCCATGGCCGCAAATCTCAACGTCGATTCTTGCTTGACGACCGGAGTTATAACTGGTTGCGCAGGCGGTCGTCGGTCAATGAGCGTTGTTAGCACTACTACCGTACCGAAATACCCCACCGTAAGTGCTATGAGTGACGATATGCTACCCAAAATAATTTCTTTACTCTTCCTCTTCATACGTTCCAGTGTAATGCCTATGCTATGATAAATAAACTTCCCACGACCTTACGGTCGGGGTATTAGCTGTTTCAAATCAGCCAGCTGATTTGCCCTGAATCAGCTTGCCCTTGATTCTCGATGTATTTACGGATGACGGACTCATTGATGCCAACT
>JBARSV010000015.1:0-1543 GCA_049644865.1 Saccharimonadales bacterium (SeqCode)
GTGTACCGTCCTTTGTTTTCTTGGCGATGCTACGAATATGCCCGATAGAGCTAAGAACCTTGAAGTCTTTTCCAAGGTATTTTTCGATAGTTTTTGCCTTTGCGGGCGACTCAACGATAACGAGATGTTTGCTCATGTGTATCACCTACTATATATGAAGGATGGCGTCTGGGCCAAATCCAAGTCCGTATAGTACGCGTCTCCTACTAAGATTGCAAGTCAAAAGTAGGTGTAGTGCGAAAATCCGCCCCGAAAGGCGCTGAGCCGAGGGCTCGAAGCGGATTTCGGGGCGGCAGAGGCCCTTATGGTGGCTGGCGGCTACTGGCGCGGAGGTTTCACAAGAGTCCGGTGCTGGTAGATCACGCAGGCGTTGCGGACCGTGTTTGCCTCCGTGCGCGGCTCATTGGTGGGCCGTGTCTCCTGGATGTTGAGCATCGCATAGAGTGCGCTGAAATCGAGGTCTCCCCAAGCGTACGCGTTGAAGAGGTTTGCCCACTCACTGGAATGAGCTTGACCCGACTCGCGGACCAGCTCGGCGTAAGCGGCGAGCAGCTCGCCAAGCAGATGGCGATGGGTCGCGAGGTCCAGCCGGGCTGCCCCCGCCTCAGAAGTGAGCACGGCGATGTGCGTTTTGCGCAGATCGTTATACATCATTCCCTCCCAGGATGATTGTCAGTAAGCAAGGGCTTCCCTCTGCAGTAGAGGGCTAAAAAATATTATTACACTAATTCTAGTATATTGTCCACTGATTTGCGCCGAGCGAGCGGATGGTGCCGTTTACCTCAAGCATGCTCAAGGCAGTTGAGAGCGAGGCTGCATCGAGGCCCGTCTGGCGCTGAATAAGTTCGCCATCATGAACACCGTTTTGTAGTTGCTCGATGATCAACCGTTCAGTGGGGCTATATGTCAGTATCTGATGTGCTGGTGCCGAGAGGAGTTCGGGCGCGAGGATCTCAAGAATATCGTCTGAGCAGGTTACGGGGTGGGCTCCTTGTTTGATAAGCACATTGCAGCCGGCACTCAAAGGACTGGTAATATTGCCCGGGACAACAAATACGTCTTTGCCCTGCTCAAGGGCATGCATCGCCGTATTGAGCGTACCGCTTTTTGCACTGGCTTCAGTGATCAATACGGCATCGCTGATACCTGCCACTAGCCGGTTGCGCTCGAGAAAGCTCCATGGGCCGAACTTTTCATCTGTCGCGTGCTCGGCGATGATAGCACCTCCCTGAGCGATAATACGCTCACCCAGAGAGCGGTTTGTAAGAGGACGAATCGCTGGGAGCGCGTTCGCTAGCACCGCGATCGTAGTACCATGCGCTTCAAGTGCGGCACTGTGAGCGATGGCATCAATCCCGAGGGCGAGGCCGCTGACGATCACCACTCCTTTTTGCGCCAGTTCAGCGACAATCCGCGACGTCACCTCTTTCCCGTAGGTGGTGGGCTTACGGGTGCCGACCACCGCCAATGTCGCTCGGCGCTCCGCGGGAAGTGTGCCGACAAAGTGCAATGTATCGGGACATTTTGCAATACTACTCAGTAT
>JBARSV010000016.1:0-8521 GCA_049644865.1 Saccharimonadales bacterium (SeqCode)
CTCCTCTAGCACGAGGCAGGTTAGGATTGGTAGAATAGGCCATGACAGGCCTCCTTTCTGTAATTAGTAGTGTAACTACAGCTTACGGAGCCTGTCTTTATGTTGCAAAGGTGGTGGACTGGTACGGGCTGTTTTTATTATCTACGAAATTATGCTATAATTAGAAATAGCTAGATCCTCTCTAACTCTTATAGCGCAACTGTTTGTGATCATTTGGCTCTCACTCATAACTAAGGAGCTACTATGATTTCATTTGTATGGCCGCCCGGTGCGGCGATGCTTGCTGGTACTGGAGGGTCGGAAACGTATACCGCAGGGCACATTCGAGAACTATTGCGGCGTGGAATACCTGCCCAAGTCGTGACAATTGGTCATGGGACTAAAGATGGTCGAGGTGACTTTGTCGACATACCGTTTTTATCTGTAACGGATGAGTCGGTTATCAGCAGGCTTGACGGTACTGTGGTATTTGTCAATAAGGCATATCTTGTACCAACAAAACATAAGGCTGCGATAATATTACATTGTCCCGTTGGTAAGCTGTCAGACAGAAAGATGTTCCAAGAACAGGTTGCCGATAAGACTATTATTACAACAAGTATTTACAGCGGACAGCAATGGGCACTGTATCTCGATGTGCCCTCTAGTCGTGTGAACACGGTTTTGCCGTTTGCTGATCCGATTTTTGGTAACATAAAACACTCACAACCGGCGAAAAAAGATCGTATATTATATGCTGGGCGTCTCCATCCTGAAAAAGGCATATATACGATTCTCGAGATGATGCACGAGAGGGAGATGCAGAAAAACGGTTTTTCCATGAGTATTGTTGCTGCTGGGTTGCATACTCAAGTTGGGAGAGAGATAAACAGGTTACTACAGGGATACCCTTATGCAAAACTTATCCTTGCCCAGAAAACAGTGACCAGTATGGCTAAACTGTTGGCAAATACTGATATCTTGCTTATGCCGTCGGTGTGCGCTGAATCATTCGGCATGCTATCGATCGAGGCGCAACATGCTGGCTGTCGTGTCGTCGCGAGTAATCTAGGCGGATTACCAGAGACGAATTGCGGACTGCTCACACTTGTCGAGCCGCGTGATCCACGGGCGCTTATCATCGGTATTAAGCAAGCGGTTGCACTAGGGGCAGCGACGAAAAAAGAACGATCAAAGGCAGTCAATATGTTTACGCTGGACGACTCGGTAACATCGCTGCTTAGCGTACTGCCAGCATAAAAAATGCTACGGTGAGAACTGGCTATTATGAGCGACGCTTGAGGAAATAATACACTAAACCGAGGCTGATCGTGACGCTTGTGCCGGCAATCAGCCAAAATGCATACGGTGATTGTTCGTCACCGGGTATTTCAACATTCATGCCAAATAATCCAGCGAGCATTGTCGGTATCGTCAAGGCAAGAGTAATAACCGTGAGCAGTCGAATCGTCTCATTAAGCCGACTATCCATGACGGCACGATAGCTATCGCGAACGTTAGTAATGGTACGAAGCAGACTTTTACAACGGACGATGACTTGCTCGAGGTCGACGGACAGGTCCTCTATGAGGTCCTTGTCATCGTCGCTCAATGTTATAAATTTTCCACCCAGTAATTTTTCGGTTGCGGTGTTGGCTGGTATCAGTGCGTCAAGATAATCATTGAGTTTGCGCTCAAACTCGACGAGTGTTGCAATATCTTTCGAGCCAAGACGCCCAACATCGCTTGTGACAGCCCTCGTCTCACGATTGATCGCAGAAACACGGGCATAAAACTGTTGAGAAATCATATCAAGCATTAACAACAATAGCTGGGTTTGAGAGGACGTCACAACACGAGTCTTTTCGAGAAATGGTTGCCAGAGACGACCGAGCGAGTCACGGCTGAGTGTCACGATACGATCTTGGCCGATCGCAAACATGATCGGGGTTGTAAAACTGTTGAACTGATCACCGACATCTGGCACACGAGTAATAAAATACACAATATTGTCGCCCTGCTCGACACGGGGCACCTCATGGGGATCGAGCGCATCGGTAATCAAATCAGCGTCAAGTCCGAGCGTGATAAGCTGTGCTATCTCATCATCCGATGGCTTCTCGCATCTGATCCACTGATTCTGTGCAAGCCGCGTTTGGGCAGTGATAGTACTATTGGCGTCATGTGAAGATAAAAACTGCAACATGTCCTCATAGTATCAGAGTGTCATAACCTGTGCTATAGTGTTGATAAGCATAAGCAATATATCATGAATTTCTGGCCATTTAAAAGAAAAATCAATCATGCTGAGAAACAGGCGCTGGCGATTGCTAAGTCTGTGCTAAATCACAAACGCTATAGTCGTTTTCTTCGTATACTTGGTCCTGGTGTTGTGACGGGTGCTGCCGACGATGACCCATCTGGAATAGCGACGTATTCACAAGCCGGAGCAGCACATGGTTATGGGTTGCTGTGGGCATTTCCTGTCATGTACCCACTACTGCTTGCCGTGCAGGAGTCATGCGCTCGCATCGGTGCTATCACCGGCAAGGGGCTCGCGGCAAATTTGAAAGAACACTACAGCAAGAAAGTACTTGTCGCAGCAGTATTGCTTGTCGTCGTTGCTAATACTATCAATATTGGGTCTGACCTTGGGGCGATGGCGGCGACCATGCAGTTGTTTTTGCCTGACATACCATTTGGGCTGCTGGCGATTGGGTTCGCTATCGGTGTCATATTACTCGAGATTGGGGTACCATATAGGGTTTACGCAAAAATTCTGAAATGGCTCGCTATTACCCTGTTCGCGTATCCGGTAACTGCATTTGTCATCGGTCAACCATGGGAAAAGGTATTTGCAGCGACGTTCAATGTTACTCCTCAGATGGATTTTGCAACCATCTATCTATTTGTTGGTATGCTTGGAACCACGATTTCACCGTACTTGTTCTTTTGGGATACCTCTGAGGTCGTAGAGGAAGAAATAAAAAAGCACAATATGGCAAAAATCGGTAAAGACCCAGTGGCGACAAAGAATTTCTTACAAAAACTTCGCATCGATAATTTTACCGGTATGACGCTAGCGAGCGTCACGGCATGGTTTATTGTCATCGTCTGTGCATCGGTATTGTTTGCTGGTGGTGTAACCACTATAAATAGCGCATCAGATGCGGCAAAAGCACTCGAGCCACTTGTTAGCGGGTTTCCAAATGCCGGCTTAATGGCGAAGATCATTTTCTCTGTCGGTATCATTGGTCTTGGTTTGCTGGCTGTGCCGGTATTGGCCGGCTCAGCCTCATATGCTATCACAGAATCGTTTGGCTGGAGGGAGGGTTTGTGGCGTAAATTTAACCGAGCGATTGGATTTTATAGCGTCATTATCATAGCAACGCTGGTTGGCCTCGCGATTAATTTTCTTGGAATCGATCCCATAAAGGCTCTTGTATTTACTGCAGTCTTCAATGGTATCGCTGCAGTGCCGTTGCTCTATATGATAGCAAGAGTCGGTAATAATCGAGAGATAATGGGGGAGTATCGTAACGGATTATGGTCAAATATTGGTATATGGGCGGCATTTATCATCATGGCAATAGCTGCTGCCGTATTATTTTACGCCATGGGAACGGGACAATCATAATATGCAAGACATTATGACGTATTATTCGCTGTTTAACTTTCAACTATTTACGCAAAATGCTGGAACCATACTTGATTTTGTGGGGATAGTCATTATTATGCTCGGCGCACTTTTTGCAACGTGGCATGTCATTGTGCGGTATTTTAAAAACGAACGTGTCGAGTCGCTCTACAACTATTATCGTTGGAATCTAGCACGAAGTATATTGATAGGGCTAGAGTTTCTGGTTGCGGGAGATATCATCCGTTCTGTCGGTGGACAGTTGTCGTTTGAAGCGGTCGGCATACTGGCAATCATTGTGCTTGTCAGGGCATTTTTGGGAATAGAGTTTCAGATGGAGATCGATGGTCGGTGGCCATGGCAACGTGATACGGTTCGCAGTCATAACGACAAATAAGTTATACTAGTAACAATGAAGCATCTTGCTCACCCTGATCATCCGTTTCGCATTTTCTTTGTGTCGGGCTTTATATCGATTGCTTCGTTAGTGCTTGTCGGCATATATATGGGTTGGGACAAAGCATTTATCGCGCTTGTCTTGATGTTGGTCGAGATCACCTTTAGTTTTGAAAACGCAATCATCAATGCCAAGGTGCTTAGCACAGTTTCAAAGTTTTGGCAGACGATTTTCATCACAATCGGCATCTTTATTGCCGTCTTTGGTATGCGACTTGTCTTCCCGATTGTTATTGTCATGTTGACGGCAAGTCTTGGAGCCGGGCAGGTGATTGACCTTGCGATAAATCGGCCTGACGATTATGCGCGAGCTTTGCATGATGCGCACGCTTCCATTGCATCATTTGGCGGTATGTTCTTGCTTATGCTTTGTCTCCATTTCTTTTTCGACAAGCATCGCAAAATTCGTTGGATCGATATCATCGAGAAACCACTTCAAGACATGAGTCGATGGTGGACATATACAGCGGTCTGTCTGACGGTACTGGTAGTCATGACGCTTTTGCCGTTTAATCCTCATCCAGAGGAAGGATTTGCGGCCGGCCTCGTCGGTATTGTGACCTACTTAGTAATACATGGTCTGGCTGAACTTTTTGCCCACAAAGGTAATCCTCATAGCACTAAAAAAATTATTAAAACCGGTCTTGCGGGGTTTATGGCATTTTTGTACCTCGAAGTACTCGATGCTAGTTTTAGTTTTGATGGTGTTATCGGTGCATTTGCTGTGACGAAAAATGTTATCTTGATTGCGATCGGACTCGGTATCGGGGCGTTATGGGTGCGTTCACTGACAATATTTATGGTTCGGCGACGAGTGTTACATGCATATAGATATCTTGAACACGGGGCACATTATACGATTGGGGTGCTCGCAATTGTCTTGCTGCTAGGACTGTTTGTCGATATTCCCGAATTGATCGCCGGGGTTGCAGGGATTGTGATCGTCGGCACTTCGATTAGTAGCTCAATCGCGGCAACGCGCAGAGGACGGCGGCATGGCTGATATGGTTCGGTTTGCTGCCGATGGGCTATTGATATTCGTTCTTGGGTGCGCGAGTATAGTGGCTGTATATTGGGCGCTGCATCAGCCCCGTCGACGTATTGTCGCCGTTATACCGTTTGTTATTATGGCCGGTCTCACGTCGCTGCTTTCTGGCAAGTTGGCTAGTGTGGTCTATCAGCCTGATAGCGCTCGGCCGTTTGTCGTACGAGGAGTGAAGGCCGGTGCGGCGTACATAGATAATCCTGGATTTCCGTCTGACCATGCCTTGCTGGCGGTTGTAGTTGTCGCGGCGGTTTGGTTTGTGACTGGTTATCGGCGAGTTGCATTTATGCTTGCTACGCTGACGCTCATTATGGTCGCGGCAAGAGTAGTTGCTCTCGTGCATACACCAATCGATGTGGTTGGCGGCGTTATGGCGGGGCTTATAGGCGCGGTCTGGTACTTTCGTATGTCGGATAAAGCATAGACGGTTCATTTACTTGCTAATATATCAATAATCATTTATAATTTTGGGTATACCAATGGACTATCGACGCTATATCGAATATCAGACGTTTGTGCCCTCTACCCTCGTGTGGGCTTTTGGGGCTGGTCTTCTCGCCGGTGGTCTGACGTGGCTACTTATGCTTGGCAGTGAGAAATACGTTGTCGGTATGGTGCTCTGCGCCAATGGCAATACTGCTTGCGGTGCGGCACCAACGATATCGATCCTGGCCGCGTTGATTGTTGCTCATTTTCTCGGACTTATTATGCTTATACGAGCAATTGTAATGCGACCACTCTTAGTTATCTTGGCATCGATTGCATCGGTATGGGGTTTTCAGTCGTGGCTTGGTGGTCAGTCATGGTGGATGGCCTCACTTATGTTAGCCCTATTATTTGGCCTCGCTTACGCTTTGTACGCGTGGATAAATCGCTTGCTGTTTTTCCCACTAGCACTTGCGTTGACTATTGCGACCGTCGTCGGTGCTCGGCTACTACTGATGACATGGTAATCAAGGCGTGAAGCCCTAGACCTAGAGAATTGAAGTTGTCTTCGATAGATAGGTTTTGAGATGTTGGCTAGAAGTAGACTAACTCTATCGACGAACAATCATATGCACTATACTGAACAATATGGATATAACATTATTTCTGATAATTATTGTGGTGGTACTTATGGTGATCATCATCGTATTGTTGATGCGTCAACGATCATCACCCGATACCTCATTGCTTATTAAACAAGATATTACCGAACTCGGACGAGCTGTCGAAGCTCTCAAAGACGGATTACAATCGACAGTGAGTGACCGTCTCGAAAAATCACAAGCTATGATGCAAGGGAGTATGCAAAAACAACTAAGTGAGAGTGCTAAACTTGTGGCCGATGTGACGCAAAAACTCACACGGCTTGACGAGACGAACCGTCGGGTTATGGATGTGACAAGTGAGCTTAAGACACTACAGAATGTACTGCAAAATCCGAAACAACGGGGCGGCTTAGGTGAGTATTATCTCGATACGGTTCTCGGTAATGTCTTACCGCCTCATGTTTACGAAATGCAGTATAAATTTAAGGATGGAGAGATTGTTGACGCAGTCATAAAACTCGACAAAGGTCGTCTCATACCGATCGACAGCAAGTTTAGTCTCGAAAATTATAATCGATTGATTGATGAAACAGACAAAACGCAGCGCGATATTATCGTGAAAGCATTTAAGACAGATCTCAAAAATCGTATCGACGAGACAAGCAAGTATATTCGCCCTTCAGAAAACACACTTGATTACGGGTTTATGTTTATACCAAGTGAGGCGATTTATTACGACTTGCTTATCAACAATGTCGGTGGGACTGGTACTAACTCGCGCGATCTCATAGAATACGCATTTATCGATCGCAAAGTTATCATCGTTAGTCCGACGACATTTATGGCGTATTTGCAGACGGTGATGCAAGGGCTCAAAAGTTTGCAAATCGAAGAACAAGCCAAAGACATACAAAAGCGTGTTGGGGAACTTGGTAAACATATTCAGGCACACGACACGTACATGCAAAAACTTGGCAATAGTCTCGGTACGACGATTGGGCATTTTAACAATGCGCATAAAAGCTTATCACGCATGGATCGTGATGTCGTAAAGATTGCTGGCTCGACGCCAAGTGTTGAACCGTTGTTACTCGATCGTCCGCAAGACGACGAATGATCGTCAAATAGTAACCAGTAATTGGTCGTTAGCTAGCAGTAGATGATCTAAGGAGCTGTGTGCAATATATACGAGCAGGTGAAATGTATACGCATTGATGAATGTATTGTGTTATACTTCATGCATAACGTATAAGGGAGTTTCGTCATATGGCCACCAAAGCCAAAACCACGTCTCGCGCGAAAGCCGCCAAGACAACTCGTCCAGCGACCGCAAAAGCTGCACGAACTACTACCAAAAAAACTGTTGCAAAAACTGCACCTGTTGCAGTATCGCGACCATCAACAGCCCAAAAAACATATCTACTATCCAATGACTTGTCAGGTGCGCAGGTTATCGGTGAGACAATTGGAACATTCCTCTTTGTGTCTGCCGTGCTTGCAAGTACTGGCAATCCGCTGATTGTAGCACTTGCCCTTGCTGCACTTGTTGCAGTTGTGTTTAGTGTCTCGGGCGCACATCTCAACCCAGCAATTACGTTTGGGCTGTGGACTATGCGAAAAATTTCCGCGACGAAAATGGTATTTTACTGGATGGCACAATTTGTCGGTGCTATTCTAGCGTTGTTTGCCCTCTCAGCATTTTCAGGCACATCACCATCATTGTCGTTGTCGAGTTTCATCAACTGGGACTGGCGCATCGTGTTTGCTGAACTGATCGGTATGAGCATCTTTATGTTTGCAATCGTTGCCGCAACAAGCCGAGCCAAAACTGACAATAGCAAAGCTGCCACGATTGGACTGGGCATCTTCCTCGCGCTAATCGTTTCCACGAACCTTTTCCAAGAGGCAGTGAATAACGAGAATACCAAATTCACAACCGAACAGCAAAAGAATCCTAATCCTGATGCTACGACTCCACGTATCCTAAAGATTAGTGGCACAACGCTGAACCCTGCCGTTGCATTTAGTCAAACTGAGACCGAAAGTCAAAATACTATTAGCGGGAGTCAAACTAAGTCGACAGGGGCGAGCCGTCTAACACTCGAGACTCTTATGGGTACATTTATCGGTGCAGCAGTCGGTGGCTGGCTATATGTGCTTCTCGCACGCTACTCGAGCGAATCATAATATTTGACCAAAATTGTCATAAAAACGCGGGTTTATCACTCGCGTTTTTTATGTCGAGCACCGCATTAGATCATAAGTAAAGGTTACCCATTCCCGGTAACGGCTAGAAGTGGTATCCCTGCTCTCGCTGGATCCTTTCTAGCTTACTTGTTAATAGCTGTATTCTGTCACGGAGCAGCGTGGGAT
>JBARSV010000017.1:0-10216 GCA_049644865.1 Saccharimonadales bacterium (SeqCode)
ATCCCACGCTGCTCCGTGACAGAATACAGCTATTAACAAGTAAGCTAGAAAGGATCCAGCGAGAGCAGGGATACCACTTCTAGCCGTTACCGGGAATGGGTAACCTTTACTTATGATCTAATGCGGTATCTGTACATCATCTCCAGATGCTATCATCAATAATAGACCATTAATACGATTATCACGGAGAATTGTATACCCTTCCTGAATTGGCAGTCCATAGCTCCACGAGGCGATAACGATCCGTTCTATCTGAAATAGCATTATTAGAGAGCAGAGTAGTTACATCACTAGTCGTAATAAAGTGAAGTTGTGGCAAATACAGCGCGACCGCTGGTACATCTGCTAGCCATGAATCAACAAACGTTTCGTATTTCGGTATACGAAGACCACTATCATATCGTGCCTGAGCCCCGCTAAGCGCTTCACTAGCAGCAGCCGACCGATAATTCGATAGATTCAAACCCCTTGGGTCAGCCTGAGCGCTGTGCCAATAAGCTGTCACATCCGGGTCACCACCTATTGCTAATTCATATACTAGAACATCATAATTCCTCGGTATTATTACTGATTGTTGAACCTCTGATGAATCAACCAGCTGGGGAACCACTGTTATACCAATAGCCTCCCATTGTTTCTTGAGCATTTCTACCAACACCGGGTAATCCCCAGATTTTATGCCAACGAGTTTTATCGATAACAACTGACCTTCTTTAGTGCGCTTGCCATTTTTTAATTGCCAACCAGCACTGTCAAGTAACTTTCCCGCGTCATTTTTATTAAACTCAGGCTGGACTTTGGTTTTGAGTGTTGCGACAAGCTCAACTGGAATAGGACCTTCGAGTATTGATGCGAATCCATGAAGCCTGTCAATAATCGCTTGACGATCGACAGCTAAACGCAACGCTCGACGTACTACGACATCTTGCAGATTAGGGCTATCTGTCTTAAAAAAAGCGAACATACCGCTACTTAACGATTGCTCCTGCATGACAGCTGTTTTATTGTGCTTTATGAGATTATATAACTGATCACTGGTCAGATCGCCAGCAGCGTTAATCTCCTGACGAGAAAAAGCCTCCGCAACTTGTTCAGAACCAGAATAAACATGGAGCTGAAATTTGTTAATATTCGGAGTACCTCGGTGATATCCCGTATTTTGCTTCAAGTAGATGACCAAGCGATTCTTACTGGCATTTACGACTTGTAAACGATCAAATTGGAAAGGCCCGCTACCGATCGGCTGCCTGTTAAAGTCTGCTTCACGCAAAGTATCTGGAGGAATTTGTGAAAGTACATGCTTAGGCATAATCCCAAATGTCAAAGCATGTAAGAAAGCGGCGTAAGGTTTTTGTAGATCAAAGGCGATTGATCGTTCTGATATTTTTGTTACTTTAATACGACTCCAGCTAGAGTACAATGGTGACTTTACTAAAGGATTTTTTATCAAGCTAATAGTAAACGTTACATCATCAGCAGTTATCTCCTGTTTATCTTGCCATAAGATGGCATCTCTCATCTCGATAACATAGCGTAAACCGTCATTTTCTATACGCCAACTTTGAGCCAGATTGCCTTGTATGTGATTCGCTGCATCATAATCAAATAAACTAGAGAAAACTAGACGGCTTGCCGACTGCTCAGCTGGAGTTGAAGCAAGAATAGGATTTATCACCTCGAGCGGCCCAACTACACCCTCAGCAAAAGTACCACCTGGAATTTGAGATATGTGTGAAAATGCTCGTTGATAATTAATTAGCTGAAGGCCAGCTATAATAATCAGCAGTACGACGACACTCAGCCAAGTAATAGTAAACCGTTTGACAGCATTAATATTGTCGACACGGCTCAAAATAAATTTTTGAGCATGTCGTATGGTTAACTTCTCAGCCTTATTAGCCTGCTTACGCACTGAGAATCGAGTGAGGGAAAGTCGTCGAAACCTTTTTCGGCTTTCAGTTTGATCACTCATACATTAATCATGTTCATCAGCCTATAAGAAGGCTTGCGATTATGCTCATTACAAACAAAACTGACAATATGATTGTTGCCTCATACAAACTCTTGTCGAGGCCGCGGCGGGTTGTGTAGAGCTCGCCGGAACTACCAAATCCAGCTCCAAGCGTTGCGCCACGTGCTTGAAGCAAAATAAACAGCACCATGATGATTCCAGAGACAACTGTGATAACCCGCAACATTTCGTTTAGTGGCATATTACTCCTTGCGATGACTATATCGCTCTATTATACCGCCTAAGACGTAATTTGCTAAGCTCACAATCACGCCAGCGATGACCGCACCGAGTGGCGTGATCTGAATTTGCGGCACTAGGGCGATAGCGATGCCTACCAGTAGACCATTGACCACTAGCATAAACAGCCCCAGGGTCAACAAAATGGCAGGCAACGACAATATGATAATAATCGGACGTAGCAACGCATTAACCAATGACAATGCCAAACCAGCAATGAGGCAGGTCGTAAATGCCGTACTACCGCTTGCAAAGTCCCCGCTCGACAATATACGCAGAGCAACCCACAAAGCTACAGAGTTAACGAACCATCGGGTAAGAAATATCACGAATTGTCTCTTCATTGACTTCTATTATAACAAAGCTGCAGGGTTTTTTGCGCTAGCGCTGAGCATGGAACCACCGATAAACAACCATGGCTTGTTTTGGACCGATCACCGCGGCGATCTGCTGTTCTGATGCCAACTTCACACCTTGACCACTCCCAAAACTAGTGATCAATTTCTTACGAGTAGCCGGACCGACACCTGGTATATCGTCGAGTAGGCTTTTGGTCGCGCCCTTGCGCTTCAGTGTGCTATGGTAACTGACGGCAAATCGATGTGATTCATTACGGATACGTTGTAGTAGTTTTACGATGTGACTATGCTTGGGCAGTGTGACAAGCACAAAGTCATCACTCGTCTCGACGCCGGGCCAGGAACCATCGTCAGTATAGCTATAGACGTACTTTGATTCGAGCGCTTTGCCACCGAGCGGCATAGCATCAGGTTCATCAAAGGGGCTCTTCTCACGTGCCCACGCTCGTATCGCCTCGATGTCGAGAGCGACATGGGAACGCGTACTATGCACCACGATCTGTTCGTCGCGCTTAGCAAGCCCGATCGTCGGTATGGTTATGCCTGCCTCGTCAAGCGCATCGAGAGCGGCAGCTAGTTGACCTTTACCACCATCGATCAGTAGCAGATCAGGCCGAGGCCAATCGTTATGTCGACCACTAAACCGTCGCCGCATCGTCTCATTCATGTGGGCAAAGTCATTGTTGCCAGGTAGTTGCATCTTAAACTTACGGTACTGGCTCTTGTCGGCCAGACCGTTTGTCGCCACCACCAAGCTCGCCACATTGTTCGTCCCCGACATATGCGATATGTCGTAACCCTCAATTCGTTTCGGCGCGTCAGTTAGCCCCAGCAGCTGCTGCAACCCGGCCAAGCCATGATCTTTGCTGATGTCCATAAACTCACGATCACTAAAAATAATTTGCTGGCCAAGTTGCTTGAGGTCCCGTCGTCTATTACGCAACACCGCCGCTTCTTCGTACTTATGCTCGGTGCTAAGCGCTTTCATATCGCGCTCAAGCTCACGAATAAGCGTTTTGCGTTCGCCTTTGAGATAGCGTATGAGTTTTTTAAGCGTTTTCTTATAATCCTCGCTTGTTGTTTTTTGCGCTTCAACACCGGGGCATAATCCCAGGTGGTACTGTAGACATAATTTGTTCGGCATGCGCTCGTGGACGCTATAGGGGAAGACTTTTCGTAGGTAACGCAAGGCTTTTTTGACGGCGAAGCCATTATAGTATGGCCCAAAATACGTCGCCCCATCATCGAGCGGCCCACGTGTGAATGTGATGGCCGGGTAGGCGTCGTTCATGGGTATGCGCACATAGGTCTGGCTCTTATCGTCGCGCAGCAGCACATTGTAGCGCGGCATATAGCGTTTGATCATCTCAGATTCGAGGAACAGCGCATCCATCTCAGTCTCGACGGTCACCCAATCAGTATCGACGATTTCCGCGACCAGCGCATCGGTCTTGGCATCACGCAGGCGCGACGCCTGAAAATACTGTCGTACACGATGACGCAAGTTTGCCGCCTTGCCGACGTAGATAATCTCGCCCGCGCTCGACTTATGAAAATACACTCCCGGCTCATTAGGGAGCGTTTTAAGTTTGGTGGTCAATGCATCAGTCACTCTTATAGTATACGTGAATGCAGATAATGCTGCCTGTCCGACTCAGGTAGGTGCTCTATAGCATAACGTAGCGCAGTGCGTGGCATGTCGTGGGCATGGCGGTCGAGAAAATCACGCAACAGTTGCTCGTCGCAGCGCTTGCCGACTTCGCGGAGTGTCCAGCCAACGGCTTTATGTATCAGGTCTTCTTGGTCGTGCAACAGCAGTTCGGCCAGTTCGAGCGAAGCGTTCGCATCACCATGGGCGATATAGGCAAAGGTACTGATGATGCTGACGCGGCGCTCCCACAGGTTGTCGCTCTTTGCGAGTTCGTACAGCTGCGCGCGATCACCCTGCAGATGTTCGCCGATGATCTGGCGACACGTGACGTCGACAAGGTCCCAGTTGTTGATATTTCGCTTGGTTAGCTCCTGCATATAGAGGTCAAATATGTCATTTTTCGCTTGATTTGACGCACGCGGGTATTGGAGTGTCAAGATGATGAGTCCTGCCATGCGGTGCTCGTGAAACGGGCTTTCGATGAGTTT
This sequence comes from Saccharimonadales bacterium (SeqCode), assembly GCA_049644865.1. GTDB lineage: Bacteria > Patescibacteriota > Saccharimonadia > Saccharimonadales > Saccharimonadaceae > JAPUDQ01. The sequence goes on from JBARSV010000017.1 coordinate 4,750, forward strand.
TTGTACCTCCACGAGCGGCAACTGCTTAAATTCTTTGCAGACGGTGCGAATCTTCGGCACCCGCACGCCTAGGAATTGATCACCCTCACCATACTCCCCTGGCCCCGTCTTGAAAAACCGCTGTAGATTCATCGCCTCGGCATCACTGGCGTGTTTCGCCAGTGATGCCATTACCTCAGTGTGAGTTTGCTTCGTGTTGCTTGACATACTCATCATCTCTTAACTGCATTCGTATCGCTAGCGATTCACTCGGGCTGCCATGGCAAACTGCATGAAATACTGCTCAAGCGTCGGGTCGGTTGTATCAGTGACGATCGCTTGCGCAAAGACTTCACGGGCTCGCAACACTTCTTTGCTGCGGGGCGATCGTTGTCTCACCAGCTCTTCCACTGTCGCATCCATGAGATCAAGACCGCGGTAAAACGCAGCTTGCATACTTCGTTCGTCGCCACGACGCTTGGCGCTCAGAGCTCGGCCGACTTCGGAGCCAATGTTGCCCATTTGATTGAAGATATCCATAGACTGCCACTTCGCCTTGTCGAAGACGTGTTCACTCATGGACGACGCCCATCACTATGGTACGTATTTGTTCTCGAACTGTCTCATCATGCACATCACGCGACGGATTGTTTTGACGTGGGCGGATATTGATCATACTGTCAAACTCAATAAACTCATCACTGCCGTAGTTGTTAGGATGGAGGTTAATCCCCCACACGTCTTGCTGGCGTGAACCATTTTCCAGCAACTCCCGCTCGCCATCGGCATGCATATCCATATCGACAATCACGATACCTTTGGTGATATCGACGTCGGCCTTGACCAGCGAACCATACATCTTTTCTGCCATGTCACGAAGCTCAGCGAGTGATACAGTTTTAACTATTTTCATCTGATGATAGTATACCATGAGCGGTCATAGCACCATCTCCGCAAGTTTGCGTACCGTGTGGACGTTGCGAATCGTCATACGGCGATACAGCGGCGTGCCAACGAGCTTGAGTAGACTGGATTTTGGTTGATTGTTACGTGAGATATTTGTGATGATAACGCCCGGCAGATATATCATGGATTCAACAACGGAATTGTAACCGACTGTCGATAGTACGCCTGGTTTATCTATGTCCGAGAACAAAAACACGACATCAGATTTTTGCACAGCATCATTCGACCATTCGTCTGGGATCGCCTCAGCAATAGATACGAGCTTCGCCTGAGATATAACTAGCGTATCGACGGTAAATCCAAAATGCTCCGCGATAGCCCGCTCGATGTCAGCGACGTTTGGCTCGAACTCCGCCGAAAATATCACATTGCCCGAGTTGATGTAAGTCGACACGTCGGTATAGCCCATGTCTTCGAATAGTTGTCGCAACCCCATCATGGACACCTTGCGATTTCCACCGACATTGATACCTCGCAGTAGCGCAACATACCTCATATAATATGGAGTATAACAGGGTGCGCTCATCTCCTCCAAGAGCTATACATCGCCAGTGACTATAATCACTTGACGAGCTATCAGTCATAAGCATATAATTAGCACAACATTTTAGGAGGAAAAAGATGTGACTGCACGAACATTAAAGCACGTAATGCTGAGTTTGGTGGTAGCCATCACTCCACTTCTCGTAGTGTCGCCCGTATCGGCAGCCGCTGACACCTGTACCTGGTCTGGCGCTGTCAATGCAAACTGGAGTAATGGCGGTAACTGGTTAGGCTGTGATAACGGCAATGTTCCTGACGCTGGGGATACCCTAGAATTCCCGGTTGGCGCCTCTAACAAGGCCATGAACAATGACATCGCCGGACTCTCTGTCGCAACGCTCAACTTTAGCGATAGCGGCTATTCGGTAACCGGTAATGACCTCACCATCACAAACGTCACGGCTATTTTGGCAACCCAATCAGTCACTATTGATGTCAATGTCAGTTACACGGCCTTCAATGTCGTACTCATCGCAAGTACAGGCCAAACAATAACGCTGAGCGGTACCAGTAACTTCTCGGCGGCTGGCGAAGTAAATGTCGGGCAGTCTGGTTACGCTGGAACCGTCGATTTTACCGACAACATCACTGGCACAACGACTCAATTTGTTGCCGTTAATGACGCAACGGCAATCGTACGCGGCGCCACAAACACCTTTACAGCGGGTACCGTTGGAGCCGAATCTAATGCCTCATTTGAATGCCGGTCAGCCACCTGTTTTGGCAGTAGCGCCAATGACATCTACATGGGCGGCGGAGTGGTTTCTATATATGTAAATGCCGCCTTTGCGAATGATTGGCAAACCAGTGTCACGACGCCAGACACCTCATGGCTTGCCGTGTACGACAACATCACAATTACCGGAAACGGCGTTGTCAACGACAGTATTGGCATAAGTCAAGAAACTGCCAGCAGCAATCTGCAGTTTACCGGAACCATTACAAATAATAGCGGTATCTCTCTGTTTACGGTGGACACTTCTGCACAAATACGGGTCGATGGCACGGTCAGCGGCAATGGCGGCTTTTCTATGGGCGGCGGTAGTTTTCGTCTAGCCGGGGCGAACACCTACGCGGGCACAAACACTGTCAACAGCGGCGCGCTTGTCACGGTCACCAATGAGCAAGGCTTGGGCAGTACCGCCGGCGACACGAATATCCTTTCCGGTGGAACGGTGCGCTTTGACTTTGCCGGTGCGTCAACCGTCGCCGAGAATCTGTGGGTTGATGGCAGCGGCGTCGGTGGCAACGGTGTACTTGTCCAGGCGGGCGAGTCAACCACGCTTTCGGGCAACATCGTGTTGTCGGGCGACTCAGTCTTTAGCGTCGATAGCAGCGCGCTGTTTTCAGCCTTCACCTTATCGGGAGTTATATCTGGCACTGGCAATATTACCCTTACCACCAGCCCAACAACGGTCGTCGCCAATAGCTCTATCCAGTTTACTGGTGCTTCGGCCAACACCTACACTGGCAAGCTAACTGTTCAAGGTGTGCGGTTTTACCCCAGCAAAGCAGCAGATGTCGTTGCGGTCACTGGCGACATGGACGTGCTTGCCACAGCCACTAAGCCATCAACCGTTGAAACGTCTTTCGATGAATCAATTGCCGACACAAGCCATGTGCATCTTGTCAAAAACGGTAGCAACAAAGCCGCTTTGTATATCGGCACAACGGCAACCGAAACCATCGGCTATGTCACGGGTGATGGTGAATTGTCGGTCGGCGGCAATGGCGCAGCTATTGTTCTCGCCAGCAATGCCAACTATACATTTGACGGAACTGTTTCGAAATTTAGCAACGTCCCAGCTGGTGATTCCTTTGTCGTCAAAAAAGGTACCGGCACAGCAACCCTCACCGGCGGCCTTAACACCAGTTATGTCCCAGGCGTTGCACCTGTCTTTGGCAACCAAGCAGGCTCACTTGTGTTAAACGGCACCTTCACAGAAGCGGGTACTCAGGTCTTGGGTGGCGCGACACTAAAAGGCACGGGAACGGTTGGAAGCGTTGCAGTTGATAGCGGCGGTGCGGTTGCCGTTGGCAATAGCCCTGGCTGTATGACGTTTGGTTCACTAAATCTGAGTAGCGGCTCCACATGGCAGCAAGAAATCGCTGGTACAACCGCTTGCACGCAGTACGACCAGGCGACCGTCACTGGCACAGCGGTGCTCAGCAATGCAACTCTCGCTACTACTCTGACAACAAACCCAGCTGACGGGACAGTCTTCACGATCTTGAACGCAGCTTCAGTCAGCGGTACGTTCAATAGCCTTCCTGACGGTGCTACTTTCAGTGTCAACGGGGTTACACTTCGTATCAACTACACCGCGACGTCAGTTACCCTGACCAAAGTTGGTGGAGCATTGACTCTTGCACCGACTGGCTCACCTGCAGTCGCTTACAGCCTGCTCGGCCTTATGACAACAGCACTATCGGGCCTTGCGCTTCGACGATACCAACGTAGCAAATAATAAACCACTTGCCACTAGAGATTGTCAAAATGCCGTTCATAGTGGCGGGTGTAGCCGCCAGGATAGTTTTGTAGATAATCTTGGTGATAATCTTCGGCCACGTAAAACTCCGTCAATTGTTCAAGTGTGGTCACAACCCCGCCAGACCAATACGTTTGTGCTCGCTCGATTGCCCTCTTCGCCGCAACTCGCTGCGCCTCATCGGCATAGAATATCGCCGAACGATATGACTCGCCGACGTCATTGCCTTGACGATTGATTGTGGTCGGGTCATGGATACTGAAAAAATAATCCAGAAGTGTCGCCAGTGTTGTTTGTGCTGGATCATAGCTAATCCGAAGCGCCTCAGCATGCCCGGGATGGTTGTCGTACGTCGGGTTGTTATTGGTGCCACCCGTGTAACCGACATCGGCCCGTACCAAACAATATTCGTAGACCGAGTATGCCAATCCGTATACCCGAGACCAGTCACATCAACTCAATATGAGATAGAGTCAATGTAACGCAACGTGCAGTCACTCGGTACTTTGTCGTGATGGTAATAATGTTCGAATATCCTCAAGGCTTCAGTAGCCATAAAAACCTCGTTTCGCCTGACAATTGTTTTACCTCCATTCCACGCAACCGTCGTTTTTCGTTTGCCAACAATACCCGCGATGCCTTTCATGCTTCTACCAACTTGATACTGGGTGTGGGTACATCCGTTACTTGGATCAGGATACGTTACTGCTATCGCCATCCGTTTGTTATTCCCCGCGGCCTGAATAAAGTTCTTTGCATCCTTCGCACGTTCGGGATCAATATCTTTTGGGTCTGCAACGCGCCAGATTGCAGAACACCAATTTTCATGGCCATCAAGTGTGTTAATTGATCTTTCTAAAAAGCCCTTGTGGTCATCATCGTCAATCAACATTGATGTATGCCAGTTGATAATAATCGTGTGGGTATGTTTCATATGTATCATCACAATTATATACTACGGATTTACTCAAAGCCGTCGTATGAGCAAAGGGCTGTGCGCAGTGACCGGCATGATTCGTAGACTATTCGCTAAATGCTTGATGCTATTGTCAAAGCTTTCGAAAACACGTGTGTCGAGAGTATAATTATTATCAGAGGAGGCACATGATATGAGCAAACAATGTCAAAGCTGCGGGATGCCGCTAAGTACCAAAAAAGCAGGTGACTGCCGTGGCACAGAAACAGACGGCACCAAGAGCGAAAAATGGTGTAGCCTCTGCTACGAAAATGGTGCGTTTATTGGACCAGATTGCACGCTCGATGAGATGAAAACAATTGTTGACAAAGCATTGGTCGAAAACGGCAGCGGCCGACTGATGCGTTGGCTGGCGCAGAAACAACTTCCCCATCTCGAGCGCTGGACAACGTAAAAAGAGTCCAGCCTACGAGTTGCTAGTTTGAGCCGGCTTGTGCTGCCCTGTACTTGTGAGTCAACGACGTATACGCCCGCGATCGAAATGCCATGAGGGCTGCAATGAGCATGATGAGAC
>JBARSV010000018.1:0-77304 GCA_049644865.1 Saccharimonadales bacterium (SeqCode)
TGTCAGTTGACGCCGCAATAGCGTGGCGATGAGATGACGATCTTCCAAGGTAAGCTGTGAATATATCTGTCCCATAATCCTCTTTCTGTAGCAGAGAAAAGCGGACAGTTCAAGTTACATTGTTGGCTGTCTTCTGGGATACCTTCCCTGCAGGAGTATAGAGAAGGAGTCAGCCATGACTGCCGGATTGCCCGACACCCAGCTGTGGCCGCTTCGCGTGCGGTGCTGCAAGTGTGGCGAGGAGAAGTGTCCGCGACGGCGCGGCAGCCGTAACAAGCCTGTCTGCAAAGACTGTGCCGGACCGGTCGTGATGCACGTCAAGCTGCCCAAGCCGGCGCCACGTAGCTCCGTGCTTCGCATCGTCGACATCCACCTCGGTGCGCGCACAACCAACCAGGCGATCGAGACCCTGCATGACTACGGCATCACCGTGATCGTCACCCAGAAGATGCACCGCCTGCGGATCATCAGTTCGTGGGATGCACATACCCGTCGCCTCGTGCTCGAGACGCTGCTCAACGCCAACTCCAACGCGCTCCGTCCAGGAGGCTGGAGCTGGTTGTTGCGCGAGCAGGTCAAGAGCGCCGACGGCACCATCACGATCCGCGAGCAGCTGTTCCAGGCACCGCCCGCAACGGAGCAGTACTTCGGACAGGCCGACCCCGGCTTGTTCTACGACACGATCTAGGAGAGCACATGGAACCGAACTACCTCGTCTTCGTCCTCGACGAAGACGGCAAGCACCCCTACGTCATCGCCGGTGGAACGCTGGAAGATATGCAAGAGGTCTACGGCAACCGCGTCGCGCAGTACGGCGAGCGGCGCCTCCACCTTCGTCGCGTAAAGATGCCCTACAGCATCTGGGCAGCCACCGACCCAGTCTGACAACCCCTTCCTCGCGCCCGCCCGCCGCACAACGAAGAGCCCGCCTCTCGTCCGTGCAGGCGGGCTCTTCAATTTCATTCTGCTGTATGATTTGTCTGCGTCTGCCAATCATGCATGCATTTGATCATGACAAAACTAATTACCATTAACAGCAACCACGACCCTAATTTTTGCAGGCTCACCATCTGCCATGCACCGCCTTGTCCAGCGTAGAGCCATGCCCGCGTATAGGTGCCGATATTTTCGGCAATCCATATAAAGAACGCGACTAGCCCGAAGCCGACGAGCAGGGGCATACTATGTTCGGCTTTGCTTAATCTGAAATACACTCTGGTTTTCCAATACATAACACCTAGACACGCAAAAAGCAGCCATCGAATATCCGGGAGAAAGTGATGGCTAAAGAAATTACCATATATCGCTGCCGACAATAGTATCGTCCAGACGGTGCGCGGATAATCAGTATAGCGCAGCTCAAGTACTCGCCATGCCCGTGCAATGTAGCTGCCGACGGCCGCATACATAAACCCCGAAAATAACGGCACCGTATAGAGTCGTATGATGTTGTCTTCCGGATACGTCCATGATCCGATAGAATGCGATGTCTTAAATAACTCCATACCCAGTCCAACGAGATGAAAGAGAATGATCGTCACAACTTCCCGAGGCTTTTCGAGTTTTGCCGCCAACATCACAATCTGAATCAGAATTGCCCAGACAAAGAGCCAATCATATCGAGCTAGCCATGGCAAATCAATATAGTTCGTAACGATGATCCCGATAAGTAGCAGGCCGCCGAACAATGCCGCCCAGGCCTGCTTCACGACAAACACCCATAGCTTACCGGCCGGAATACGTTGTATTCGTAGCAAGATACGTTGTTTTCGTGTCATAGTCACATCTTGACCTGTCGTCATGTCGTTCTATTATGAGCTACGCCCGACAGAAACCAAAGCCGCACCGCCACTACGAGACGTGCTGCTTTACACTATGCTAGCCGTCTTCTTTTACCAACATTAACCGCGTTTGATGTTGCTTAGTGTCAAAGACTGTTGCGCCGAAACTGATGAGTTGATGAGTATCTTCGGCAAGCGTGCGGTTAACGTCAAATAAATTCTGAGGATCGGCTGGCATCACAACACTGACCGTAAAGACTGGTATACCTGTGCAGCGCGCAAAGACACGTTCGGTTTGCGCGCCAAGAGAAGTATCGGGGTCGATAAGCCGTACCATTCGTTGCATCGGTTTCGTCACAAACTCAGTCTCGTACAATTTTGCAAATGCCGCGCCCAGCATAAAATAATGCTTTGCCCTCTCTTCAAGATCATCGTTGCTATTAAACTGTGCGAAGTCGACTCCAGCATGTTCGAACTCGATACGGTGACGTGTACGTACCACATCGATGTCAGTTGACTCATCAACTTCGAGACCGCCGATGACAAGTAGCCAAAACTCGAGATAGTCTGATTGCTTCCAGCCACAGTAGCCTAGCTCATACGGCTCAATCGACATCTGCGGTATGATCTGGCTGTCATCGGCCAGTTGGCTCGCAAGCAAGACCGCAGAGGTAGTGTTGCGATCGATCACATCGTCAAGTTTTTTATTGCGAGGATCATGCAGATGCCCTCCGCTCGTAATCGTCGTGCTGAGATAGGTATGTCGTTCCAGCCCAAGTGAACGCTCGACACGCGAAAAATACCTATATGCCTCGTATGGATCCCATTTTTCACGCAAAACCTTCGCAGTCAGATCACGCAACAGCGGCCGGTAAGAGAACATCGACATACTTTAATTGTATGCCTCTGTTACACCAACCTCAAGCACAGGCACTATACATTAACTCTCGTTTAGTTATTTGAGATATGACTGTCAGCATTTGCAAACGCGACTGCCCCAACTAAACAAACGAGTTGTTGCTCGTGATTATATAGATTATGCTGCCATAACTCGATAGTTGGTTCTGATGTATAATCTCCCTGATCAGATTCGATATTACAACTACCCATGTCGTTAGTCTGGAATAGTATTCCGACTTCTCTTTGTGCTACTGCATATACCAAATCATTAAGTGTCTTTGGCGTCATCTCACCATGAAACCGCAATGATCGCGCAAACAACCGCATCTGCTGAGTCGCAAAGTCTGCAGCAATGCCCTCGTCTACCTCGGGCCATCTCAGTGTTACACTCATGCCATAACGACCATCACTCGATATTGGCCTAGATGACATTCGCATATCCGGTAGGCGAGGGTCTGTTTTCCCTTCCAGACCATAGAGATAGTTATATGCCTCGACAACGGTCTTCGGCCCATCACGAAAATTATTCATGGTGCGAGTACGCAATACGTAGCGCTTCATTGCGGCGGCAGTATCAGACTCGACAACGAAAACCTTTTGCTTTACGAGTAACTCAAGTACCCGAGCTGGTCGTTCTAATTCTCTCACGGCACCATCAACAGCCTCATCTACATCTACAATTAGTTTCGTTGTAGTCTTTAAAGGTAGTACGTCGAAACGATTAGGCAAAACACCGCTACGTTCTGTCATTGTTAACATGTATATTAGCACATTTTATTGCCGTGTCAAACATCACGCAAATACACGCAGAAAAGACCCAGCCTACGGATAGACCGGGTCTTTTCGTTATTGCAGTGTTATCATGTTACTTCTCGTCGATGACTTGACCTTTGTCTCTGTCGCCATCACCAAACAACGCAACATAGGCCTCATAACGGAACAAACGATTTCGCTCATACCCAGTAATTTCACGCAGGACACCAATACGAACCAGTTCGCCCACCAGTGAGTTGGCCGCTTGTGGTGTGACACGTAAGAACTCTGCGACTTGCGCGACCGAGACAATCGGATGTTGGTACAAATACTCGACTAGCCGATGAGCTCTTTCTGCTCGTTTGCCTAGCTGCAAATTACACAAAAAATACCTTATGTAAAGTTATGCTGTTAACTTTACATAAGAAAAACCGTATGTAAAGTTCAGATCGTGCTAAAAAAGCGCCAGTTTTGGCGCTTTTTTAAAGCAAAGTTATTTTCTATTTTTCGTCGACGACTTCGTCCCGAAGCAGAACATGTTCGCTACGGGAGTTCGTTGGTTGACGACTATTTGTCGTCAACCACCTCCCCTTCGACAGGTTCGTCAGATTTTTTATCTTTCTTTTCTTCACTCTGCTCGCTGCCCTCTGCACTCTCCGTTTCCTTCGATGCCGCCTCATACATCTTTGCGCCGATCGGCATGATCGCATCGTTGAGTGCTTTCATAGCAGCTTCGAGTTCTTCTTTGTCGTCACTATCTTTCTTCTCCTCGGCTGCTTTGACAGCTTCTTCGATGACTTTTTTGTCGTCATCGCTGATCTTGTCTTTGAACTCGTCGGGCATTTTCTTGGCTTGGTAGATAGCATTTTCGAGCTGGTTTTTAGCATCGACCGTCTCACGCTTTTTCTTGTCTTCGTCGGCGTGAGCTTCGGCTTCTTTTTGAGCCTTTTCGATGTCGTCTTTGCTCATATTGCCAGAGTTTTGGATGGTGATCGATTGCTCTTTACCAGTCCCTTTGTCTTTGGCCGTGACGTTCAAGATACCATTGGCATCGAGATTAAACGTCACTTCGATCTGCGGTACACCGCGGGGTGCTGGCGCGATACCGTCGAGGATAAATTTGCCGAGAGATTTGTTGTCATTGGCAAATTCACGCTCACCCTGTAGTACATGTATCTCAACTTGCGGCTGGTTGTCAGCGGCGGTAGAAAATGTCTCACTCTTGCTCGTCGGTATGGTGGTATTGCGTTCGATCAGCTTGGTCGTCACGCCGCCCATTGTCTCGATACCAAGGCTGAGTGGCGTCACGTCGAGCAGCAGCACGTCTTTGACATCACCTGCCAGCACGCCACCCTGAATCGCCGCGCCGATCGCGACCACTTCGTCGGGGTTGACGCCCTGCATCGGGTCTTTGCCAAATATCTGTTTGACTTTCTCGACAACAGCCGGCATACGAGTCATACCTCCGACAAGCACAATCTCGTCGATATCGCTGGCCTTGAGCCCAGCGTCTTTGAGAGCTTTTTCACACGGAATAGCCGTCTTGTCGATAAGGTCTTTGACGAGGTCTTCGAGTTTGGCGCGGGTCAGTGTGTACTCGAAGTGTTTTGGACCATCAGCATCAGCCGTGAGAAATGGCAGATTGATATCGACCTGCGGCGTCGAGCTGAGCTCTTTTTTGGCTTTTTCAGCTTCGTCCTTGAGGCGCTGCAGAGCGGCATTGTCTTTCTTGAGATCGATACCTTCACGCTTCTTAAACTCTTCGAGGAAATGGTCAACGATGCGGTTATCGAAGTCTTCACCACCAAGATGCGTGTCGCCATTGGTTGATTTCACTTCGAACACGCCGTCGCCCAACTCAAGCACTGAGACGTCGAAGGTACCACCACCGAGGTCGAAGACCACGATTTTTTCTTCCTTTGCCTTGTCGAGACCATAGGCGAGTGCAGCCGCCGTCGGCTCGTTGATAATACGTTTGACTTCGAGCCCAGCAATCTTTCCAGCGTCTTTGGTTGCTTGACGTTGGCTATCGTCGAAGTAGGCCGGTACGGTGATGACCGCTTCGGTAACAGGCTCGCCGAGAAATGCCTCAGCATCAGCCTTGAGTTTACCAAGTATCATCGCCGAGACTTCTTCAGGTGTGTGTTCTTTATCACCCATCTTCACTGCGACACCGTTGCCGTGTTTGACGATCTCAAATGGCATGATGTCATGATCTTTTTGGACTTCCTTGTCACCAAACTTGCGCCCGATCAGACGCTTGACGCCATAAATCGTATTCTTAGCATTGGTCACGCGCTGGCGCTGCGCTACTTGTCCGACGATACGTTCGCCTTTTTTGGTGATAGCGACGACGCTTGGTGTCGTGCGATTACCTTCGGCGTTAGCGATAACTTCTGGTTTGCCAGCCACCATGTATGCCACAGCACTGTTAGTCGTCCCGAGGTCGATTCCGATAATTTTACCCATATATACTCCTTATACTTTCTTAGTTGCTTTAGCACTCCTCGCAGGTTAGTGCTAATTATGCATCTAGTGTAGACAATTAGCACTCTCATGTCAAGAGTGCTAATTACAATTATTATCTCTGTTATTTAACCATTACCCCTTAATCCATCATATTTTCTAAAAACTATGAAAAAACAATTACGTGATTGTTTTTCCCATAATTATCGGTAGGTGTTTTGTCGTAGATGATGCGGGAGACAGAGAGGATAGAGTGATAGCGAATGTGATGAATAAGGAAAGGAAAGCCGTTATTGCTTAGTGACTTTGACCATGGCAGGGCGGAGGACGTCGGAGCCGAGGAGGTAGCCTGATTGGAGTTCTTCGGCGATAACCTCATGGTCACCATCGCTGTCGTCAAATTGTACCGCTTCGTGATATTCGGGGTTGAAGGCTGTGCCTGGCGCAGCATCGATGCGCTTCAGGTTGAGAGATTCGAGAGATTTTTCGAGGTTTTTCACCAGGCCTGCGACGCCTTGCGCCCACGCATTGTCACGGAGGTCGTCGGGCATATGGACTATTGCCCGCTCTATATTGTCGATAACCGGAAGTAGCTGCATGATCGCCGACATCTTGCCGTTGGCGCGAGCCATTTCCTTCTCACCATCGACACGCTTACGATAATTTTCAAAATCCGCCCTCACCCGCTGCAGATCGGCAGTTAGTCCGCCGATTTGCTGTTCGTACTCGTCATTCTGATTCTTCTTTTTCATTCTATAATCCAAAATCTATAATCTATATTCTACTAAAGTACTTCCTCTAACATTGCGCCCGTATGACGGACGAGTCGCATGACACGGGCGTAGTCTTGACGGGTGGGGCCGAGCACGCCGATGTAACTGCGATCACTGAAAGGCGAACGAAACCGACTAATGATCAGGCTAGCTTCGGAGCTCTTGCCGACGGGGTTTTCCGCACCTATATAGACATTGAGCGGTTCGTTCGGTGCGGCTTCACGCAGCCATGGCTCGAGATTATCGAGGAGACGAGCAACTTGCTGGACATTGTGGCTACTGCCGATAAATTCTGGCTGAGAAAATAAGTTTGCCATGCCGCTCATGTACAGCTGGTCGCCAATGGTCGCGAGGCCAAGATTGTGCGTCAACTCGACAAGGCTATCGACGGCACTACGAATTGCACGATCGGTTCGGTCAGCATGGGTCGCCACACGAGCATCGAGAGCGCGGGCGCCACGGTCAAGCAACGGCATCTCGTCAGTTGGAGCTTCGGTAATTTGATTGACATAGTATCGGTAGCCTTTGTCGGTCGGTACTCGACCAGCACTCGTGTGTGGCTGCGCGATGTAACCAGCCGCTTCGAGCTGTGCCATGTCGCTACGAATCGTCGCACTACTCACGCCGAAGAGTTTCGCCAGCGTCACACTGCCGACTGGTTCGGCAATCTCAGCATATTGCTCAATGATGGCACTGAGGAGTTTGGCTTGGCGTTCAGTCATGAGGCTAGTATACCCCATATTGGCACTCATAGTCAACGAGTGCTAACCTGCATCTCAAAACCTCCCCGCTCCGAACAATCAGCCCGCCGCCAACTGATGAGCCTACGCCTTGGCGGGCTTTGGCCCCCTAAGGCCACCAGTGCGATCGGAGGAGGTTTTGAGATTCAGGCGTGCTAGGTAGATGCTTTGAGGTGGTTAAGTATCGTCTGTGCTTGCGCTCGCCCGCCGGTGCTTGTCGTGTCGCCGTCGATAATTTGTGTGACGACGCGGATAGTTTCAGCTAGGTCATCGTTGATGACGATACGGCAAAGGTCGGTCGAAAGCGCCCATTCCAGTTCACGGATGGCACTCTCGCGGCGCTTTGGCCAAGCTGCGACAAAATCGGCTTCGGTATCATAGCGTCGCTTCAGACGTTCCATCCATATATCAAAACTAGGTGGGACAAGGAAGAGGGCGAGGGTCGACGGTGAATGTTTCTTGTAATACTGGACGCCCTGATAGTCGACATCGCCGATGGCAGTTTTGCCGGCATCGTGGATACGCTTGATCTCTTGCACCGTTGCACCATTTATCTGGCCGTGTACTAGGGCGACTTCAAAGTACTCTTTGTTCGCAATTTTTTGCAGCGCCTGGTCGCGGGTAAAAAAATAATATTCCCTGCCATCTTGCTCCATGATACCGTCATTTTCCCTCGGTGCGCGCGTCGTACTGGTGATGATACGAGCAAACCGTTCGGTCTTCGATAGTTCATCTTGAACACGATCTTTGCCCGCGCCAGTGATGCCGCAAAACAGCACCACGTGAGCGCGTTCGAGCAAATAAACTGCTTCACGAGATGGTAAATAGTTTTGTATTAGAAATTCTTCACTTGATTGCATATCATTTACTCCTTGTGATTATCACTCATTTAACCTCTCTTCAGCATAACAGTAAACGCGTCGGCAGGTATGTCGACTTTGCCGAAGCGTTTCATACGTTTTTTGCCCTTGGCTTGTTTGGCGAGGACTTTTTTCTTGCGGGAGACGTCGCCGCCATAGAGGCCGGTCGTGACGTCTTTGCGGTAGGCCGATAGGTCTTCACGCGCGATGAAGCGGGCACCGATCGCGGCTTGCAAGGCGACTTGGAAATTTTGGCGCGGTATGACGTCTTTAAGTTTCTTAGTGATGTCGCGTCCGAGAGCTTGGGATTCACTGCGATGCGTCATAACACTGAGAGCATCAACCATCTCGCCCGCGACATAGAAATCAACCCGGACCAAGTCTTCAGCTCGGTATCCATCGAGCTCATAATTAAAACTGCCATAGCCGCTCGTAACACTTTTGAGTTGGTCATAGAAGTCCGTCAAGAGATTGGCGAGCGGCGCCTGAAAACTAATGAGTGAACGCTGGTCGATATAACTGAGGTTGGTTTGTAGGCCGCGTTTACTGACGATAAGCTGTATGACCGCGCCGACATAGTCTTGCGGCACGACGATCTCACCGCGAATCCACGGCTCGCGTATCTCGGCGATCTTACTCACTTCGGGCAGTTCGCTAGCACTTTTGATATCAAGTTGAGTCCCGTCGGTCATACTGACTTCATAGTCGGTGCTCGGGTTCGTCACCACGAGATCGAGATCGTATTCGCGCTCCAACCGTTCGCGGATGATATCCATGTGAAGCAGCCCGAGGAAACCAATCCGCACACCAAAGCCTAGTACTGGTGAATTTTCCGGTTCAAACTGCAGCGCCGAGTCACTGAGGCTAAGTTTTTCGACGGCGTCTTTGAGGTCTTGGTAATCTTCATTGCTCACCGGGAAAAAACCGGCATAGACAAACGGCTTGACGAGTTTGTAGCCGGGTAGTGGAGCATGGGCACGACTGTGCGACGTCGTAATCGTATCGCCGACACGCGCATCGCGAGTGGTTTTGAGGTTGGTGACGATGTAGCCAATCTCACCCGTCGCAATACTCGGGTCGGGCGTCATGGTCGGACTGAGATGCCCAACTTCGAGTGCGATACCATGCGCACTGGTACCAAGCATCTCGATGGTATCGCCCTTGCCGATCGCACCGTCAACGACGCGCGTATAGAGTATGACACCACGATAATCATCGTAGTAACTGTCAAATATCAGACCGCGAGTCGCGGTGTCACAGTCGCCGCGTGGCGGCGGTACTTGCTCGACGATGGTATCGAGCACTCGCAATACGCCCTCACCCGTCTTGGCGCTAATTTTGAGTATGTCAGTCTCATCGCACCCAAGCAGATTGATGATCTCAGCACTGACGCGAGGCACATCGGCGGCTGGTAAATCAATCTTGTTGAGTACTGGTATGATGGTGAGATTTGCCTCGAGTGCTAAGTACACATTGGCCAAGGTCTGTGCTTGAATGCCCTGGCTGGCGTCGACCACCAGCACCGCACCCTCGCAGGCTTGCAGACTACGGCTGACCTCATAACTAAAGTCCACATGGCCAGGAGTATCAATCAGGTTGAGATCGTACTCTGTCCTCTCATACATATACTTCATCCTCACTGGCGCAAGTTTGATCGTGATGCCTTTTTCCCGCTCGAGATCCATACTATCGAGTAGCTGAGATTTCATATCGCGCTGCTGTACGGTTCCGGTCAGCTCGAGCATACGATCGGCCAGTGTACTTTTGCCGTGATCGATGTGTGCAATGATACAAAAATTTCGTATATGTGCGCTCATCGCCCATTCCTTAGCTGAACAAATAGTACCTGTTTGAGTTTTTCAACTACCGCATGAGCTTCACGTAGGTGCATCCGATAACATACGCCCACATAGACGCTAAGGCTAATTAGCACGACCAAGAAGAACTTCGGAAAGACCGACGCAAAGCTGAGGTCGTTGACCGTTAATTGAAATACCGTGACTGTTTGGAACGCAACAATGCCTGTCACGAAAGATGCTGCCGACATCAACAACAATGCTCGACGCATGGCATGATCAAATAAATTTTTGATACGACGAGAAATAATAACAAACAGTACTATGACTTCAACCACAGCCACAATAGTTTGTGCCCATGCTAAACCATAGATACCCAAATTGAATTGCATCGTGAACATCACGGCCAGCGCTATGTTAAGACCAATAGTGAAGAAAGAGATGTACAACGGTGTTTTCGTATCTTGCTGTGCGTAAAACGCACGTGATGCGATATGATACACGGCGCGAAACAAGATCGCAACCGTCAAAATGCCAAGCGTCGTCGCAACAATCGGTTTACCACCATTAAACAAGAAGCTCGCGAGATACCCACGAGTAAAATATGTTATGACGGCTGTTGGCATAGCCAACCACACGATGACGCGCAGTACCATCTGCAGCTCTTTACGAAATAGGTCAGGTCTTCCCTGACTCAATCGTTCAGTCATTTGCGGAAAAGCTGCTGTACTGATTGCCACACCAATAAGTGTTACCGGCACCATATGGAGCGTTAAAGCTTGTTGATAATTTCTAATGGTACCACTAATCATCCGTGATGCAAGGCTCGTCTCAACAAGCGTGTTGATATAATCAATCCCTTGGTCAAGCGAACGAGCTGGCAACAACCGAAGGACGGTACGAAAGCCTTCATTTTTCCAGGCAATTTTGAATTGATAATCAAATCCCATGCCGATAAGACCAAGTGCGCTCACGATCAGTTGCATGATGCTCCCGAGCACCACGCCCAGTGCAACACCCATGATGCCTCCCTCAAACAGTTGCACGCCAAAGAGCGATATACCATTTGTAAACACAGTGATGCCGATAATAATGCCAATGTTGTAGATGAGCGGCGCAAGTGCAAAAAATGTAAATCGCCCAATTGCCTGCTGCATGCTGGCGATAACACTCGCAACCGCGAAGACAAACGGGTTGATGGCAATCACCCTCATCATGCTCGCCGCCAAGCCATGACCGCTATCGTCAAGCCCCGGCCAAATCAGCCGCACGAGGACATCGGCAAAGATAATAATAAGTACGCTTACGATAAGCGTCAGCAGCGCCATAATATTGATCATGCTATAGCTCAGCTGCCAGGCCGAGGCTTTGTTGCCGCCACTCAAACGCTCAGTAAAGACCGGAATAAATGTCACACTGAGAGCGCCACTTGTCAGCAAGAAGAACATGAAGTCAGGTATGATAAATGCCACCGTGTAGGCATCGAGCCCCACTGGATAACCGACACTTCCCGTGACAAGATTTGGACCGTAGGTGCTATTGAGCAAACGATCACGAAACAACCCAAGCACACTCGCCAGCAAACTCGAACCGGCTAGTAATGCAGCCGCTGCCTTGATAGGCAAGCGCGTGTTGGCGCGGTTCATAGCATGACGCACTCGGGTAAAGGGACGAGTGGCTTTTTCCATAGTCGGGGGAGGCGCTAGTACAGCGCTGCACTATGCGGCAGCGTCGCGCCTTTGAGGAGCTCCTTGACCCTCGTTTCATCGACCGTTTCTTCTTTGAGGAGAGCGTCGGCAAGCGTATCGAGATGCTTGCGGTTGTGCGTGATGACGAGCTCGGCCCGTTTAGCCGCTTCTTTGATGAGTCGCTCAACTTCATCATCAATCATCTTGGCGGTTTCGTCGCTATATGGCCGCTCGTGCACCATACGATCAAACATCATACCGCCGTTGTCTTCATGAAATACTTGATCGCGGAGCGTACTACCCATACCCTGTTCGATCACCATATCGCGAGCAATTTCGGTCGCTTTTCTTAGGTCAGAACCGGCACCAGTCGTGACGCGGTCTTGGCCAAAAACAACCTTTTCGGCAATACGGCCACCGAGGGCACGTGCGAGAACGTCTTTAAACTCGATAATACTGGTATATATACGATCTTCAGGTGGCAAAAACCACGTCACACCACCAGTACCCCCACGCGGAATGATAGTGACTTTATGCACTGGATCACTGTCGGGCAAAACATGCCCCACGATAGCATGGCCAGCCTCATGGTAAGCCGTCAGCTTCTTGTCGTCATCGTTCATGATACGTGTTTTGCGTTCTGGACCAATTGAAACTTTTTCAAGAGCTTCTGTCACATCGTCATTGGTAATAACTTTGCGGTTAGCCCTGGCGGCCTTAATAGCCGCTTCGTTGACGATGTTGGCGAGATCAGCACCCGAGCTACCTGCTGTTTTAGCGGCCAACGCGTCAACATCGACAGATTGATCGACCGGTTTGTCTTTCAGGTGAACTTTGAGAATCGCTTCGCGGTCCTTGCGATCGGGCAAATCTATATTGACGCGTCGATCGAACCGACCAGGGCGAAGGAGGGCAGGATCAAGCACATCGGCGCGGTTAGTCGCTGCCAGCACAATAACATTTGTACCAGTCTCAAAACCATCCATCTCCACCAATATTTGGTTCAGAGTTTGTTCGCGCTCGTCGTGACCGCCACCCATACCACTACCACGGCGGCGACCGACAGCATCGATCTCATCGATAAATATTATGCATGGTGCGTTTTTCTTGGCTTTTTCGAAGAGATCGCGTACACGGCTTGCACCGACTCCGACAAACATCTCAACAAATTCAGAACCCGATATGCTAAAGAATGGTACACCCGCCTCACCAGCCACTGCACGTGCCAGCATGGTCTTGCCTGTACCTGGAGGGCCAATCAGCAACACCCCTTTAGGTATGCGTGCTTTGACATCGGCAAATTTTTTCGGGTGCTTGAGAAAGTCAACCACTTCGACTAAGTCTTCTTTTGTCTCCTCGCTTCCTGCAATATCATCGAAAACAACTTTCTCTTTATCGGTACCGTATAACTTAGCACGTGATTTACCAAAACCCATTGCCTGGTTGCTTTGTCCCTGAGCTTGACGGAACATAAACAAGAAAAGACCACCGATAAGAAGAACAGGTAAAAATATACCTAGCAAATTCATGATAGTGGTACTTGTTTCAGACGGAGTTTTAAATTTAACCTCTACACTGGCGTCTTTGTTGAGACCCTGTTCATAGATAGAGCCCTCACCGATTACCGCCTTTTCTTTGGCCTTTGCTGTATCGTCTTGCCCCTTGTCTACGACGTATACTGTACGTCCTTCGACGATGAGGCGACCAATCTCACCTTTGTTTGCACGAGCCAATATGTCATTGATAGGCTTCTCGGTCGCAGCAGAGGGCTGCAGAAAGGTCGACAGGACGAAGAGTGCAATCAAAAATAATGATGTCCAAAATAGTGAAGCGCGAATCGCATTTGATTTGTTGGGGGCTTGGTTTTTGGGACGTTTTAATGCCATTGATTTCCTTTTATACTACGATAGTTTATCTCTGTATAGTCTAGCAGACATCAGATGACGAAACAATGCGGATACCTCGAGGTGTCGCAACTACGGTTACACCATCTTCATGCAACTTCTTACCTGTCCGAGCCGTACTAATAAAATGCCACAGGCGGTCAAGTGTTCTCGTCTCAAGACGGCGACCAATCCACATGGCAAGCATCTCACGCGCAACCGCTTGATCAACCATGACAAGATTGTAGCGTCGCAACTCACCTTTATCGATAGCAATAGACATAACTTCGGCGAGAAGAGGTTCAATATCATTTGTGATTGCTGTCTGTCGATACCATATGTCGAGTAGTTGATAGCGCTCAGTGACTGTCATGCGGCGCATGATAGTCTGGCGAATCATATTGCGCATATACCGCGGATCATCATTGGTACTATCATCACGCCACTCGAGTTCATGCTCGATAGCATAGCGAACAACTTCAGCCTTGCTCATGGCGAGCAGCGGCCGTAGCATACCACTATGTTCACGCAACGAGCAAAGTCCGCGCCAGCCAGTCCCGCGGACAAGGTTGATCATCATGGTCTCTAAGACATCGTCTTGGTGGTGCGCCGTCACGATAGCCTCGGCTTTATGTCGTTTTTTTACTTCATTGAGAAATTGATAGCGGGCATCACGAGCACGCTCTTCCGATGCCTGAGCACCTAGCCGTAGCTGAGTCGATTCATACACGAGGCCATACTGCTGGGCGAGACGTTCGACAAACAGCGCGTCATCGTGGCTATCATCACGGATCCCATGGTCGACGTGCGCCACAACGAGTTGGGAGCTGGGAGTTGAGAGTTGGGAGTTGGTGAGCATGTCTAGTAGGACAACCGAGTCGATACCGCCAGAAACTGCGACAATGTATGTCATGGCCCGTGACGCTGTTTGCGATAGACGATAGTGGCAACAACCAATACCCATGAGGTGGAGACCAACCACCCAGCCATGATATCGGTCGGATAATGCACACCGAGATACAACCGACTAACCCCAATTGCCAGCATATATATGACGCCTCCCACCACGGCCCACCAACGCCAGCGTGTTGGCCAGAGTATGACTATGATCACTGTTGCCAGTGATGCCGAGGCCATGGCATGGCCGCTAGGAAATGAGAAGGAGTTTTCGGTGACGATGCGCTCCCATAACTGTGGCCGATCACGCTGAAACAATGCCTTCAGTGTGACATTGATGACAGCCGACCCGCCGATGCCAAGCGCGGCGACTAGTAAGTCACGATATCGCCGAGCCCGCCACAAGATCATGAGAAGTGCGATCGCAGCTGCGCTAACCCACCAAACATTACCAAGGTCAGTGATAGTAATTACGATTGCATCATTGGTCGCCGATGCAAATTCATGGATGTATCTCAGCACCGCGTCATCAAACCCTAGTGTATCTTGCTCACGCACTTCATTGGCCAGTGCCGCAAACGTGATCACCGGTAGCAAATAGATGGCGAAAAAACCAGCTAATTTCTGCCACGTCGCATGTGACAGCGCGTGAGTAAATTCGCGTAGTTCATCGATAACACGTCGGTTCATAGCTACCAGTATACGTCACGCTTTTGGCAGTCGCAGGTAAAACGTCGTGCCTTTGCCCTCTGTACTTACAACGGTAACCTCGCCGCGTTGCTGCTCGATATGACGCTTCGCGATCGATAGTCCGAGACCGTGACCCTCGACATTGAGCTTGCTACGTGATTGGTCGGCGCGATAAAACCGATCAAAGACTCGCGGCAAATCATTCTCAGCGATTCCAATGCCTTCATCGATAACTGCAAGTTCTACAATCTTGTCCTTGACCTCGCTTGTCAATCGAATCGTGCTGCCAGTCGGACTATATTTGATCGCATTGTCGATGAGTATAGTTAGCACATCAGTTAAACTCTCGACATTGGCGGTAACCAAGGCCGGGCTGATGGTATTATCGATAGCTATGTTTTTAGCCTGAGCGATAGCGACTGAGCGATTCACGGCCTCCACGGCAACGTCTTCGATCTGCACGGTCGTTAGCGGCATATCTTGGTTGTTGGCCAGTAGCAGCAGGCGATCGGTGAGGGTGCGCAAACGATGCACTTCATCGAGATTACTCTGTAGTGTCTCAGCATGTGAAGCCTTGGTCGATTTTTTGTCGCGCAGTTCAACCTCCGTCTCGGTTTGCATGACTGCGAGCGGAGTACGTAACTCATGGGCTGCATCGGAACTAAAACGTGCCTGCGCTTCGAGTGTCTCCTGGATAGGCCGCAGTGTTCGCTTTGCCAGTAGATAACTTAGCGCACCGCCGCCTATCAAAACCACGACGTTAAAAAATACCAGATTACCGATTAAGCGCGCATTGCTGTCGTCGATCCGCCGCTGACGCAGCATCACTACTGTGTCGTCTTCGATAAATATCCGCGTCTCACCAGGTCGGCGTGGCCCGAGGGCACGACCAAACTCGTCACTTGCTACTCGGTATAGCACCAGGCTAAATAGCAGACTGATGACCATTAGTATGGCCATATACCACGCCGTCAAGCGTAGCGTTGCGTTGTCGAACAGTGTGCGGTGTTGGCTCATCATGCCTCTATCTTATACCCAAAACCGCGAACCGTCTGGATCATCTGCGACTTGTTCTTAAATGGTTTATCTATCTTGTTACGCAGGTAACCGATGTAGGCCTCGACGGTATTTGGCAAGACATCACTATCAAAATCCCAGACGTGGTTGATAATATTGGTCTTACTGAGCACCCGGCCAGGGTTGCGCATCAGGTATTCGAGCAGCGAAAATTCAGTCTGCGTCAGATCGATTGCAGTTGTACCGCGTTTGACTTCATAGGTGACGGTATCGAGTGAGACATCGCCAACCGTCAATACATTGCTTATCGTCTCATGTGGCCGGCGCATCAGTGCGCGGATGCGCGCCAGTAGTTCTTCAAAACTAAATGGTTTAGTCAGGTAGTCATCGGCCCCAGCATTGAGCCCAGCCACACGGTCACGAATCTGCGCCTTGGCTGTCAGCATAAGAATTGGTGTCGCGTTACCAGCCTGACGGAGCGTCTCGCAGATCTGCACCCCGTCCATTCCTCCCGGCAACATTCGGTCCAGCACTATCACGTCATAGTCGTCGTTTTCCGCCGCCGCCAGGCCGCTCGGTCCATCGTGATACACCTCGACCACGGCCCGCTCTTGCTCCAAGCCCAGCTTTACCGCCCGAGCAATTTTGCGTTCGTCTTCGATGAGTAGTATCTTCATATTTATTAGTATAGTTAGTTTCCTGAGATATTGCTGATACATACCATTCTCGTTACTTTCATTATCTACCTTCCGTCAATAAAAACTATGGAAAAAATAATCACGTGATTATTTTCTCCATAGTTTTTACAGGACGCAATCTCATCTATGGCGGTACTTAGGATTGCGAATGAGATGCTCACGCCGTTCGATATTGCGGCGTGAGCATAGCAAATGGCGTCTTGAGGTCAACTCTGCCTACTGGTCGGCGCGCATGCCGCCAGGTCCACCATGCCCGTGACCATGGCCGCCCATCAGGAGGTAGCGGTACTGGGCATCGATACCCTGCTCTTTGAGCCAGGCCTCAAGCGCTGTACGGCGTTCGTCCATCTTGGCTTTACGTTGTTCACGCGTCAGGTCTTGATCAGCGGTACGGTTTGCCTCGCGCTCTTTTTGCAGTTCAGCCCGCTTGGCATTCAACGCATCGGCCTGTGCATGGGTGAGTTTACCGTCTTTGACTAACTGAGCTATCTTGTCTTTGATCTCTTGCTCATGCTGCGCCTGCATCTGCTCACGATTGGCGTCGAAGACGGCTTTGACATCGGACTTGTTCAGGTTAAATTTATTGGCAAGTGCATCGACCAGACTCGACATATGATCGTTGCCGTTACCTGTGGTGGCGGCATTTGCCACAGCGACACCTGTGACACCGGCCGCGCCGATAGCTGCGACAGCTCCTATGATTGCTAATTGTTTTTTCATATCTACTCCTTTTACTTATGCTATACCGCGCGTCCGCGATACACCCTATACTAGCGAGTAAGATTGAGAAGATTCTGAGAATTATGCACTTTTTTCGTGTGACAAGTGATCAACAGTAGCGCCGAGGAGGAGTGACAGAGCCGAGAGATTGAGCCAAATCATGAGTATGATGATGCCCGCAAACAAACTATAACTATCGCTAAAATTCGCAAAATACCGCACATAGACAAAGAACAGTGCCGTTACCGCCACCCACAGACCAGTTGCCACGAGCGATCCCCACGACACCCAGCGAAACCGTCTGGCATGCGCTGGCGCGATCTTGTACAGTACATCGATCGCTGCCATGACGACACCGATAAGCACCAGCCACCGCGTGATCGCGATGAGCGTGATCACCCACGGCGCTAGCCCTATACCAGCTAGCCACTCTTCAGTCACGGCCATCAGTGGTACGAACAGCGCGAGTATCAGCACGATCAAAAATGTCATGTAGATACTGAGTCGTTTGAGTTTGAAGATGCTGCGCGATTCTTTGAGTCCATACGCGACATTGAGCGCCCGCACGAGATTGTCGGCCGCACCCGATACACTCCACAATGCGACGAACAATGCGATGACGGCTGCCGATAGTGACACGACCGGTTTGTCGAGTAGGTTACCCAATTGAGCTGTCACTAAACCAGCAATGTCTTTGGGCAGATAGGTATTGAGTGTTTGCACCGTTTCCTGAAACCGGTCGGGCAGTATAAAGAGCGACGAGACTGACACCAATAGCACCATTAGTGGGAAAAATGCCAGCGTGCCATAATAGGCGATCCCCGCCGCCAGCATACCGATATTTTTGTCGCCCATCGCCACGCGCGTTTGATATGCGACCTGTTTCCACCGTGACCACTTCATGTCCGCAAGATCACGATCAAGAGATCTCAACCCTAACACTATCGCCGCATCACTCCAAAAACCTCGTCGTCTTTTGCCCATACTACGACTAGTATAGCGCTCTTGTTTCCGTCTGCGAAACCAGGTGCTACTATAAGATCATGACAGCTACACCACACCGTCATCTATTTGATCTTCAGAAACTTGTCATTAACCTCGCGCTAATCGATCGCAATCATTACCTTGCCGGAACGGATCGCCGTGAAAATGATGTCGAACATAGTTACATGGTTGCCGTGTTGAGTTGGTTTATCATCGAAAAATATTCACTACCGCTCGACCACGCCACAGTGCTCAAATACGCCCTCTCCCATGACATCGTCGAGGTCTACGCTGGCGACACGAATGCGTTTGCAAGCAAAAAGGAGCGCCAACAAAAGCAAAAAAACGAAGCTGCATCGCTCGCCCGCCTAACAAACGAGCTTGACGACTTCCCCGCACTCATCGACACAATGCGGTCATACGAAGATAGGCAAGATGATGAATCATTGTTTGTTTGGACTGTCGATAAGTTGCAGGCACTCATCATGGGCGACCTAGACACGTGGCGACCATACGAGGAAATGATCATATCGTATGATGATTTCTGTCAAAAATACGACTCTGAAATTCTGGCCAACTCATCACCCTATGCACGCGAGATATTTGAGGGCTTCGTCGAATATTCCAAAACCACATACTACGACAAGCCTGTTGCATAATACCTCTTTGTGACAATCACCGATCAACTTCATAAAATTACAATGGCGTATTGTGAGCAGTATTTTTCATATACAAGCTCCTTGTTATCGCCATACTCAAAACAATGATCGCGGCTGCAGCTACAGTTGGCACCCATAGCCCGACTCGTATACCGGCGTGCTCGATTAGCCACCCAAGATAAATACTCACCGGTATGGCAACAAATCTACCAAATGCAGAGATAACCGACAGTATCGTCGCGCGTACCGATGAAGGCGTGTGTTCTTGTACGCGAGTCTCGATCTGATTGAGCAGTATGTTGGCTCCGACAGCCTGCACAAATATCAAACTAATCGCCCACGGATGGTCAAAGATCATCATTCCTACAACTGGCAAGCTTGCCAATACAACCGCCACCCACACGTGACGATAAAAATAATGAGCGATAAAACTACCGAGCGCCAATGCAAATGCATACACCGCCCACAAGATACCAATCGCCTCGACACCGCTGATATAGCTCGACATATAGACTTGGCCCATATCGAGGAAAAAGACCGATATGACCGTCAGCATCACCGCCATACTCACAAGCACTGCGAGCAATCGCTGTGTCACAATGCGCTTCGTCGCGCTTCCGACTTGGAAGAGGAACTTAATTTTATTTTCATCTTTGTGATACCGAGGTTCATGCAAGCTCAACATCACGATTATGTTGAGTAGGCATGAGATGACCGTCACAAAAAATGTCACGCGATATGACCAATGCGAAGCGATAAATCCACTCGCGATATTGCCCACACCTGCCCCTACGAGAAACAAGCCGTAGGCTCGGCCAGATATCTTGCTATACAGCTTCTCTTTGCCGAGCTCGTGAAGTGTATCGTAGGTAATCGCCTGATACGTCCCGTTCACCGTCACCATGTAGATACCGTAAAAAACTGTACCAACCAAAAACGTTGCAAGTGAGGTGGCACTACCATAGAAAACCGACGCAATCGCCAGCGCCACTGCCGACACCACCAGTAGATATTTCCGACTCCATCGGTCAGCGATCATGCCGGAAGGTATATCAAATACAAGACTAAATGCCGCTAAAAATGCGATGTTGATACCAATCCCAATCGTGCCCAGACCAATACTCAGCATAAACAACTGCTCGATACCATACCAAAACACCAACCCCGTCAAAAAATTACTGAGATATAGTTTGTGGATATCACGCTCGGTGCTCATTCGCTCAGTATATCAAAGCTTATCGCGGTATTTCTCCAAATTACACTGCATTGTACATCACGCCTATAGAAAATCGACCCCCAATCTGTTACAATCTGCTATGTTCAACTACAAAAAAGTGTGGCTGAACCAAATAAAAATTACTTGTCTAAACCGATAAAAATCTGTCGATTTTTATCGAGAGGAGCCGTAACGAGAAACTGAAGCTTTCAAACTAGTTTGGAAGCGGAAGTTGACAGTGAACGGCGACGAAGCACCTTCCAGCTATACGAACACAATACGGCACCATAGCTCAGCTGGTTAGAGCGCAGGACTCATAAGCCTGAGGTCGGTAGTTCAAGCCTACCTGGTGCTACCACGCTAAGACCCCACTCCTTGTGGGGTTTTTGCGTGGTGATAGAGATCATTGAACTATCCCACCGATAGGCGTTCATTGCCGCGAATGGCAATGAACGTTTTCAAAGCTTGGCCGAGGAAATAGCTTTAGCTGTTGAGGAGCATAAAGACCCGGTAGTTCAAGCCTACCTGGTGCTAGACAACCCTAGTGACGGGTTGTCGTTTTTATTTAAAGGAGAAAATATGTCAAAACAGAGAAAGAGCGTTAAACCATATCAACTATTCATCATAGGTTTTGTATTACTATTGCCGAGTATATTCAACTTGCTACCAACTATGTTTGCAGGCATTCTTGTATGGTTCGGACTCTTCTTCTGGGTCGTAGCTATATTCAAATGGATAGGCGGTTTATTTAAAATAGCTGGTAGTCCTGTCTCAATAGCCAAAACGCAGAAGAAGATGTATGACTTAAACAAAAGCAAGAATCCTAACGTAAGCAAGGAAGTTCAAGGATTTAAATCAAACCTTAATATGAGTCCTGATAAGCTCCTTGATGAGGTTTGTAAGGTGATTCCTACAAGCTACTGATACGTATACATAGACATAACCAAAAACTGCTAGGAATCCGCCGATTTACAGATGTAAAAGTATGGACTTTTCATTTGTTGCTTATGGTACGGTTATGGCATAAAGTAGTACCCCATCGAACAGGACTTACGCCAGTACACTCGGCGAGCCCTACCATACCCCACCAACTACTTTCTTTACCAATCCCTCTTCATATTTACTTGAATTTGACGACCTTCATTAATCGTCTGCTTTTTACTAACCATCCCGAGTCTATCTATGCGCTCCACAAGTGTCTGATTGTACGTTTCGTTGGCCAGCTTCGGCCTCTTTAGGTGTTGCGTCAGAGATATGTAGGGCTCACCGAGCTTTGCAAGTGGTTGAGTAATGCTTGCAATCGTAACATCGTTTTCTGGCATGAGATTGACTAGACCAACCGTTGCTTCGTCCCGTAGGCTGCCAGCCTTAGAGAAGAGAGTGGCAAGAACATCAGGAGCAAGTTGCATACTTTGAGCATAAGCATATTCAACAAAATTACCTGCCGCACTATAGCTGAGCATTCCTTTGAAAGTATCGATGTCTACAATTACTCGCTTCTTTAGTTCGTCAAGATGTTCAGCTGAGGCTATCCCGTCAATATCGTCGGCTTTCCATTCAACTTCGTTAATATACGTAAGTAGCTCTGAGGAATTATCGATATAATGCTTCCTCGTACTCCAGCTTAATTCAGAGATTTCATTAAGATTCTCGGCTGTATCTTCAATCGAACCGTTCTTTAATAGTTGTCCGTAAAGATCGCCCTCTTGCGGAGTGATTTCTGCCACATCAACGAAGGTTGCGTTATAACAGTCTTTGACGATATTCACCTTAACATCGACCTGTACGTTAGGGCTATTGAGTATGGCGATTATTAACATATCCTTAGCTCCAGCATCCCGAGTATCCATTGAGCTATCAAGAACAAGTGTCCCGACAGTATTTAGGTAAGTGCCCAGTATTTCATCTACAACTTCATTCTCTGAATGACCGTATTCATAGTAGTCAAGTGCATTACCAAACGTATTTGAAATAATTACATGTTGGATAGCCTGTGTCCAAGCACCTGCTTTAAGACTGTGTAGCTCATCTACCAGACAATTAGCGAGATCTGCATGATCTAGCAACTCGCCAAGACTATCCTTTGCATTGCTTGAAACATCATTAATAATTTCCTCAAAGCCTTGATCTCCTTTGATAGAGAATTGCTTAACTTTCAAGCCGTCTAGCATTGTGATGTATTCGTCAAAGTGACTGAGTATATTGGCATACAATTCTTCCTGACTCTTCTTGATCGTATCCAACGAGTAGTCCTCGCTGCCCAAGATTTGCTTTAAATTGTCGGCGTTAATCACGTATAGTCCATTATCAATAACAGCACGTTTTACTTTTGCACTGAGGCTGTCCATTGATTCAAAGCGAGCATTCAGTTTCTTGAGGACATGCTTAATGCTATCTACCTTGCTTTGTTCGGTGCTTGTTTTTAATGCACTAATCTCAAAAGCGTTTTCAACTATGTACTGAGTAACTTCATCATCAACTTTGTACTCTTTGCGCACATCGGTATTTACTAAAGCTGTACTGATCAAGGCGTTGCGTTGCTTAGGCTTGATCAGATTACTCTTAACAATGAATTCAAATACCCCATCCCATTCACGAGTAATGCGAGCTACGAATTTAGATAAGTTTTTGGTGTTTGATACATATTCATTGATGAACTCTTCGGCATTGTATTTACCTGCACCGATATTTGAAAGAATAACCCTCATCCTTCTATCGATCTGGTGAGTTACTAGATAGTCAACGATGCTAATGTTATACATGCTACGCTCATCAACATACGAGATATTCTCTCGCAATAGCTGTTTGATGTCTTTTGGATCAAGGTCGTAATAAATATCTTGTTGGTCTTCACGCTGAATGAATTGGATAGCAAAGTTAGCCGCATTCGGACTCATGCCGTCCTTGTGGTATACAGACGTGTAAAGAATATAATTTGAATCGATATAGCCCGATTTCAATAGATCGAGTGCTAGGCGAGGGTCAAACAATCGACCATCATTCAATATTTTTTCGACTATAGGCAAAAATTGCTCTTCATAAATAAGCATCAGATCTGCTATATCAATATGTAAGAGTTCTTTCTGCTCAACCTTAAGAACCTCGATCTCATCCTTAATATCTTGCTCTTCAGCAGCCTTCAGGGCAACCAGATCGATACTTCCTATTAATTCATTGGCTATGAATGCCTTGGTAAACGTTTGTTGACGCGCAACATTATAATTGGTTGGGTTGTGGGAGATAGTGAATTCTGCAGTCATATCTGCTTTGCTTAACTCTTCCCAAAAAGACAGGGTTTTAATATCATCCGCGCTGTATGCCTTACCATCGAAGTTGTAACTAATAATCTTTACGCCAGTTTGCGCGGCAACATCATCAACATACTTCAGAAGAGTCTCGCCAAAACCTTTGGCTATTTTTTCAATGTTAAGGTTACTAGTGAGTCTCCCATTAAGCTCCGTAATCCGTCTCGTTACTTCACGGCTTCGCTCGCCAATAAACTTCCTTCGTTCAGCATAAACATTATCAAGTACGCTAGTGCCGTCCTTAATATTCTCAAAGTCCGCCAGATAGGTATTCTTATATGCAACGAGTGCAAATAAGCTGTCATCGTCTAAAGAATTAATACCAGAATCTGTAACTACCTTGTCCTTGAAAACAACGAACTCGTTATACATGTTTTTGATCAGTCGCATGTCGTTAATGTGCTTAGCTACCGTTTCTATCAGGCCATCCGACACTTTGTGGCTAATTTTTTCTAGCATGTTCTTAATAAACATCTTCGATGAAGAGATGGTAATGAACGGCACGACTGGAACAATAAGATCGAAAAACTTTGTCCTATTCGTAACCCTTGACTGAGAATCGCTTTCTTGTGCTGCGGCAAGCTCCTCCGCGACTTCAGTTGCTACACCAGATTCCTTAGCTTCTTTCTTATCTTCAGTACTATCATCAAATGTATTTTGGACAAAAACACTATCTTTAATTGCATACACAAACAGCACTCGACCGCGAATTTGTTTTGAGTTATTGAGAATTGTATTTAGTTGTCTCAAATTCTCAAAGATATATAGCGTATTGAATCTATCAATATCTTCGATGATGACAATCCTGCGACCAGTAGCCTGAAAGTAGTAAATGATCTCATCTAAGTATTCATCAAAGTAGCTCTTCTCGCCATCCAACGATAGCGACAACGGACCACCAGAAATCTTGTTCAACTTGATCTTACTTCCCCCAATAAACAGGATTATCGCGACACTCAGCCACGCGAAGAACCCTAGCGTCGCCCAAATATAAGGAGTTGGCCAATCAATACTCAACGACAACGATTCAACGAATTTACTAAAGTCGGTGGCATACCCAATGAAAATCAAGATTGCTGCAATCCATAAACTGAGCAGCAGCACTGATAGCTTATTTGGTTTCGCGGCGCGATTATAGCGTGAGTTTGGAAGTGATGAAGGCTTATCGTTAAATAAGATGTGCTTAACAATTTCCTTTTGAATCAAATTAGAAAGAACACCGAGACGCTTAGCTTTAGGATCTCCCTCGTCTGTCGTTATGTATTTCTCGATATTTGCACCTAGTGTCGAGAATGATATTCGTACAACTTTTCGCTTCTTGTTTTTGACGAACCATTCTAGAATAGAACTCTTTCCAGAGCCATAATGGCCAGTAAGCGCAAGGTTCTTGATCTTCTTGTCCTTAGCCGCCTTATTTAGCGAGCTTACATACTGTGCGTGATGTTTCTTCTCGATAGTGGGGTAAAGTGGTGATAGTTGATAGCCCGATGTCCCTCTCGCCACCCTGTAATCATTAAACTTATCCCGCCCATAAAGCACAGCCTGCTGTGCCCATTTTTTTGAGGTATCGATCATAGACTTCTTGAGCTTATGTAGCTGTTCTTTTGATACAAGAGTTTTGATCTTCATTAGATACTAAGTATAAAATTAAATACCATATAATAAAAGCATAAGCGTGTCTACGCAAAAGAGGTAGACGTCTTATTGTTCTATTACTGCTACTTAGGACTGTATGAGGTAGGGAATCCGCATGCTCTGGTATATTTCAGACGCTACAATCAGTTCACGCTTTATCTGGTTCCAAGTGGTTAATAGCGTTTCTACCACGCTAAGACCCCACTCCTTGTGGGGTTTTTGCGTGGTAATGTAGAGTTTCGCACCTACGACGTCGGACTGATGTCGCGAGCAGCGGTGCCGATAGGGTAGATGGCGAGGCCGTGGTCGTTTTTGGACCAGGCTTGGATGACATTTTCGATGATGCGCCATGAACTCATGACTTCGGCTGACGAGGCAAAGAGTGACTGGTCGTCGCGGATCGCGTCGACGATGACGCGGGCGTAAGCTTCGATACTGCGATTCATAAATGACCTGGCGTAGTCAAAGTCCATCTCGACCGTCTCCATGTCGTTGTGGATACCTGGCTGCTTGGCCTGCAATAGCAGTGTGATGCCTTCACGTGGTTGCAGGCGAAATATCAAGGCATTGGCTTCACCGCCCATATCTTCGTCGGCACGAAATTGCACGACAACCTCTGTCAGCTTCTCGTCGAGCCCCTTGCCTGTCTCGAGTGTCACGGCCGTCTTGCGCCACTGGGCATTGTCGATCGTCAGGCTGAGACGAGCAAATGTCTCAACGACCGAGTGGGCGTTGTCCACCTCGGCGCGATAACCCTCGTATTGCCCACGCTGAGTGTGCGTCGCCACCTCATCTGTCTCAATCGCCCGTATACTATCAAATAACCGCAACTTGGCCCGGTGGATATCTGCGCTTTCCATGTGGGCCGGTTTCTCCATCGTGACCAGTGCGAGTACCTGTAGCAAATGACTCTGTATGATATCGCGCAGCGCCCCAGTGTGTTCATAAAAATACGCACGATTTTCGATGCCCAGCGTCTCGTGCACAAAGACTCGTATACTCTCGATGTGTTTGTCGTTCCAGATCGACTCAAACAGCGGATTTTTGAAGCGAAATGTCAAGATGTTTTGCGCTGTCTCCCGCGCCAAGTAATGATCGATGCGAAATGTCTGCTGCTCGCCAAAATGCTTACACGCCACGTCGATGAGATGCTGCGCCGAGGCCGTATCGTGACCAAATGGCTTTTCGACCAACAACCGCGGCCGAAATATGTCGTCAGCAAACGGTTCGTTGTGACCTGTTGCACCGAGGTGCGACACGACCGGTTCAAACGCCTGCGCCGGTATGGACAAATAGTACATACGACTGACACCCGGCCCCATGTCGCGCGACAATTCTTGCAGGCGATCATACAGCCGGCGATAATCTGCCTCGTTGTCGATATCGAGCTGCAACATCTCGGTTTGCGCCATCAGGGCACTCGCTGCAATCGGGTCATCGCCGCTGGCGAGGAGTGACGCGTAGACGTCGCTTACCGGCACGTCTTGACGGCTAATGCCAACGATGCGAAATTTCTCCGGTAAACTATCATGACTCTTCAAAAAATGTATGGCCGGCAGTAGCTTGCGTTCGGCAAGATCACCAGTGATACCGAAGATGACGATGATCAGCGGGTTGTCATGATAATCGTTCACGCCGCACCCTCACCATTGAGATTGTGATTGCCAAACTTGTTGCGCTGCGCAGCGACAACTTTGGTCGCAAAATTGGTCTCGCCAGCTTGTGACTTCACCCTCACATCCATGGCAGCTTCGATCGCAGGCAGTGTCATGCCGAGCTGATGCGCTGTCTCGATCGCCCAGCGTGCCTCGCCGCTCTCTGCCACATAGCCACTTACACCGTCCATCGTTGGGTTTTCACGTAACGCCATCGCACTCAGTTCATTGAGCCAACTCGTGATTACGCTGTGGTGTTGCCAGAGATCCCCGGCCGTCGCAAGATCAATCGAATCGCCGTAGGGGCCGTCGTGCAGTAAACGATAGCCTTCACCAAGTGACTGCATCATACCGTATTCGATCGCATTGTGCGTCATCTTGACATAATGCCCCGCCCCACTTGGCCCGAAGTGGGCGTGCATGCCACCCGGCCGTACGAGCGTATCAAGCACCGGTACGATGGTCTCATAGACGGACCTGTCATCACTGCCGCACATCAGCGGAAAGCCATTGTGGTACCCCCATACCCCACCGCTGACACCGATGTCGATGAGGTGTTTGCCTGCTTGCGTGACGTGCTGGTTGAGCTCGCGCGTGATCCGATAGTCCGAATTCCCTCCGCTAATCATGATGCTCCCCTCTGGTACAAGCGACAGCCACGCGGTGATCTCTTCCTCGGCTACCCCGGTCGGCAGCATCACCCATATGACCACGCGTTCGTCGCCAAACGCCGCCACGACGTCTTGTTTGCTGGCGGCACCCTGTGCGCCGTAGCTCACCGCTTCATCGATCGGCCCTTGACTGCGGTTGTGAGCAATCACGTGGTGATCGCCCGACTCGGCCAGTTTGCGAGCAATTTGCATACCCATACGACCTAGTCCGTGAATGGCAATTTTCATGATGTTCCCTCGCTTTCTATCGCATCATTATATACATATACCTCAGGTAATTCGTAAAGGAGTACGCTGGGCAGATCACGGAGTGGCTCCACGTTGTCATAGAGCCGCCTAAGAGCCTCAGCCTTTGCCTCGCCATAAGCCAGTAGCCAGACAATTGCAATGCGACGAAGCGCTATCAGCGACGATGTCATCCGTTGATAATCCGTCCAGGCATACCCCACAACAAATTGGTCGGTTGATTCAACCGCTGGCGAACCGGGCAGCACTCCCGCGGTATGCGCATCAGTTCCCAAGCCAAGCGTCGCAACCACAATGTGAGCAGTGTCATACGATTGTCGGAGTACATCATCATACTGTCGCACAGTGTCATCAAACGATATGTTGTCCGCGAGGACGTCGATCCACCGTGCCGTATTGGGCTCAAATCCTGCCTGGCGCATCTGCGCATAGTTGGAGTCGGCATGTCCAGTTGGCCCATAGCGCTCGTCAACCGGCATGATGGTCAGCTGCGATAACTGCTCTGGTGTACACAATTGCCCTAGCCCTGTCATGACCTGACACTGTGGCGCGACATTTGACCCACCACTGACCAACCATAGTACAGTATGCCCGGTCTGCAACTCCTCGGCGATTCGCTCCGTCATAGCCTGAACCGCACGCTCGCTACCCTCGCGAATAAACTTCATGGTATTAGTATATGACATCATCACGATGAACGTATCATTATGACGACACATACAAAAACTCGCATGTGCGAATATTTGTATGTTTTACTTGAATGTCGATCACCCTAGTTGTGCGCTGTTCTCCGAGGGACAGTTGGCCGTATCGGCCACGGCCAGTCAAAGCGTAGGCTCATCAGTTGGCGGCTGGCCGAATTTGTCCCGAGGAGGATGGCGCACAACTAGGGCCATACCTCGTTATTACCCATCGATGTCTTCAACTGTCTCGAGTACTAACGCACGGCGAGCGATAAGTGATTGTAGCTCGTCGCTGCTGCGCACACGATTCCATGTCTCGAGAATTGTTTGCGATAGTTTGGTTTCGGCTTGTTGCTTTGTCATGGTGGACTTTCTATTTGTTTTATTTGGTTATATATACATCATAGCAAAAAGTTTACGTTTTGTCAATACCTATCCATAACCACTTTGACATAAGGGGTAGAACTATGATATATAGTGAGGTGGAGAATCATAACAAAAAACAAATATTATGCAGTTATACGCACCGTCACCTGCTTGGACCGTCCTTACCATCATGTTGGCCTTTGCGTTAGTGCAAGCGACTATGCAAATCGGGGCAAGCGTTCTGACGCTACTAAACGGATACAGCCTCGGTCGACAGCGATCGCTCAAACGTTTATTTATCCTAAACCTGGCATATATTGCCGGTAATGTTGCGATGCTGATGTTGGTATTTGGTGCGTTACTCTACGTGGTTATTAACACTATCAATACCATCGGCCCGTATGATTGGTGGCTACTCGTCGGACTGCCAATTATTCTTGCAGCCGTAGTGCTCATTGGCTACTACCGTCTTGGACGAGGAACTGTTCTGTGGCTACCGCGCATCGCTGCTAGCTACCTCACAGACAGAGCCAAGCGTACACGCAATGTGGTCGAAGCGGCAATGTTAGGCAGTGCTGCAACGTTGTTTGAGTTGCCATTTACGATTATCCCCATGATAGCAACTGTCTATATCATGATTGCTTTTGTCATACCGAGCGACCATTTCGCGGTTATCAGCATATACAGTCTTATTGTGGTCGCCCCGCTTATCGTTATCGCTGTGTTAGTTTCGGGCGGGCATAGACTCAGTACGATACAACGCTGGAGAGAAGATAATAAACGGTTTATGCAAATCGCAACAGCTGCAGCACTCGTTGCGACTGCATTATTCGTCCAAGCATTTTACGGGAGAAGCACGATATGAGCAAGGCGTACGTGGTTAAGGGCGGCAAACATGACAGTGAGGTATTTGACCCGCTCAAACTACACGAGAGCATCGTCGCTGCCTGCCTCGCTGTGCGGGCATTTGAGGGTGAAGCCCACGACACTGCCGAGCATGTCTGCCGTCACGTCATCGATTGGCTAGAAGAAAAGACAGAGGTGACCAGTGCCGACATACGTCGAGTAGCATCAGAGATTCTCGCAACCTATCATCCCGATGCGGCGTATATGTACGAACAACACAAACTAATATTGTAGGGGGCGGCCATGGCAAAACAAACATATGATTTCGACCTCATCGTCATTGGCTCTGGAGCCGGCGGTAGTGTAGCAGCTGACATCGCAGCTCGGGGCGGCAAACGTGTTGCACTTGTCGAAGCTGATGCGCTCGGTGGCGAGTGCCCTAACTATGGCTGCATACCAAGCAAGGCTCTCTTGCACGCAGCAAATGTCTACGATAGTGCACGCGGTGCGGAGCGGTTTGGCATACGCCTGACGGCTATGGGATATAACTACCCAAGTATCAAAGCGTGGAAAGATATCGCTGTACGTCGTACTGGTACTCACGAGTCAGAAAAATATTACCGTTCGCAAAACATTACACTCCTCCGTGGCATGGCGCACTTCCTCAGTCCCCACGAGATCACCGTCAATCGTCGACATATAAGTTCTCATTATTTCCTGATTGCGACAGGTTCAGTCATGCGATTACCCGATATAACTGGCCTCGACAAAATCGAGTATCTAACTTCCCGCACGGCGCTTGATCTTATACGACCTCCCAAATCAATCTGCATCATCGGAGGCGGCTCAACTGGGTGTGAGTTCGCTGAGCTACTGAGCATATTTGGCACAAAAGTAACGTTGATCGACATTGCCCCTCGTCTTCTCCCCAATGAAGACGAGGAAGCAAGCGCAATGA
This sequence comes from Saccharimonadales bacterium (SeqCode), assembly GCA_049644865.1. Classification (GTDB taxonomy): domain Bacteria; phylum Patescibacteriota; class Saccharimonadia; order Saccharimonadales; family Saccharimonadaceae; genus JAPUDQ01. The sequence continues at coordinate 30,887 of JBARSV010000018.1, forward strand.
TCGAAGATTATTTCAGCAAAAAACGCGGCATAACTATACTGACAAAAGCAAAAATTATCTCTGTTGTTCGTGACGGCCAGATGCAACGCATCGCCTACCTACGCGGCGGCGACCAACACGTAGTCAAGGCGGAGCGGGTATTGGTAACAACCAGCAAATCACCCCAAACCGATCTTGGACTCGAAAATGCCGGTGTCGAATACAGCCACAAAGGCATCGAGGTCAATGAACACCTACAAACAAGTGCACCACATATCTACGCTGCTGGTGATGTCCTCGGACGATATATGTATACGCATGTCGGTGTATACGAAAGCCGCGTCGTGGCAAATAACATTTTGCGCAAGCACAAAGTCGCGACTGATTATCGCGCCGTTCCACGTATCACATTTGTCACGCCAGAGATCGCCTCTGTCGGGCTGACCGAAGCTGACTGCCTACGCCGTGATCTCGAGATCAAAAAAGCGATTGCACCGCTCAATATCATCTCGCGTAGCAACGTCACTGATACGCGCGAGGGCTTTTGCAAAGTCATCACCGACCGGGGCGGTATACTCATCGGAGGCACTGTGGTCGGACCACATGCGGGGGAGATCATTCACGAGCTCACCTTGGCTATCCAGTATGGCCTGACCAGTGCCGAAGTCGCTAATGCCCTCCATGCCTTCCCAAGCTGGAGCGAAGTAGTACGGGTAGCGTGTAGTAAGATCAAGGTTTAGGACGAGCTGGATTTTGGATTTTGGAAGAAATAGCTAGTATTAGCGCTGACTATCGATAACAGTCCAGGCAATTGTCTTATGAGGTGCTGACAGTCGGCTCAATTGTCACCTCATGCCATGAAAATAAGGAATACTTTGTGGATTGATGCTCAACGTAGCCTTCAGGTCGATACGATCCAGGGGGTAACAAGATTACGCCATACGTTAGCCCACGATCTGTCATAAGACCTTGATACGATCGTGACATATCAAGTTGTCGCAATTCTTCACCGACCATGAAATCTTCTTCTGATACATCAATCCCCAGCTCTTCCTTCAGGGCTCGTACCATAGCTGAAACAGCCGACTCGCCAGCTTTTCTTTTCTCACCGAGCGACGTTGATAAGTTGCGCTTTCTCTCTGTGCCATCGGCCATAAACACCTGCTTATCCTCAATGAGTTGTAGCCACTTACCATCGACCTCTACAAGTACATCTATTGCCACACCATCAACCCGACGTACAAGCCCAGCCTCAGTCATGATAATAGCGGCTTCGCCGGCTTCGATCTCTGCCATCAAATCTTCGACTCGTTTTGAACCACCTGTTCCCCACGAAGAAACATCGATGTCATGACCACTTAGTAACGCCAACACGTCATGTGGGCTACGCCACTCAGCGTTACGGTCCGATACACGATCACTCATTATCACATGGTACTGTGGTGCCACACGACATGCAAGGAGTTGAAGAGTAGCCAAGAAAAAAACCGGTCATGAGACCGATTCTTTTCTTGGTAGCGGGGGCAGGATTATCTCTCGCTTCGCTCGTTCTTCCGCTCGTTCGCCAAATAAAATGCCTGGCGGCGCTTTATTTGGCTTCGCTCACTCCACGAACCTGCGACCACGTGACAGCAAATGCTGTCACGGTCGCAGGCTCCAATCCTACTCTATAACCACGTAAAATGCCGATCATAAAGACCGGCATTTTACGTGGTAGCGGGGGCAGGATTTGAACCTGCGACCTCTTGGTTATGAGCCAAGCGAGCTGACCGGGCTGCTCCACCCCGCGATATATTCCTGATCTAACATGCAATGTGCGTCGCCATAACCAAATGGTTATGAGCGATGATGACGAGCGGGAGCTGACCGGGCTGCTCCACCCCGCATCGTCGGAATCGACTCCGAGCGCTGGTTTTCGGCAAATGCCGAAAAGCCGCTGACTCTTCATCGTTTCCTGCTCACAAAACAAAATATAGCAAGTGCTAATTTTGTTTTGAAAGCGGCAAAAGTGCTCCAGACATATTATCACATCTGTTTACATCCGAGCAATGTCTATCCACCAAAAAAGAACCGCTTCCATTGCTCGATAGGGGTAATTTCTCTGACATCGTGGGAAATATTATCTTTAGTATGCACGCGGGGTAGCGGTGGTAATATTATGACATTTTCGCCCGGTAAAGCTTTGCCTAGATACCGCCTTGCACTTAGATCAAGGTACTCGTCACTTCTTAGATATCGCTGCTGTAATTTTAATGTATCACTTTCAAGCTCCACGAGTTCGATCTGCCGTTTCATATCATCAACTTTCTGTTGTAAAATGAAGTTTTTTTGTAATACATCGACGGTGTTCCATGCGCCCATAGTGACGAGCACCCCCGCTGTCAACAATATCACATTGCTAGACGTAGCATGACGACGGAGCAGATGGTAATAATGCGTGAAGTTCATATTTGTTATATTTCGATTATACCAGTTAGTCGGCCGTAGACGCATGAGACGTCACATACTCCGGTTGAGAACGTTAAACCCTTATCTCTGGTGGGGGTGGAAGGGATTGAACCTTCGACCAACAGGTTATGAGCCCGCTGCTCTAACCACTGAGCTACACCCCCACAGAGATAAATTTTTAAACAATTCTCGCCAACTATTGTACCAGATACGCACCTGATATAAAGATCCGTCCCCATGAGAGAGGACGGATACTATCACATGTCTATAACTACGCTGCTGGATGATTACTATTGAGAGTAAACAATTTGGCAATACCCCAACCAAGCAATGAATAGATCAACATCGCCACAATTGTACTGACCTCAAAATACGACACGCCATACGCTGGAGTGTAGCTAAACATACCAAAAAACGGTGCTGCAAAGACGCCGCTAAAGGCGTAGACCAGATCAACAAAGCCATTGCCTTCATTTGCGCCCAGCAACTGCAACACCAGACGAAGCGCCAATACGACGACAATAAAGCCGACGATGTACCAGACAACTCGTTGCGCGACAATACTCATCGGGGCGGAGCTCACCGCTTTGACGGTCTGCCGCTGGACATTGGTATTGCCCACCTGCGCGTCCGTCGTGCGAACTTCCCTGGTTTCTTGAACTTCATCAGCCATACAACTCACCTCCCTTATGTGGTGAGGTTAGTATAGCATGAAAACCGATGTGTGACGGGAGAGATTTGGCGATAAAAGTTAGAAATCGTTTCCCTGAAGAGACTCAATGGCATCCCATGAGACGTTTGCCTCTTTCATAATTTGCTCAGGAGTTTTGCCTGAAGGAGGTTGTGGAGCTGATGCATGTGATGCTCTAGCCGCCTCAAAATCTGCCCGCAGCTGAGCTGCGCGCTCGGGAGTAACACCAGCCATGAAGCCGGGCGCAACACCTTCTGCGGCATATGCGTCGCGAGTGTCTTCTCGAGAAGCAACCCTTAAGACGTCTCTACCGTTCAGCCCCTGTCGTCGCAGAGCCTGCGCCGAGTCACCGGTCAATTCGTGCGGCCTTCCGCCAAGATCTTCCCAAGCGGTTGGTTTATCGGGGTCCGGTTGCCATGCTGTCATAACTCTATTATAGCATAACTAATATGATTTTGTCAACCAAAACCCGCCTCCCGTAGAGAAAGGCGGGTGTTTTTGGCACCTTGTTTGTTTTATTTATCGTATCACCATAAGTAGTATGAGGCAACGTCACGCAAAAGCACCGCTGTTAGTGCGGTGCTTTTTTGACAACGAATAAACTATTTCTTGTTGCGAACAGTCAAGAAACCGTTGCGTGGGTTCTCGGTCACCTCTTTGCCAGCAGGAAGCTCGCAAGGAGTGCCTTTACCGCCCTCTACCTTTGCAAAAAAGTAGATGGTTTGTTGTTTGCCACCGCGAAGGGTGACATCTTTTTTGTGCAAAAAGTATTTTACCCCTTTTGAGTTGGTGTGTGCGTAAGCTGCCATAGACAGGTTCTCCTCCTTTAATCTCTTACGGATTCTACTCTACCTGGGGTCGTCTCTGATGTCAACTGTTAAACATAGAGAGACTGCCTACGGCCCCATATAATAAACACTTTCAAAATGCTTTGAAACGATGTTTGATAATAAACCGGATCACCATTGCGCTCACTAATCGTAAGGCAATGACAAATACTATGAATACACTAAATAGCGTGACAAATCCTGCTGGATCAGGTGACCACCTGGGCGAAATAAAGTTATAATGGTAGTTGTCTGCAATCGGGAGATGTAGAAAGCTTAGAGAATCACTGCCCGTGCCAAGAGCCCTCACACGGTCGGCGACACACTGCACATAATCATTACGAAACGAAGAAACACCACCTTGCCACCTAGATCGACATTCAATGCTGGCCTCCTGATAAACCATCGCTTGAGGGTTAAGTGAGTTGCTCGCTTCAATTAAAGCCTTTTCTCTGTCGCGCTCGTATTGGTGCTCAAGCCAGATACCTTTATCAAGAGAGGTATTCATGTGGGATGCTACATATCTTTGTAACTGCAAAATTGTTCGCTGAATCTCAGTCTGTTCGCCCTTTTTGTCTGCGGCAAAAACAGCTTCACGTCGGGCTACCATACCGAGATTATTCAATCGTAGGAGGGTGACGGCAAGCAATAAAGTAATCACGAAGATAACGACCAGCTGCCACGTCTTGATATGACGTAGCCAGGCATAGAATTTACTGAGTGATTTGCGGTCAAATGATGCCACGAGTTGGTTCCACCTTTATTTCCAGTATAGCAAATGCCGTTTGGTGAGCCCGGGCAGTCGGTTGGCAAGCAGTACCAACACGGCGATAGCCGCGATGCCATAACCAATCTGTAGCGTCGCCACCTCCTCGGCGTACAGCGATATTAGTCCGACGATAGCACAATACCATGCTGCCCCCAAGGCTGCCGCGCCAGAGACAAGTGACATGTAGACGATGCGATAGCCTGGTAGCAAGTCAGCTTGGGCAAAATAACCTTTTGTGATCGGTAGCGCATACGCCGTTGTCGAGATCTCGTTGAAAATATTGATCATCAACACACCAAACGGTGTCGCAGCAAAAAGCCGTAGAATATGCGTCATGCTATCGGCCACCACACCTGCCTTCATGAGCTCACGGCTACGGTGCTTGTCGACGAGTAGCCCTATGACTTTCGCCGAGGCAACACCTACCACGATCGTGATTGATGATAAGACACCTAACTGCGCATAGATAGTGTTGGATGATATACCAAATATACTTAATCCGACGAGAAGCGACCACATAAAGCCGCTCGCCACAAAGTCGAAACCAACTGCTACCTGTGCAACCAGCCCACCCCATAGCTGACGCAATTGTAACCCGTGAAAGGTGATCTGTTGGTGAGTACGTACTGGTTCTGGGGTGACTAAGAGCGGCAACGCTGCCATCCCAAAAGTGATCGATGCGGCGACGAGGGTGGCTTGTGGCCCAAACCAATATGCGATGAAACCCCCGATAACTGGGCTGATGCCCTTGGCGATCTGCTCGAGCATATGCATATAGCCTAACTCTTTTCCTGAATGACCCTCGTGACGGACTTTCGAGAAGCCCACAAGATAGGAGATATCATAGAGCGTCACTGACAGTGCCTGAGTCACACCGGCAATGATAATCGCCGATAGGCCGTAGTCTGGTGCGATAGCAAACAGTAAAAGAGCGGGGACATACAGTAGATTGCTGATAAGCGTCGCATGCTTTGGACCGATTCGCGCCACAAGATATGCAAAGGGCCACGCCAGGACACCACGCAGCACAAAATACCCAGCAAAATAAAACATAATAAATGTCAGCCCATAGCCATTTTGGTACAAATAGATAGCGATAAATATGCTCACCATCGACACCGCCAACGTCCGCAACACACGACTGGCATAGAGCTCAGCCATTTCTGAAAAACTCACATCACGCCAATAATGACGCCCCTCGAGAAAATAATAAATAAATCGTTTGATCATGTTTGTTTTGGTTACTGTGCTGTCTATTTAAACACACTTTTTGCGAAAATAACAGGTGTCAGGCAGTGATTGTCTTTGTGCTTTTTATGCGCTATTTACGATTCACCATTTACGATTTACCATTTACTCTTTACCATGAAGATATGCGAATATATTTTTCTGGACTAGGTGGGGTCGGTATCGGGCCGCTAGCGGAGATCGCCCGTGATGCCGGCTATGACGTCGTAGGGTCCGATATGGCTCATAGCCCTATGACTGAACAGTTACAGACACGAGGCATTGAAGTCATGATCGGCCAAGACGGCTCACAGATCGCCACTGCCCATGACAAGGCGCCGATCGACTGGTTCGTGTACACCAGCGCCTTGCCTCCCGACCATGCCGAATTAGTCTTTGCTAGTGAGCATGGTATCCGTACCAGCAAGCGCGACGAATTTTTGGCCGAATTTATCCGCGATCACGACCTAAAACTCATCGCCGTAGCCGGCACGCACGGCAAAACGACGACAACTGGACTATTTTTGTATGCATGCCACGCGCTCGGCATACCGCTTAGCTACTCAATTGGCACAACGATTTCGTGGGGACCCAGCGGCTGTTTTGATAGCGCTAGTGAGTATTTCGTCTATGAGTGCGATGAGTACGATCGCAATTTTTTGCATTTTGAGCCGACCTTAAGCATTATTACAGCGCTTGATTACGATCATGTAGATACTTACACAACAGTCGATGAATACAAAACTGCCTTCCGGCAGTTTATACAACAATCAAGCATGAGCGTTATGTGGGAGAATGATCGACGATATGTGGGCGATTTCGAGGCAACCTACGAAGCCTACGACGAGTTGAAGGATCTCAGTCACATCAGCCTCCCTGGCGCGCATGTGCGACGTAATGCCTATCTTGTTGAGCAGGTGCTCATGCACCTTCTGCAACAAGAGCAATATGGGATTAGCAATATGCAACACGGGAAATCGCACACACCGCCAGCCTCGGGTGGCGATGGTCGGGGCGGCCCCAATGATTCTTTTTCGTCAGACGAAAAAAAACTTGGGGCGGAACGAGCGGCAGGACCCGTACGGGGACCCCACGAAGATTCTCTTCGAGGGGCAAAGGAGAGGGAGCGCACTAACGAGATTTCAAAGAAATATCGGGAAGCTACCGTCGAGAAGATTGTTGATGCTATCAATCAGTTCCCAGGCACTTCGCGGCGCTTTGAGAAACTAGCAGATAACCTCTATAGTGACTACGGTCATCACCCGGTCGAGATTGCGGCAACACTGCAGATGGCACGCGAGCTGAGCGACCATGTCGTGCTCGTCTACCAACCACATCAAAACGTTCGTCAGCATCAGATACGCGACGATTACACCGATGACGTCTTCCATGACGTCGCTGACGTCTACTGGCTCCCGACGTACCTCAGCCGCGAAGACCCCTCACTTGAGACACTTACCCCAGAACAACTCTCATCTCAAATATCTCAGAGCAAAGTCCACGTGGCCGATATAAATGACAGCCTCTGGGATACCATCTGCCGCCATCGCGACGTCAGCCACCTTGTCCTCGTTATGGGCGCCGGCTCTATCGACTCGTGGACACGCCAAAAGTTGACAAGTTAGCTATATTTTGTTATAATGATACTATTCCGTAGAGATTGCCGTCTCCGGAGTTAGTTTTATAGTTCTCTGTCAGACTGTTGTACTGGGCGAAATGCATAACTCTACGCTATATATCTCGCCCAGTACAACCCTCACCAGAAAGTGATGACATGATCTACAACGACGCGACCAACCATTCACTGTACTACGTCGAGAATGGTGCTGAGCAGCTTCCGCAGCGTTGGCAACAGCTGCGGGATACCCTGGGTGATGACCCGTGGCATGGCATCCTCATGTACCTCAACGAGCACACCAGTCTCATCGGTACGCCGAAGACGGCCGCATTTCGCGAGGATCTCCGGCGCGACTGTGCTTGTCACATGCCGCTCGAGCAGCTCCTGCCCAACCTCGATCACTTCATCAACGAGGCCGAGAGGTTGCGAGTGCGGATGCTCGAAATCAACGAGAGGACGGCTGCCCTGTTCGGTAGCCACTGACAGAGAACTACCACCCGAGGGCGGGCAGTGTCATCCGACGCTGCTCCGCCCTCGGCGGTTCCCAAAGTTCATGCTGTGCGGCACGTGAATTTTGGGAACTGATATATAACGCTCTGTACATAATTTACGGTCAAAACATGTCCGATCGGACGTGGTATGGCAGCATTATTTCGGTGGCACTGCCGAAAAGTAATATGTCGTCAGGCCTTCGGCTTGCCATTTGCGCTCGTATGTCGTGAGTACCTTGTAATCATCAGGTAGGTCGCTAGCATGCAGGTCATACGACAGCTCCGTGATACGCCAGCCCTGCGTCACGAGCTGCTCAAGTGACCAATCAAACAACGCGTGACTGTCGGTTTTCATTCGCACTGCACTATCTATAGGGTCAGACCCGATAGATAGCTGACTAGTGGGTAGTAGCGCGCGATGATAAAGGTCGAGAAATCGCGGTGCGGTAAGGCGGCGCTTGGCATCAGATACCCGTGGAAATGGGTCGGAAAATGTCAGCCATATTTCGCTCAGGGAGTGTTCCGGTACAACCTCAAGTAGCTGATCGGCGCGGGCGCGAACAAACCAGATGTTTGTCAGACCGCGCTCGAGCGCAGCACGCGCACCTTTTTGCAGACGATCGGCTTTGACATCGAGCGCGATATAACCACGTCTTGGATACCGTTCGGCCAACTCCACCAGAAACAACCCTGTCCCAGCCCCCACCTCCACCCCTATTTGCTCAAGGTCCGTCCTTGAGCAAATAGGGGGCCATTCGGGGAGTTCAAAGCAATTGGGAGCATTGGCAAAGAGAGCAAAACGGTATTTTTTGCGTTTACGCATAATAATAAAATCGTCAGGGTTGAGCAGTGCCTTACTCATTGCCAGGTACTGGTTCATCTGCGGGCATAACCAACCCGAGGGCTTCGTCGGTCAATGCTTGGTCATCAAATGAACCGATTTGTTTGAGTTTGTCGCGCTGCGCATTGTAGAGTTTCGTAAAGGTCTCGATATCCTGACTGGTCAGTTTGCCAGTCGCTGAAAACGTCGGCGTCTCGTCTGGTGTGACAGTGTTGCGAGAGGCGTTAAAGCCTGGCCGGCTAAGGTCGAGTCCGGACGCCCCACTGGTGATATACAGTGCCATGCTAATACCAGTAAGCATAACTGTGATGGCAATAACCGCGAGAATACCGCTAAGCAACTGGTTTGACCCGACCCACGCTACGACGCGTCTGCGGATCAGATCGGCATAATGGCTCATTGCTGATCCTTTACAAGATTTGCAAGATCTGGAATATGTTGGCTAAACTGATCGAGTTGTTGCTCGATTTCTTTGGAGCGAACCGACAAGGCAGCTCGTTTGTTGCGAACGTCTGTAAGCTTGCGATAAAAATCAATCGGGTTGTCGCTACAATCCATCGTAACCACCTCACGCAGGCCTATCTCATATGCCGTATAGTCGTCAGCAAAATCTTGACGCAGTTTCTGAACGTTGTTTGTAGCAGTGACAAGAGCTGGAATATTGTAGGTATTGGCTGCAGCTCGTGCATTGAGTGCTGACATAAGCTTTATGACACTCGCTATCGCATTGCCACGGCTCACTCGTGTCACAGGATCAACATACTGTATACGTTGTAAGCTGCGTTGAGCATCGCGACAGTTTCGAGCAATCATGAGAACTTCTTCCTCTGTCAGGGCGTTTGGTTCAATCGCCGAAACCGCAAACGGTGATACGATCACTAAGGCCATACCAATAAATAAAATGAAGCGTTTCACGCTATTTATTATACCCCGATAATGTGATTTTAGTGCTTGTCATGACGATGAGCCCATCGCGGAGTAGCCCCTCACATGCAGCATTAAATCGTTCATCATGCTGCAGCTCGTCATCAGTGTCATGTCGATCAATTGGTGCACGTCGAAGCACGTCAAGTATATGCCCACGCATCTGTCGAACTGAGCCTTCTAACGGCGATTGTTTCTTGTAGTGACGACTTTGCGATAAACGATTGTCGGTCAATTTGAGATACGCGCCGTAATCCATAAGCGCCCAGTACCATTCGCGTGGATGCTCGTGGTCAAGCGTTTGTTTGACGAGATTTGATATATCGCGATCATGTATGTCATGGTGGTCAGCAAAGAAATGATGGATATAGACGGTACGAATATTCGTTTCGACAAACACAACCGGTTCATCATAGACATACGCCATGATTGCTCCAGCAGTATTGCGTCCGACACCCGGCAATTTTATGAGCGCGTCGACGGTACGAGACGCACCCTGGTCTACTACGAGCTTCGCCGCCTCGTGGAGGTATTTGGCCCGTCGATTGTAACCCAGCCCCTGCCACGCCACGATAACCTCACTGAGAGGCGCCTCGGCCAGCGTCTCGATACTCGGAAACCGCCGCATAAATTCTGCAAATTTTGGTAGTACTCGTGATACCTGCGTTTGCTGGAGCATCAGTTCACTCACTAGCACGGCATACAACGAACAGTCATCACGCCACGGCATCGCACGGTGGTGGTGAGCATAATATTGCCAAACTGTATCACGAAAATCATCACGATTGCGAGGCGATAGTTCCATGTTGAATACTATAGCAACTATTCGTCGCGCATATCACGAATCGGATTGCGGCGCATATTTCGTAAGATTGGTATCATGGCACCGAGTAACGCGGCAACGCCGACAACGCAGATGATGAGTACGCTGTCGTACCAGTTAAATGCGTAATAATGAAATGCTTTATCAAGATTTTTCACATTGAATAACATCGCCATGGTAATACCCGTGCTGCCACCCAAGTTTCCGTCGACTAGTAGTGCGAGACCGAGACCTACGGCAAATGATGCGACAACGATCAATACAACGAGGTACACAGTATATGTCACGTAGATCTGTGATACTGCTAGACGCGATGCGCCAACGGCCCGAAAGACAGCCGTTTCTTTACGAGAATCAGAGATAATCCTGCCTATCATTCCCATTAATATAAGGCTTGCTATCGCTGCAATTACAGCCGCGGCAATGAGCTGGAAGCGGCGAAAGCCATCGGTAATTTCTTCGAGTGTCAAACTGGCTGAGCCGAAGGACTGGAGTGTAAATGGTCGAGTCTTCTTACTGCAACCAACCTGACCTGCTTCGAGCGGCATACCAGGATACTGCACGATACAATTTAGATTTGACAGCGCAGCACGCGCTTCCGATGATGAGGTGTATTCAGCCATAAACTTCTGCTGTGGCTCTGCACTGGGAAATGCCGTCAACCGAAACATATCTTGGACCGCAGGACTCGATTCGTATATATCAATTGGACTCACCCAGGATGCACCGAGCGTCGAGGTAGCTACAAGTGACAAAAGGTCTTCGATTGAGGGCATACCCATAGGGAACGACCTGTCGGGAGTAACACCGACTATCCTAAAACGCAGAATCTCACTGTGTGGAACCTGTGTACCAAACTGTCGATTAAATTCCAGGACTTTAGCATCATAGCGTTTGGTGTCGGCACTCCGCACATCACGCTGCACCACTGGCTCGGCACAAGGGCTACCCGGTAGACCATACAATAACTCCGGTTTAACGTAGTCCTTCTTCGAGCCATTTTGTTTTAGGTCGGCTTGTTGTTGAACCGCGTTTTGCAGGTTCTGGGATGACGCAGAGTTGCGGTAACAGACATCAAATGTTTTGCCGGCAACATCACGACGGACAACGGTAAGTCGCTCTTTGCGTTGCTGGAGAGTGGCTTTGTTATCAAGCGTAGAAAGTTTAAGCACTTCTTGCGCTGCGGAATATGAGATAATAATTGGTATTGATCCATCACTACCACGCTCAAAGTTTTGGCCGTCAAACAAGAATGGTGTCACTAAATCTTTACTGGTTAAAGTCCAGCTATCACTTATACCGGCAAGACCCTTAGTCATCCCGATCATTCCAAATTGTTGGTCGGGGTTATTATTGGTTTCATATATCTCTTTGCCATCAAGCAAGGGTTTGAATGTAGGTGAATTGTATAGCGCACCCGAACTAGCAATCGTCCGCGACTGGTAATATTTTGTTGGGCCCGAACCTAATTGTTTTTGAAATGCAGCCATGTCCACCTTGCTAGGGTCAGCTGTTTGCTTTTCAAGTAGTACCTGTTGTCCAATCGCAGTCACGCTATTGAGGTATTTTGTGCCGTCTGGCGAGGTGTTCACGGCTTTGTCTGCTTCATTTTCTTGATAATCAATTCCAAGCCGTTTCGCTTCGGCTTTTTTCTTGACCTGTTCGGCTTTGTACAAAGTTTCTGCGCGCGCAATCAGTGCAGGATCTTCTCCCTGAGGGCCTGTAAACATTGAGGTATCCATATGAGATCCAGCGACAATATACCGATTCGCAAAACCTTCATTGGAGAATGATTGGGTACTTGTCATGATCCCGCTAAATATAAGTGAGCCCCCTGTTAATCCGGCGAAAAGTAAGCTCGCAGTCAAGACAGAGATAACGAGACGAACTTTGCGGGTACGAATCTTGGTATATGCCAATTTGAGCGAATCACTGAAGCGTATCATAGGTGCACCTTTCCATCTGCTATGCGAATAATCCGATCAGTGCGACGAGCGAGATCTTCATCATGCGTCACGATAACAACTGTCGTACCGAATTCATCGCGAGCTTTTTTGAATAACCCAAAAATTATCTCAGCGGTTTGCTGATCGAGATTACCTGTCGGTTCGTCGGCAAGCAATATCTTCGGTTGATTCATCAACGCTCTGGCTATCGCGACCCGCTGTATCTGCCCACCAGAAAGTTCCTTGCCGTAATGCTTGATGCGTTCTTCAAGACCAACTGCCTGAGCAATCTCTTGGGATTGTTTGTGACGAACCTTTGCTTTTGATCGAGCAAACATGGCAGGTACCTCTATATTATCTTGCACGTTTAAAAATGGTTGCAAATAAAACGATTGAAAGACAAAGCCGATTTTTTGACCGCGATACATTGATAGCTTACTATCGCGCATTTTCTGTAAGTTTGCGTTGTCGATAAGTACCTCACCCCTGGTTGGTTTATCGAGCCCACCGATCATGTGTAGCAACGTGCTCTTCCCAGAACCAGATTTACCGAGTAGCGCCACCATCTCGCCTTCGTGAATCTGCAGTGATACACTATCGAGAGCCGGCACCGTTGTTTTGCCGAGCTTGTATATCTTTGAGACATCACGTAACTCAACCACGACCGGCTTGTTAGCATAGTTAACCTTTGGCTTAGAGACTATCTTTTTACGGGATTGTGCTTTTGTCTTCACATCACGGCCAATTGCAATTACATCACCATCGTACGCTTCCATGAGATCATCTAATAGCTTCTGTTTATCTACCATGATGGTAGTATAGCACATTAAGTATAGTAGCAAGCAAAAAAATAAATTTTGTGGATAACTTGCTGTATTAACACCTAGCTTTTATGTCGTGCGACCCAGTGCATGACAACTGCCGCGCTGACCCAGTATGGGACAATGCCGATCAACGTATCACTGGCGGAGTGACTATTTCGGTCAACCATCAGAAATGTAACTACTAGAAAATAGATAAACGGTACATACAGCAACCAACCCTGCCAGCTCGCCGGTAAATAGCTCCAGCGGACCGGTACGAACCACGGCTTCCGTTTTAAAGTGGAAGAAGCAATATGAAATGTTGTTTTCTTCATGACCGCTAAAATCACATAGACTAAGCTGCATCCATAGTATACTGTTCATATGGAAATAAAGAAATATATGCATTGTTGTCTCGTTATCAATAACAATCAGCAATCAATTGTGATAGACCCCGGAGTATGGTCGGATGACTTTGTTCCACCAACCAACACAGTAGGTATAATCATAACTCATGACCACCCTGATCATTTTGATCTAGAGAAAGTCCATGCGGTCACTCAGGCAAATCCTGATGTCACGGTCTACTCTACAAGAGCGCTATGCAATCAGATGACCGGTCTCAAAACGCAACCAGTCCAGGCTGGCGAATCGATGGACTGTGGCCAGTTTAATATTAAATTCACTGGTGGGGAACATGCCTCGGTTGATACGAGCTTTCCGCCCATTATTAACCTGGGTGTTATCATAAATCATGATTTTTACTATCCTGGCGATTCGTTTACCCTCGTTAGCGTGCCCATAAAAACACTCGCTGTTCCTCTCGCAGGACCGTGGATGCGAACTGCGGAAGCGATTGATTTTCTTTACAACATAAAGCCACGTGAGTTCTTCACGGTGCATGATGAAATTCTGTCCGATGCTGGTCGACAGACTTATAATGCATGGATGGAAATTGCCTCAAAGCGCAGCGGCTGCGATTTTATCGCATATGACAAAGATACGAAGTTACCTGTAGCCTTCAAGGCATCTGATCAAAAGATATAAGTAACTTACGGCGTGAGTCGATTAATATCACGCGGGAAGAGTGTGGCTTCTTTCACGTTACCAAGGCCAATTGTTTTTTGGACGAGGCGGTCAATACCAAAACCACACCCACCATGCTGAGGCAGCCCAAATTTAAAGGCTTGGAGGTAGTATTTGAAGCCCTCGGACGACACATCAAGCCCGGCTGCTGACATTTGCTCAACCATTTTGTCGTGATTATTCTCGCGTAGTGGAACAGTTGCAATCTCGACACCACGGAATAGTAGATCGGCCCAGGCAACCGTGCCATCGTCATAAAACTTGTGATAGAACTTACCTGCTTCGCGCGGAAAGTTCGTAGCGTAGACAAGATCGCTGCCATGTTGCTTGCGGGCATGGTCAGCGATCCATCGCTCTTCATCTGGCGTGAGGTCTTTCTCGTTCATCGTATCGGTCTGCGTCGACTTCGAATACAGTTCATGAATCTCAGTGACGGTATAACGTGGTACCTTGCCGTCGGTCGGTAATGCCAGTTCAGGTGCGTTCAAGCTGCGGAGATCTTGAGCGTGTTTGTTATAGGCTACCTCCAACGTATGTCTCGTTACGTCGCCGACAAGGTCCATCACTTCATCATGACTATCGACAAACCCCATTTCAATATCAAGCATTGTCAATTCCGTCATATGCCTCGTGGTAGCGCTTGGCTCAGCACGATAGGCATGGCCGATCTCAAAGACTCGTTCAAACGCACCTACCATGATCTGCTTATATAACTGTGGGCTTTGCGCCAAACATGCTTGTTGCCCGAAATAATCGAGCATGAAAACTTCTGCACCGCCCTCAGTTGGTTTGCCAAGCAGCTTTGGCGTATCAATCTCGGTAAAGTCGTGTTCGTAGAGATAATCACGAATCGCTCTCACTATGGTATTGCGGATTTTGAATATCTTTTGTTCTTGAGGGTTACGAATATTCAGCACGCGATAGTCAAACAACGTATCGAGATGGTCGGGCTTATGCGAGATTGGCTTGTCGATCTCGATTGGTGGCTCCTCGGTGACAGGCGTGATGATTTCGACCGTAACGTCGTGCAATTCAGCACCACCAGGTGCTCGCTCGTCGGCTACGACAGTCCCGGTTAGAGACATGACCGTACCGATGTGCAAACCGCGTAGTTTTTCTAGCTCTGCTTTATCATCGACCAGACTCTGGGCAATACCGCGACGATCACGAAGCGTGATAAAATTCAGCCCACCAAGTAAACGTTTTTTGTGTAGCCAACCAGCGATCGTGATCTGTGATCCGACATGCTTGGCGAGGTCGTCAGTAAGGATTCTATTCATGTCACCTATGATACCAGAACTAGAGTGAACCTAACAGAGATGTCACCATATCACGCAGCGTGACCAGCCCAACTGTCGACTTGTCATCACCCTGCACAATAACCACACTGCGGCGAGTCTCAAGACAGCGCGTTAGTACTGTCGTGACGCTATCACGTGGGGAGGCATAGTCAACGCGCGGATCGAGCGCGTCACGTACGGTTGCTTTCGAGGATTTAAGATCAACGATATCGTCGAGATACAACACGCCAACGATATGATCTATATCGCCGTGAATGACGGGAAATTGTCGATAACCACTACGATGCAGGTCATCAAGCACAAGTGGCCCAAGCGCTTCAGTGTCAGCGACGCTGACGATACGCTCAACCGGCACCATGATATGATGCATCGTCAGATGATGTGCGCTGAGCAAGGCACCAAATTGCACCTGCTCACGTGGCGATAACACGCCCGAACGGTTGGCAATTTCAATTAGCTCTGCCTGCGTCATATTATGTCTGCCGTCTTCAACTTGTGAAGGTGCCCAGAGTGCAGCCCACTGCCACGTCTTCGTCATGTCAACCAGCCGCAGTTCGTACTGGCGATACAATCGCTGCATCGCACGTTGCACCCACGATACGCCGCCAAGTGCAAGGGCGAATACACACGCGAAAATTGTCAACGCCGCACCATACATTACGCCATATACCGCAACTATCATCGTGGTGATGACTGCAATTAAGACAACCGTAATCAGCCGTTGTAAGCCTGCCAATGGTCGATGCGTATCGCGCCGATCAACGACAATCATAGAAGCCGCCGCGTATGCACACGTTATAATAATTACTATAATCAACCACCAAAGGGACAGCCCATTCATAGTTACTAGTATACTCGAGACCGATGAGTAGGCTATAATAGAATCATAACTTCGGAGGTACTATGGATAGGAATCGCTGGATAATTTTTGCTTTACTCTGTATCGGACTGACCGTTGGATTAGTTTTGACATCAACCAAAGACAAAGTCGATGTCAGTAACATCGACGGAACAAAGATCGATACAACGTCGGTTATAGCCGATCACGTCACCGGCAAGGCTGACGCTAAGGTTGTGGTTATCGAATATGCTGATTTCCAGTGCCCTGGTTGCTACGCCGCTTACCCGCAGTATAAGGCCGTGAGTGAGCAGTATAAAGGCTCAGTGGCTTTCGTGTTTCGTAATTTCCCTCTCAGTTCTGCCCACCCGAACGCACTTGCAGCAGCTTCTGCTGCCGAAGCTGCTGGCTTGCAAGGGAAATATTGGGAGATGCATGATCTTGTCTTCCAAAACCAACCTGACTGGAAAAGCGCTCTTGCCGATCAACGTGACGCAAAGTTTGAGGCTCTCGCATCGCAGCTCGGCCTCAATATCGATCAGTTTCGTACTGATATTGCAGGAAGCAAGGTTAGCATAAAGATAAATACCGACCGTGCTCTCGGCCTCAAAATGAACGTTGATTCGACACCGACATTATTTATCAATGGCTCAAAGGCGTCAGACGAAATTGTACGCGATCTTATGAGCGGAACTGGTGACAAACTACGTGACCGACTCGATTCGCTCCTCAAAGAAGCTGGCGACACGCCACCCTCACGCACTACTGTGCAATAAATTCTTGCCAAGCAGCACGAATAATTTCGACTTCTACCCGCACAGCACGTGATGGTCGTTTCACCACCTCAATTGTTTTCATATAGTTTCCTTTTTTTGTTTTACACCTATGCTCACACGCATAAAGCATTACCATCATCATACGGCGCAGCCATGAGCTTGTCAACAACTAAAATATCTTACGTGCACGCGCAAGTATAATGACAATCGCCGTCGTCGCGAGCGTCAAGCCAATCACAAATACATACGCCCACATCTCTTCCTGAAAGGGTAAACCAATATTCATACCGTACATTCCGAAAAAAGCGTTTGGTATCGCAATAAGCAATGTTGCAACCGTGAGTATCTTCATCGTACGGTTAAGGTTATTACTTGCAATAGTTGCATAGACGTTACGAATCGTTGTAATTGTCTTGATGCTACCATGACATTCTTCGATGAGTTGCTCGGTATTGAGTAAGAGATCTTTTATTGCACCTCTCGTATTTTCATTGAGTGGAATATGACGACCTAACAAAAGACGACTTAATATAGCTGTTGTCGGCTGCAAGGCGGCAAGAAATATATTGAGGCCATCCTCGACCACCACAAAATCGATAAAGTCTTGATTGTCCATGTCATGGGTTGCAAACCGTGAACGAAACATCTTGATACGCTTTGTACTGTTATTTATGTGAGACTCATAATGATCGGCAACTTGATCAAGTATCATGAGCATAAGTTCAACTGGTTGCACGGTCGAAAATTCTATTTTGCCAGTAGTAAAGTTTTGCAAGCGTGAAAAAGTGCTATGCGATATCGTCATCAACAAGTCTGCCCGGACAACACAAAGTAACGGTGCAGTAACAAGCTCCATTGACTCATTTTCGTATGCGTATCGCACAAATAAGTACGTCGTGTCACCTTCGTACTCCAGGCGTGGTATCTCATCTTCGTCGAGCACATCATTCATATGGCGAAGATTGAGTTTGAATCGATTGGACAGCATGGTTATCTCTTCCTCGGTCGGTGATTCGACGCTCACCCATGAACCAGGCCTGTACTCATGCGAGATGACAAGCTTAGCTGTACGCGACGATTTATAGTAGTATGTAACCATTAGACATGATTATATAAGAAACGCTTATGAAAAAACATTACTATCATCTCCGACATCATTCACCAGACCACGGCCCGCTGCTTAGTTTTGTTGATGGTCTTGAGGGTGGCTTCGCAATTTTTGCCGGAATTGTTGCAGGACTTAGTTTCACACTCCTCGATCGTCAGGCGCTTATTGTTACCGCCCTCATTGGTATCACGGTCAATGCCGTGAACGCTGCAACTATTCGCTACAGCACAGAGCATTATTATGACGAACTCGATGGGCACGAAAAACGCAGTTCATTTCATGCGTATTTTGTACCGTCAATCATCGAATTTGCAATTTACCTGGTTGTAAGCTGCTTGTCTCTGCTGCCATTACTATTCATAGACCACATCGCAATTGCAGTTGGAGTAATGATCGCGATATGCTTAGTAATCCTTTTCTCGGCGGGCATATTGCGAGGTAAGATATTGCACACCCATTCACTTCGCGATGGTCTAGAAATTATGTTGGGCGGACTCATTATGATTGCTATTGGCACACTGGCCGGCTGGATGCTAGCTCACCTTTGGTAATAACGCTCTTTTGTGCAATACTATTTGTTGTTAGACATAAACGAAACAAACATGGAAGCATCAATCTATACACAACTCAGTCTTGTCATTGTCATCGGCGCTGCCATATCGCTTGTCATGCGCATGCTTCGTCAACCGCTCATCATGGGTTATATACTGACTGGCATCGTTGTAGGGCCAAGCATGCTCAATGTCATCAAAGACGTATCGGCGTTTGAATCATTCAGCCAGATCGGCATTACCTTGCTACTTTTTATCATCGGACTCGGGCTCAACGCGAGTGTTATTCGGGGCCTAGGTAAAGTCTCAATCCTCAGTGCGTCGTCAACGCTCATTGGGGTCGGCGGACTCGGTTTGGCGGCGAGTTTGTTACTCGGCTTCGATATAGCATCATCTGCTATCATCGCAATATCATTGTTCTTCAGTAGTACGATCATTATTTTAAAAGTTCTCTCGGATCAGCGCGAGACGTCACGACTTCATGGCCAGATTGCGACAGGCATCATATTGGTTGAGGATATTGTCGCGACAATTGCTCTCTTAATTGTCGCGGCACTGGGTCACGAAGGTGGTATCAACACGGTCGATATCGGAATACTACTTCTCAAGGGTCTTGGGCTAGGGCTAGGACTCATTATCGTCGGTACAAAGATTATGCCTCACTTAGGCAAGTTTTTTGCCGATTCGCAGGAATCACTTTTTCTCTTTACGGTCGCCTGGGGCATCGGCATATCGGGCTTGTTTGGGTTGGCTGGCTATTCTCATGAGGTCGGGGCGCTATTTGCTGGAGTATCGCTCGCTTCGCTACCCTACTCCGTCGAAATGGCTTCTCGACTCAAGCCGCTCCGAGACTTCTTCATCGTCTTGTTCTTTGTCGTGCTAGGTGAAAAGATCCACCTTGATGCTATATCGGCAAGCATTGTACCCGCACTTATACTTTCAGGCATCGTAATGATCGGTAAACCATTATTTGTAATCATCAGCCTAGGGTTACAGGGCTATACCCGCCTCACCAGTTTCAAGACGGGTATACATCTCAGCCAGATAAGTGAATTTTCGATCATACTCGCAAGTTTTTCGGCCGTTGTCGGCATGACGAACGATACAGTGACCAACACCATCATGCTTGTTGCGCTCATGACGATAGGTATATCAACCTATCTCATGAAATACGATGATCAATTATTCCGATTTTTTGACAAGTATTTACAAATTTTTGAGAGAGAAAATATACGAGAGAAATCGTTACGTCGTATTAGCAACCCCATCATTTTGTTTGGCTACCATCGCGGTGGCCATGAGTTTTTGCAGACATTTCGCGACATGCATCAACGCTATCTAGTCGTCGACTATGATCCGTTAGTTATCGAGCACCTCGAAAATCAAGGCATCCGTCATGCCTACGGAGACGCGACGGACGAAGAGTTTTTGGAAGAGATTCGTGCAACCGATGCAAAACTTGTCGTCAGTACTATCACCGATATCCATATAAACCGTTCATTGCTTGCATTTGTCCATAGACGTGGTCGCGAAACAACATTTATCTGTCATGCAAACAATTATGACGAAGCAGCTGAACTCTATCGCTACGGCGCTAGCTACGTCATACTGCCCCACTTTATCGGCAGCGAACGTGTCAGCGGATTTATAAAGAAAAACGGCTTTGATCCAAAAGTATTTATCAACTACCGCGAAAAACACATCATTACTATCGGCAAAAAAGCACTCAACGCGTAAGCGATTGCTGACTGATAGTAATGTGTGTTTGGGCAAGTTTCATAGTATATACGTATAGACCAAAAATCACCCCACTATATAGCAGGTCACCCGCAAGCATATTACGATAAAAAGGCAGAGCATTTATGTAGCACTGCATGAGACCTTCAAACGTCATCTGGTACATTCTACCCTCGAGCCAAACGGCGGCATTTGTGACAATGAAGAATAAAGTTGACGATAGTAAGCTCGCCACAATAACATTTTTTGGTGATATGGTATTCATCCTCATGCCGATCAATGCAATGATCGCAAAACTTCCCCAGGTCACATAGACTAACGAATGGAGTCCAATAATAAGATCACTACTAATGATCGCTAAGAGGGGGGCTATGAGTGCCCAGCGCTTAGGCAATACAGACCCTGCCAGCAATGCAACAGCGGTCAAAGCAGTAACATTTGCTGGGTGGGGCACTAATCGACTCCATACGGCTAAGGAGACAAGCGTGAGAACAATGATGACTGATATATAGTCAAGCCTGATCAATTTCTTGTTCATTGGATCGCCTCCAGGCGCCACTGAATAGTATCTGTTTGTTTCATTTTGTATGTCCCTGCCCCTTCATTAGCGTATTGGTCGTTGACATAAAACGCCCAATAGTTTTTTGTATCTTCAGCTTTTAGCCCATTAATCGATACTACCATATCCCCAAAACTAGTCGATTTTGTTTCCGTCGTGGTGAGTGTCTTTAGTTGTTCTAGTGCAGTTTTGTCGGCGACACCAGCATACGTTATTGTTTTACCATCATTGGTAGTTGTTGCTTTCGACGCAGTGCTCGATGATTGCTGGTCGTTACTATAGAGTGGTGACTGGCTTGTTTTGGTGCTATTACTCCACCAAACTGCTCCACTAGCTATAGCTGCAACCAGAACTGCAGCAGCAATGATAGATTTTTTACTCATACGAACACCTTTCTTTCTCGATAGTTTAGAAACAAAAAACGCTGTCCAGGGACAGCGAAATATCTTGCTTGTCTCATCCTGCTCGGGAATCCAGCTATTCCGGTCAGCGTATCGGACTTGTCATATGGCGACTGTCGTCATATGCATCACCGTTGCGGCACAGTGTAGGAGTCGCACCTACTTCCGTCTCACCAGGCTGGGTTAATTGTTAATATCTGTAGTATAGCCGATGCGTCTAGTGCCGCATAGAGTAAAAAATACACTACCAGTAGCGGTTTAAGCCAGCCCTGGGGTGTCATCGTGGCCACCACGGAGTGGCTTCTCAACGATACCCAGCGCCACGATAGTCGCAGCTAGCATAAGCGTTGACGATGTATAAAAAACTGTACGCAGACTGTCACTAAAGGCATTCACTACCTTATCGCTAAAGGCGGATTGCTCAGCCGCGAACGATGCTTTGGCTGTTTCTCGGACTTGAGGAGGTAGAGTAGCGGTTGCTTTGTCGAAACCAGTATTTATCATGTCTTTAAAGCCATGCGTATTGAGATTGAGTGCGGTATCGGCATCGATGGTACCCAGCATCTGTGCCGCAGCCGGTTGTTTCGTGAGCGTCTGTATGTAGCTATCGCGGCTGAGATCACCCAACTGCGTCGTCACGCCACTGACAAGCATCGTGCCAAGTATTGCCGTCCCGACAGTTGACCCGAGACCGCGAAACAACTGCACCGACGCAGTCGCAGCACCGAGATCTTTCTGAGTAAATTCGTTTTGTACAGCAAGGTTCAGTATCGGCATGCCAGCACCGAGTCCAACACCTGTAAAGAACATGATGATGGCTTCGAGCCAGTACGGGCTATCGGGCGTCAAAAACGACAGAGCAAATATCGCGGCTGTCGCCACGCTAAATCCAGCAATGATCGGCAATTTGTATCGACCAGTTCTTGAAACCAACTGACCAACCGCTGCAGCCGTTCCGCTCAGACCGATGATCATCGGCAACAACATGAGCCCAGACTCAGTAGCGTTGGCACCAAAGACTTGTTGATTAAATTGGGTTAGATATAAGATGGCGCCGAGAAAGGCCGCCCCAAATAGGAGTGATACCACCATCAACGTGCTAAATGTGCGGTTACGGAAAAACCCAAGTGGAATGATTGGTTCACTAGCCCGTCGCTCCACCCAAATAAACAACCCTACTGCCAGTAGAACGATGACATAGAGCGCTGTTTTAATCGTCATATTACTGATACCACCATCAATGAGCGACGCAAAGATCTTATCGGTGTTATCGACTGCGAGTATCAGTGCCGAGAGTGCGGCCGCCAAAAATCCTGCCCCGAGATAGTCAATTGCCGGTTTATGGTCATGGCGAATCACCGGCATGAAGCGAGCAATAATCGCAAAGCTAACAATAGCAATCGGCACATTGATCCAGAACGTCCATCGCCAATTAGTCGTGAGACCGAGGATGCTATGTGGATCTGTCAAAAAGCCACCAAGTAGTGGCCCAATAACTGAACTGAGGCCGAAAACTGCACCAATCAGACCTTGCCACTTACCTCGTTCACGTGGGCTAAATAAGTCACCGACAATGGTAAATGCGTTGGCCATAATAATACCGCCGCCGATACCCTGAAAGGCTCGAGAAAAAATCAATTGTTCGATACTCATGGCACCACCGCTCAAGAAAGAACCGAGGGCAAAGACCGTCACACCTGTCAATAAGACTTTGCGTCGGCCGAAGATGTCGGACATCTTACCGGCAATCGGCACTGTCACCGTCGTGGTGAGCAAGTAGGCAGTTACTACCCAGCTGAGACTACTAAAACTGTTAAATTCCTCAACAATTTTTCCAAGTGCCGTTGCAATGATTGTCTGGTCAAGTGCAACCAAAAACAACGCGCTCATGACAGCAGCCATAACGATAACTTTTTGACGATGCGTGATATGATGCAGTGACATACTACCCTTTGCGATTAAATTTGTTCCTGAGTGCCTCGACGTGACTGCCCATACGATCGATGATAGATTGCATTGACTCCTTGCTGACAAAGCCAATTGCTTTTGTATCAGGCATATACAGTGCGACAAGTTTGTCGCCCGACTCAATGCCCATCTGATCACGAACTTCAACCGGTATAACCACCTGACCTTTTGGCCCAACGGTCACCGTACCAGCAAGCTGTATGTTGTCTTTGTGAAATCCCATAGTAATAAGTGTAGACTTGTATAACTAGTTATACAAGTCTAACTATCGCTAAACTGCTCTCAACCCGGAGTTGGTACCGTCTACCTCGTAACCACTCGTCAGTAGCACGTGCTGCACCGGGCAATGCTTCGTTAGCGTAATCATCGACGACAATAATTGCATGAGAAGTCAGTTTCGGTGCGATAAGCTGCAAGCTATCACGGATCGATTGATAATAATCGCCATCAAGAAATGCAAACATTATATCGTCAGGTACATCTTGTGGCTTTAGATCGGCGAACCATGCCCGATGAATAATCGGGAGTGACAAGCCAGCTTTTTTAAACTGCATGATAAAATCGCGCTTACTGACAGCTAGCTCACCTCTTCTAAACTGCTCACCAGCTCCGCTATAGTCTTGATCAGCTTTGTCTGGCAAGCCAACGAACGAATCGTAGACATGAAAACTTCCGGGAAAATTATAGGCATTACATAATCGACGGATAAATAGCGATGTGGTACCGATATAGCAACCAAATTCGACAATCGAACCAACGGTACCTAGTAGAAGCTGTTTCTCTAGCAACCCTAATAAGACGTGCAATTCACGGACATCTACTTGGTCAGAAATAATCGGGAATTTATGAAGTAATGTATCAGTGATCATAATTACTCAACCGGCGGAGGAGGAATCGGCACTGTGTTATCTGGTGGTATATAGCAACCAGTCGCATCAACTTTTTTTCCACTCACAAGTGGTGTGTTTGGACATTGATCGACATCATCGAGTACTCCATCATTATCGGTATCGGCCACTGTAACTTTCGGACACCCATTAGTCGTAACTGTAGTACCAACTGGCGTATTTGGACAAAGGTCCTTGTTGTCTTTCACTCCATCATTATCTGCATCATTGTTGCTCGAGTGATCAGTCTGGTTATTGTCGACTGGTTCAGATGTCGATGTGTTCGTGCCACAACTTTCAGTTGGGACAGTGCCACTCAAAAATATTTCTGTATAAGTATTCGTAGCATTGCCCGTGGCACGAAAACCGTTGCTACGACAAATCGATGCTTCGACGATACCACTTGGTCGAATAAATTCCTCGGCATTTGTACCCTCTAAAAACGACGTGATCGATTTGCGCCAAATTGGTCCAGCCATGGCGCTACCGCCTGAACGCATAGCTTCATTTTCGTTGTTACCAACCCATACGCCGACGGCGATACTTGGCGTGTAGCCGATCGTCCAGGCATCGTGATTGTTGTCGGTGCTGCCAGTTTTGACGGCCACACTACGGCCAGCGACGGTAAGAGTACTGCCAAATGTCGGCGCACGGGCCGCGTTGTCAGACAAAATGTTTGAGATCAGGTACGAGGCTTGTTCGGACTGGACTCGTTTGGCGGTAGGGTTATGTCGGTATATGACTTCGCCATATTTATCTTCAATCTCTTGGATAGTTGTGGTTGCAAATTGTCGCCCCCCATTTGCGAAAGCGGCATAGGCATTTGTCATTTCGAGCGGTTTAACTTCAGCCGCACCCAGTGCAAGACTGAGGCCATAGTCTTGGCTTTGATTAATCGTCGTTAGACCCATTCGCTGTGCGGTATCGACCGCCGCACTGACCCCAAGTTTTTCCATGACTTTGACTGCGGGTATGTTCAGTGACTGACCAAGGGCGTTACGCACACTTATGTCACCACGAAATCGAAAATCAAAATTATTGGGCCGGTACCCACCGAAATTCGTCGCCTCATCACGGAGTATCGTGCCTGGTGTAATTTCGCGTTGATTGAGTGCTTCAGCAAAGTAAATCGGTTTGAAACTCGACCCTGGTTGGCGCGGATTAATTGCAACGTTGAACTTACCCCAATCGGGATTGCTATAATCCGCACTGCCAACCAGTGCGCGGATCTCACCGTTCTTTGGATCAATCGCAACGAGAGCTGCGTTGCGCCCACCACTCCGAGCATTGATTGCCGTTTGAGCAGCCACATTTTGTTCGGCCGTCTTCTGCCATGCTAAATTAAGAGTTGTTTTGACACGATATCCTGACCGTTTGACTGCCTCATCACCATATTTCTTCTCAAGTTCAGCCACTGTCATCTCAATGAAATGCGGAGCGGTCGCAATGGTCGGCTCGACCTGCGGAGCGTACGATAACACGACGGCCATGGCGGCTGTTTTGTCGGCTTCGCTGATCTTTTTGTCTTCGACCATACGGCGTAGTACACGTTCTTGTTGTTTTTTTGCTTTGTCTGCATCACCACTCACGGGTGAATACGCGCTTGGTGCTGGCAATATACCGACCAACATGCTTGCCTCAGCTAGGCTTAATTCTTTGGCCGATTTACCAAAATAACTATGGGCTGCTTGGTCAATACCAAAAGCGCCTTCGCCGAAATAAACGGAGTTAATATACATATCAAGAATTTCATCTTTGTCGTACTGACGATCGACAGCAACAGCCATGACGACTTCTTGGTACTTACGAAAGAAGTTTTTATTGCTGGTTAACAGTGTATTTTTGACCAACTGTTGAGTAATCGTCGAACCACCATAGGCAGTCGCATCGCGACTGGTAAAGTTGGCATAGAGCGCCGCTACCAAACCTCGCAGTGACACACCGGAATGTTTGTAAAAATCTTTATCTTCGCTCGATATGACGGCATCTTTGACGTACGGTGACATCTCCTCAAGTTTGAGACGAGTGAGTGGCTTACTCGTACCACTACTGTAAAAAGCTTGGTCATTGATGTCGAGAAGTTCTATGCCGGTATTGTTGCGGTTCATCAGTCGCTCAGGGTCGGAAATATCACGCCACAGCAGCGCATAGGTTATCAGGGGAGTAACGATCAAAAACACGAGAACAGGTAGACCAATGACAAATAGCTTTTTCTTAAAGCTCATCCGCCAAAAACCGATCCACATGCGTCGCAATCGACTACTTGAACGATAGATATGACGAGGCTTCTTTGTGTAGCGACCGTGTCGTTTCATACTGATTATTTTACCCTATTTTACTAACGGAGATACTGGTATACTAGCAGCCATGTCGCTTACTCGATCAATCAAGGCCAAGCAAACAGTGTTCTACCAAGGCGAAGCAGTGACAAAAGTGTACCGCCTCAACAATGGCTTAGTACGATCATATATCATTCATGACAACGGTGATGAATCGACCATTGCTTTTTTTGGCCCGTATGACATCTTCCCTATCACCTCCGCTTACGACATTACACCCGTCACGTTGTTTTACTATGAAACCGTCGTTGATAGTGTCGTTACGGTATATGACGCAGCTGAATTCGCGGCCGACAGCGCCACAGACCCACAAGCAGAGCTACGCCGCTTTGCCACGCGGTATGTCGGCGCACTACTGCATGTCAGCGCACTCGCACAACAAACAGCTTCTCTTAAACTCGCCCATACACTGCGGTATCTAGCAGTGCGGTTTGGCGAAAAACTAGTAATGGGTAGCCGTACTAAAGTCACGATCAAACTAACACAACATGACCTCGCTGCACTGAGCAATCTGAGCCGTGAGACAGTAAGTATCGAGCTAACCAAACTCAAACGTCAAGACATCATCTCGGTCAAGGCAAAATACTACTATATAAATCTAGCCAAACTTAATGCCATGATCAGCCAGGAATCAATGCCAATTACCCTACAGACGACGTAGATTTATTGTCACGCCCGAGCGTATCGCCAACCAGCTTCACAAGATCACGCGGCGAGGCCCAGGCTTTGAGCATATAACGAGTCGCACCGAGGCTAAGCGCTTCATCAATGTCGGATTTGGCATCAAGATTACTAAAGACAATGATCGGGGTATGGGCGGCGTTATCGAACTGCTGCAAAAATGTCTTACCATCCATAACCGGCATCAATAGATCGAGCAATATCATGTCGTAGTTCGTCTCGGCAACGTGTTCGAGAGCTTGCTTGCCATCATAGGCACTATCGACGATATAGCCCGCGCTGCCGAGCACCATGCCAAACGCATCATGGAGCGCGGCGTCATCCTCAACAAGTAATATCTTCTTAGGTTGGTGTGTTTTGGTCATAGTACTCCTTTATTACGATGTGATTTTGAACGTGAGATCGGTAGCGTCAGAGTAAAGGCCGTTTGCTTGGTGCGCTGTTTAGACCATGAAATGACGCTGATCTGTCCGTGATGAGCCATAGCTATCTGCTGTGCGAGATACAAGCCCAGACCCGTACCACCTTCTTTTGCAGACAGGTCATTATTTACGCGACTGAACTTCACAAATAATTTATCATAATCCTCAGGACGCAGGCCAACCCCATGATCGGTAACTGTGAGCAATACGCGCGACTTGTCTGACGTAACCTTGATTGTTACTGGTGAATTTTCATAAGAGTACTTGATAGCATTGCTGATAAGATTTTCGATCGCCATCCTGAGATATCGTTCATCAGCACGAACATACGCCGAACGTACACCCGACACAGTTATACGAACTGATTTACACGCGGCATCGTCGCTCATACTCGATACGATATCATGCACGAGCGGCACGACATCAATATGGGCTAATTCCAATTTAAGTTGCTGGGCATCGGCTTTGGCGACATGAAGAATCTGGTTGATCGTCTCTAGCTGGCGTTCATTGGCAGCATACGCTTTATTGGCAACTGCATGTTGTTCGGGAGTGAGATCGCCCATGAAGCCTTGGGTCAGCATACCCAAATATTGTTTGACGCCACTCGCCGGCGTTCGAAGCTGGTGTGATGTCAGCGCCAAGAGCTCATCACGTGTTTGCATAAGTTGTTGCTGGTGGGACGATTGCAAACGTCGGCTCGATGTAGTGAGTAATCGGTAAATTGCAAATGCCAAGCCTGCACTAAAACCAATGCCGAGTAGTAACAGCGCCGCCGGCACAAGATATGGCTCCCATTTGGAGTAGTGGCCGCTGAGTTCGAGTCGCCATGTGCGACCATACACAGACATGTCCCGTGAATCGCTGATAATGTGAGTCATAGAACTGTCTGGCAGCCCATGAAGTGGCACAAGGTCCTGACCAGAGTCACTCAAAGTATAACTGGCTGACGTAGTATCAGGAACGGCTGTACCTTCAGCCACTGTCATGATATCGACAGGGCGAAAGGCAATATAGACAAAAGCTGTTAATGCCGTGCGTCGTTCCTGCACAGTGGTAATTGGTAACGATAAGTCATAGACAGGATAATACACGAGTACGCCGCGCTTCGCAGGGTCGTCGGCATCTTGTACGAGATGGACTGGACCTGACATGACTGCCGAAGCGGTATCGCGAGCTTTGTTCATAGCCTCGCGACGAGTTGGTTCGCTGAGCATGTCAAAGCTGATGGCCCGCTGATTGATGATATTGTTAGGCTCGAGATACTGTATTGCAGAGGTGCCGTTGCCATCATTGTGCGTATACGAAGCATAACCTAGGCCGAGGATCGCCGGATACTCTTCGACAAGATGTGTACTACGAGCAAACTGTGTCCAGTCTGCCTGAGTGATGTTTGTTTTGGCATCACATAAGGCAGCGGCAGCATATAGAAGACTCTGTTTACGTTGCATGCGTTGCTGAATATACGTCTCGAGCGAGCTAGTGAGCTGGTGTGTCTCATCAACACGCGCTCGTTGTGCGCTATCAAGCAGCGTCGAAGCATACAAGTAGCTCAGTAGAGTACCGATACTGACGATCAGCAGCGAGAGTAAAACAATCAGGCGTCGTAGCTCGTCACCACCGTAACGCAGCGCTAATTTAGATAAAAATTCTTTCATACAGAACTATCTTAACAGATCGACTAGCGCTTAAATGTAAGCCAGTTCACAAAAAAAATGTTATGCCCTTCATATCATCACTACCCCAACCTATCTATGATGGGGGTATTAACAAATTAGTCCGATTACTCGGAGACAGGAGAAAAGAAATGGAAATCATAGTATGGGTCGTACTCGGCGCAATCGCTGGCTGGATCGCATCATTAATCGCTGGTACTGACGCGCAGCAAGGCGCAGTCGGCAACGTCGTCGTCGGTATCGTCGGTGCGTTACTCGGTGGGTTCGTCATGAACTTGTTCGGTCAAGGTGGCGTCAGCGGCTTCAACCTCTACAGCCTGATGGTCGCAATCATCGGTTCGGTCCTCGTGCTCTACATTTACCGTTCATTAAGTCATAAACAAGTCTAACTAAGAAAGGGAGGGGGAACCGATATGTTATTGACTACCCTACGATACGCCATCACCTACAGCTTCTTCGCCACGAGTGCCTTTGCGAGCAGTTTCATTGCAAGTCTCATCGGCCGATTTGAGCACTATCACCCATTGTGGTCTTCACCGGGCTCACTTGTACTCTACGTCACTGGTATCGTGACACTCGCAACAATCGCAGCCATCATCAGAGCGCGATCGGCGCGTGAAGCACACACTACCTATCGGTACAGACTCGCTGGCTAATGTACGTCGCCTCCCATCATGGAGCGCCTACCGGGCGCTCCATGATTTTATTGGGACAGTTAAGCGTAGTATGTTTCATCATATGGCATAATTGAGTGTATGAAATATTTCATCGCGTATCGGCACACTGGTGAGGACCCTAAGCGACTTGATGCACTACTAGCGCCTGTTAAGCTGGCATTTGAGCGCCGAGGCGACGAAATATATTGCACGTTTTTTAACGACGCATCATTTCGAGCCCGCGGACTTGGCCCGCATGAAATCATGTATGAGGCCTTCCAAAAGATTGAGGAGATGGGTCGGTTGTTTGTACTACTCGACTCAGTGGACAAAAGTGAAGGTATGCTTATGGAGATCGGCTACTGTATCGCCAAAAAAATTCCCATAACCATTGCCTACAATCGAGCCATCACCGACAGTTACGTTCCACACATGGTCAGCTCGACCATCGCCTACTCGGATATCGATGAACTTGTCGCAAGTATCGACAGGATGGTGGTATGACGTACACAATGATCACACCATCACACAATTGTGATGACGGCTATATTGCACTAGCGAACATTGAGCTAGCCAATGTGCCCAAAACTATTGCTGTTGGACCGTATTCACTCACCAAAACAAGTGAGTTTCATGTCTCACTGATGGCACTCAAACATCTGGCACCGATAATAAACCCAGAAAATCCCACACAAGCGGTGGCACAACTCGTCGATGACTTTGTACAGTTTACCAAGTCAATACCTCTCACTACGCTGGAACTTACCACAGAATTCCGCATTGTACGACGCGCTGAGCGCGTCTCGGTCGTCGTGATGATCGAGGTACCTGGTATCGATGCATTGTTTGATACGCTACGCAGCAAATACAGCCCGACGCTGCCGACGCAACCAACACATATAACCCTCTACACACTACAACCCAACACTGGTATCGGTCTCTTCTCAACTGACGAGGTAGCGCGCGATACACAAGTAGTAACGGTTCCTGAACTGAGCGACATAAAGATGGAGGAGGCACCATGAAACGTAAACTTTGTTACGTATTGCTGACATGCGAGCCAGGGCAAGAACAGCGACTGTCGCGGACCTTACTCGAAAAACGCCTCATCAACTGCGCCAAATTTGTACCCATCGACTGCACATATTGGTGGCAGGGTGACGTCGTCGACGAGAAAGAGACGCTCATCATCATGGAATCTGCCGAGGATTTATTTGATGAAATCGAAGCTGAACTGACGACACTGCACAAACCCGATGAGACATTTGTACTCGAACTCATCCCCGTCGCCCGTGCCAGCCGCAAAGCGACTGAATGGATAACTGGGGAGTTGAAAGAACAATGAAAAAGATACTGTTTCTCCACCGCTCAGTAGGTGAAAACTTGATCAAAGATGGCAAAATGTATGAACTCATCGCCACTCATGGTGACGATGAGTTGAGCGACTTCAATCAAAACACCAGTGTCTTACGCGATGCCGACGGTTCACGCAAGACTGACATGGTGATGCCTGGCGGTAATACGACACCGCGCGATTTTGCCGCACTCTTTCGTGACGATTATCACTCGCCTCTCAAAGATCTCACCATGGAGTTCGATGCCATCGTCATCAAATCATGTTATCCAAACTCAAATATCAAGAGTAGTGCTGAGCTCCACGAAGTCCAAAATTATTACCGATCGATCGCACAGTATCTCACCCAACACGCAGACAAAAAACTCATCATCCTGACGTCACCACCACTCATCCCACTACTCACAAACCGCGCCAACGCCACACGCGCACGTGAGCTTGCTTACTGGTTGGCGCACACAGAGTTCGGAGAAAATGTCAGCATCTTTAACCTATTTGACGAACTTGCAAACAACAGCGGCACGCAAGCCAACATGTTACGACGTGAATACCGCCGCATATTACCGTTTGATGCCCACCCAAACAAACTCGCATCACAAACTATTGCGCCAAAACTTATACAATTCATCGTCGAGACATTATGAACCGTGTAAAAATCACCACGTTTACGCCAGATAATCATCATGACACTGACACTATCATCATCCGCCCGCCTCAGGCTTATGAAATGGCTGAAGTCATTGCACTCAGAAATAGCGTTCTCAATCGCACGGTTGGGCAGCCTGATCAAATTGACCTATCCGACACTGATCGCCGGACAGATACTATACATGTCGCAGCATTTGATGGTAACCATGTCATCGCAACCGCTCGCTTCGACCGTGCCAGTGGAAACGGTGCCGAAACATACCTAGTCCGGCGCGTCGCGACCGATCCTCACTATCGCCGACGAGGAATTGGCGCACGTGCCATGCAGCTTGGCGAGAGTATCGCCCACGAACAATTCGGCGCCCGACATTTCGTGCTTCACGCACGCCAAGATGCCATACCGTTTTATGAACATCTGGGCTACACACTCACGGGCGTGACCGTCACGCATGACGGCGATGAAAATTGGGAGATGACCAAAGGCGCGTGAGATAATGAGCGTATGAAAATTTATGTCACCGCTCGCCTCAAAGGTGCGGCCGAGCAGTGAGACTCGATCGAGGCACTATGCAATGCAGTGCGTGATACCGGAATGGAAGATTTTTGCTTCATACGTGATATTGAACACTATCAAAAATTATTTGATGATCCAAAAGAGCTATGGGAGCGATCGCTAGCAGAACTCCGTGATTGCGATGGGCTGCTAATTGATGTGAGCGATATACCGTCAGGCGGCAGAATCATCGAAGTCGGAATGGCCTATGCCCTGTCCATGCCCATAATTGTTATCGTAAAGAATCCAGTGGAGTACAAAGAATTTTACGATGGCGTTGCGAACATCGTTATTCGCTATGATTCACTCTCTGACGTAACGGAAAAACTTGAACTTATGCTCCGTGAGCCTCAAAAAATGACGTCTAATGCAGCACGTCGATAACGAGTGGGGTCGTCTTGTCCCACCCAGTATCGATATATAGTAGTGGCATATCGGCGCGTTTGCTGACGGCAAAGCTGACCTGTCCACTGACCGATTCGCCCGGCATGAGGTCGCGAGCCGCAATAGGGTTTTTGACATGCATACTAGCGTGCAAGATGCTGTAGTCGCCATCGCGGGTGCGGACGTAAAGTTGGCTGACCGGTATGAATTGCTGTTTGATTTTCGACGTATTAGTAACAGTAAGGTCCATGATAAGCATGGTCTGATCATCAGGAACGCCAAATGCCGGATCGGCGTTGCTATTGGTCGTGACGTTTTTGACCTGAGCATATAGTGAGTTATTACGAGCCATATCAAGTGACTTAACAACTGACGACGTGACAAACTTCGTCACACCAGGCGTGGATGATGGATGCTCGGCCGCCCACTTCATCCAGAACAGTGTGTTAATGATCACCAATGCTGTGATGCCCAGCACAAACACACTCATGAGCAGGCTATTTTCATCACGAAACTTGGCGAAGCGTTTGTATTCTTTTTTGAGCTCTTTGACTTCGTCTTCGACGATCTCGATGGGTGTTTCGCGCTTTTTTCTAAACATATATCCTCCTATGGTTTGGTTGCATCATAATACCCTGCCCGATAGCCGGTCAGTAAACTACCCGCTGAATTATTGATCGTTGATGAGCCGTGACCATGAGTAGTATTGCCGCCATTATCTTGATAGCCTGGTATACCGGCCGTACCGCGCAAAATTGCGTTGATATTGTGATTGCATGTCGCACTGGCATTTTCAAGCGTCGAGGTCGACCCAGCTTTGATACCGCCTTTATGCGATGGCCGGAAGCTTGTGATATTGATCACCCAACTGCCATTCCATCCCCAGCAATTGCCGACGGAAGCGTGTGCAGCGAGATCAGCCGGACCATAGCACGGGGTGAGCCCACCACAATACACCGGCGCCGGGTTTGTTACAGTAAGTGTCGCCGCATTTGACGTGGTTCCTCCGGCATTCGTACAACTGAGCGTGTACGTATAAGAACCAGCTGTGCTCATGGTACCGGTACTCTGCGAACCGCTCGCGGCTTTGCTTCCCGACCAACTACCGCTCGCCGTACAACTCGTCGGACTATTTGTGACACTCCAGGTAATTGTCGACGATGAGCCAGTCGTGATAGACGTTGGACTAACCGATATGCTAACTACTGGCGTCGCGATAACTGTTACCGTCGCTGACGCCGAACCAGAACCCGCGGCATTGCTACAGCTCAATGTATAGGTAAATGTCCCGGCCGTGTTCATGGTGCCAGTACTCTGCGAACCCGACGCACTCTTCGCCCCACTCCACGCACCGGTCGCCGTACAACTCGTCGGACTATTCGTTGCCGACCACGACAAAGTCGAGGATGATCCGGTACCGATTGAGGGTGGCGAAGCCGATATAGAGACGGCGGGCGGGCTCGTGGTGGTGCCACTACTCACACTGACACTGGTCGAAGCAGTATCACTCCCGCCAGCATTACTGCAAGCTAACGTGTAGGTATATGTTCGAACTGTCGATAAAGTACCGGTACTTTGGGTACCACTTGCACTCTTGGTACCTGTCCAGTCTCCGCTAGCCGTACAACTCGTCGGACTATTCGTTGCCGACCAGGTAAGATTCGAACTACCCCCTGTAGTTGTCGAGATGGGATTTGCGCTAAGCGATACGACAGGTGCGGGCGGTAGCGTCACGCTCACCGTAGCAGTTGCGACCGCACTATCGCCACCTTGATTAGTGCAGAGTAGTGAATAACTATACGTGCCAACCCCCAGAGCACCAGTGCTTTGGGTGCCGCTCGTAGCTTTTGCCCCAGACCAGCCGCCACTCGCCGTACAACTCGTCGGACTATTCGTTGCCGACCACGAAATCGTCGCTGAGCTGCCACTATACATCGATGATGGGTTGACACTAATCGAGACAACAGGGACATTTGGTATGACCGCGACTGCGGCTGTGTCGAACGAGCTACCAGCTCCATTGCCACACGTCATCGTAAACAAATACGTCTTGATAGTACTGAGCGCACCCATTGCCTGTGAACCGCTCGCATTTTTCGCGCCAGTCCAGTCACCACTCGCTGTACAGCTCGTCGGATTATTACTCACCGACCAAGTCAGAGTCACGCCTGTGCCCGGAGTAACTGGCCCCACTGGGTTACTTGCAATAGTTACGATCGGCATATCTGGCGGAGGTGCTTCTACCTTGACAGTCGCAGTGGCATACCCGCTACCAGCCGAATTTTGACAGGTTAACGTATAGGTATAGGTCTTGGCTGTCGCCAGTGCGCCAGTGCCGGCCGGGCCGCTCGTACTTTTTGCACCGCTCCAATCACCGCTGGCTGTACAACTCGTCGGATTATTGGTTACGCTCCACACAAGCGTCGAACTATCTCCGGTGTAGACAGAGCTTGGGTTGGCGGCCAACGTCACCGTCGGCCGAGTAATGATGTTGCCCGTACCACCTTGGGCGGTTGAACCAACGCTAACTGTAGCAAAACCAGTACCGGTCGCTGTCTTGCACGTCAGAGTAAACAAATAGGTTTGGACTTTGTCGAGTGAGGCAGTGTCTTCTTCACCCGATGATTTCTTATCGCCTGACCAGTCGTCGCTGGCTTTGCATTCTGTCGGATTGTTGGTCACTGACCATTTGAGTTTACTTTTGCCGCCCTGTATAACCGATGCAGGGTCAGCTGTCAGCGTGACTACTGGTGCATTGGTACCGCTTGTACCACCGCTGCCCTGGGCCACATTGCCACCTGGCAAGGCAGCCTGACTCTTCTCGGCTTGCTGAAGCGCTTCAACTTCGTTAGCGTCAAGTCCATGCGATGCAGTAAATTTTTTATCTGTTGTCAGGACACTAAAGATAGCAAAGGTGATCATGCTGATAATCATCAACCCCGCCGCAATTGCAATAAGTATCTTTGTACCACGAGGACCAAGGGTCGGTAGATGACGGTGCAAATCCTTTTTGGGCACCGGCGTGTCTATTTGTACGACGAACGGGTCAAAAGCCACCTTGTGCTCCACCTATTAACTGATTACGCTTATTGTAACGAAAATGACACAACTCCGCCAGTCCAGTCCGACTCGAGATAGTAACGGTACGTCTGATTATCGCGTACGAGATAGCTCAATTCGCCTCGCACCGTTTCGGCTGGCAAGAGTTGCCCAGCATGAAACGGGCTGTTCAGTTCAAGCGGCGTGAGATACACGACATCACCGGCATCATTTTTCATATAGGTGTCGCTACTTGGCGCTATCGTGATAGGTGTCGCGATATTGTTGGTAACTGTTAGGGTGAGTACAACATAGTGACTACCGGCAGGTGCGGCGTAGTGTCCGCTACCTTTCTCAGTCCGAATACTAGATATGCCGATCGTAACCGAACCATGCGTGACAACACGTGACGACGGGATACCAGCAAAGCTCTGAGACAACCGCGGCTGCATGGCCAGCCACAGCATGATGCATGACGCGATAAACAAGACACACGATGCGACAAACAACCACCTATCGAACGACCAGGCAAGCTTTTTCGTCATGGTTTCGCTCCATCAAAGTAACCGACGAAGTAGGGTATCATATTGCGATCAGCATTGTTTTTTGATGAGTTATTGTGGTTACGGGTTTGTCCGCCAGCCGATACCGACCCGCCAAGCGCTCCTACTAGGTTGACACCACAGACACCACCAACTTCGATACTAGCGATACTGCTTTTTGATTGGTGAAAGGCCGCGTCGAAGCCACTTATGTTGATAACGCGGTTGGCGTTGTATCCCCAACAGTTGCCAGGTGAGGCATGCGCAGCAACCTCACGCGGGCCATAACATGGTGATGCGCCTTGGCAATACACCGGCTGCGCCGGCGAGGACGGTGTCGACGATGGTTGTGTTGGTGACGTCGCCGCTGCACCAGCTTTCACCGTCACCGTGACTGAGACTGGTACACTACCAGCACTATTTGCACAGGTCAACGTATAGGTTTTAGTACCAGCCGTGCTCAAACGCCCCGTGCTCTCAGAGCCAAACGGCGTCTTTGCGCCGCTCCAGTCACCACTGCCCGTACATGTATCGACCGTGCCTTTGACCGACCATTTGAGGGCCCCGAAGCTACCGACCGCTACCTCAGTCGGGTCAGCAGCAAATGTCACCTCAGGTAATGCGACAATCTCCGGCTGACTCAGACTAAGACCGGGCGTTGTACCATTTGGCGTAAATATGCCAATTGCCGCAACAGCGTTCATACCTATGAGAGTAATTATCATACTAACCGCAACGAGTTTCTTTAACCACATATCATCCTCCTATGACATTGCAAATTCTTCACTATGAATACTCGTACCGGGGATGCCTTTGGCCTTGAGCTGTGTCCGCAGACCTTTCATCATGGGCGGTGGGCCACAGATATAAAAATCCTTACCCTTGAGACTCCCACTCGTCTTTTCGATAAATTCGACGTCTAGATGTTTTGGCTGTTTATCACCGACGAAGGGGATGATCCTGAGTGTCTTTGGTTTTTTCATAGCCGTACCATAGAGCAATGACCAATCGATCAGTTCACTCTCAGTTTTGACCGCATAGTAGAGATCGACGTGGCAGCCATCATCGGGCAGGTCTTTCATCATCGACAAAAACGGTGTGATACCGATACCACCACCAATCCATACCTGGTCAGTGTTTTTATAATTCGTATAACTAAACCGGCCATAGGCACCTTCGATATCTGCCAGCGCCCCGGGTTTAAGTCCACCTAACTTATTCGTATAATCACCAAGCCCCTTGATGCTGAGTTGTAACCCATCATCAGTCGGGCTCGAGCTAATCGAAAACGGATGCCATTCTCGCGATACCTCATGGTCTTGACCGCGAAAACGAATGAAGACAAACTGTCCTGGTTTATAACTCATCGTTTGTTTGATCGGATCCATCATGATTTGTACAACGTTGCCCGCGACCGTTTTGACGTCGCGAACCGTGTAGGTATAGCGACGAATGATGATATTACCAAATACTGTCTTGTACAAAAATGCTGCCACACCAATCGCTACCATAGTCAACATAAAGCCTTTCATCAGCGGATCTTTGCTGGTATCGCTACTGATAAACAATATATGAAGTGCCGATATGATGAAGGCGACGCCGAGGAATTTATGCGTAAACAGCCACAATCGATACGGTATAGTCATAAAAAACGTCACAAGGAGCAGCGCCACCATACCCCAAAAAGCGATAATGCCAAAAAATATCGCCCACTGCTGCAGCACCAGTTCATGATACATATGATTCGCATTAAATAACGCATCGAGCGGAAATAGCCCGTTCGGCACCAGCATGAGAGCGGCTTGTTTGAACGAGCCGAGTACTCCCCGCAGCACCTCCTGATGATTAAGGTAGCGTAGTGCGAGCGCCAACGGGTGGATAGACAACATGATAAGCGCCAGACCACCGAGCAGGTGATGCGCGATATAGACGCGGTTCAAGCCGCCAAAAAATTGCTCCAAAAAGCGTAACCGTGTCGCATATACCAGATTGAGAGCATACATGACCGTACCAACAAGACCGGCAACACGCCCAATATTGAGCAGTACCGACGACGTTGTCGTCATCGTATGAAGCGGGTGCGACTGCGCCCAGATAACGATCGGTACGAGGCACAGCCCAATTGTCACGCCCCACCCTATGAGATGCTCAGGTTGAAAGCTGATAACAACGACTCGTTTGCCAGAAGGCTGCATCTATTGTGGTCTCGCTTATATTTATAATAACTATAACAAACTTTCATGGAGTAGTGCACAAAGCTCAACTGTCGCCAACAGCGCGAGACATATCGCTCCGCCTTATTGATTGTTCATAACGATGAGTAACGTCACAAGAATGGCTATCACGATAACAACCACGACGAGCTCAAGCACTGTGAAACCGGATTGATGTTGTTGCTGCATATCACCCCTTGATACCCCTATCATATCATAAGCATTTTTTGCTATACTACCTATCAGATAATAGAAGGGTGGCTGAGCGACACATGGTGAAAATATACTCGAGATTGCACCTACATCCGACGATGTGTAGTCGTTTCGCTGTGTTTGTCATGCTCAGTATGTTGCTCGTAACATTACTCGTGTCATCCGTCAGCCATGCTGTCATATCTGTCTCGCAAAGCTATACCTCTGAAAATGATCTGTCGATCGGTTCACTGGTCAGCCTCAAAAAAAATTCCGCCGATGAAGTCGTACCAAGTATCAGTAGTAACGCCGAAAGTCTGCTTGGCATTGTCATTAGTGCCGACAGTTCACTGCTTGCCTTGACAAACGCAAAAGGTAAACAGGTGCAAGTCGCCACGAGCGGCACCGTACCGGTCATCGTGTCTGACGTCAATGGTACGATCAGGCAAAACGATCACATCACTGCTTCACCCATTAGCGGTGTTGGCATGAAAGCCACAACTAACGTCCGTATCATCGGTATCGCCCAGGGAGATATGGTCGATGACAAAGGAGGCAAGCAAGAATACACGGCCAAAGACGGCTCCAAACATACCGTTCAGCTTGGTCAAGTACCAGTACTCGTCAATGTATCGTATTTTTTTAAGGAACCAGACAAGACTATTGTCCCTGCCGCCGTCCAAAATATCGCCAATTCTCTCGCTGGCCGCGCTGTCAGCACCGTGCCCATACTTGTCAGCGCTGCTATCTTCGTCGTCATGATTATCGTTGTACTTGCCATCATTTATTCTATGATCAAAAGTAGTATTATCTCTGTCGGGCGCAATCCGATGAGCCAATCAGCTATCTATCGTGACCTGGTGCAACTTTCCGCATTAGTACTCGTCATATTGACGGTCGGCATGGTATCGATTTATTTAATTCTGACGAAACTATAGACCATGGAAACACTCGTCCTTCAACTCTTTCTTCTCCTCAACGTCTTTGCTATCGGCGTGCTAATGACACTAGCGATACAGCACGCCCGAGAGTATTATCGACCATCATCAAAACAAACAGATACGTACGATCCTCACGAAGGAATTGAGACGGAACTCATAGAATCTGCCCGTAAAGACTTTCGGACAGTGATTGATCGATCAACAATATCTCTAAAAAAAGATTTAGACAATACCAACGCTCGCCTAAATGCTCTACTGGAGAAATTAGTAACGTATGCTGTTAACGCTGAGATGTCCCATTATCGTGAGAATCTCGAGGCATTACACCAACAGAATGAATCAATCATGCGCGGTTCAATGCATGATATCAACAAGCAGCATATTGACATGAATACTAAGCTAATTAAGCGACAGGCTGAGCTCGATCGTGAACTTCTCAAATATCAAACAGATCTCGAGCGTCAGATGCTCGAACATCAAAAAGAGTCTGAAATGGCCATCGTTAATCGTCAGGCTGTACTGAGACGCGATATTGAAGAGAGCCAAGCAAGACATAACGCACAACAGGTCGAATTCGAAGCAAAATTAACCGCACACCAAACCGACGTCGAAGCGAAGCTGCGTGAACACCAAAATAGCCTTATTGCTGCGCTCGACGAGCGAGAAGCCAAACTAGCAGACTACCAAGCTTCACTAGAGGCTGCCTTAACTGATCGCCAGGCGAAACAAACCGCCCTGCATGACGACTTCGAGGCCAAGCTTCAGGCAGAGATAGAAGCCAAAAAAGCGTTTATGATACGGCAGATCGACACCAAATTAGCTGACGCCGTCAGTTCCTTCCTGGTTGAGACATTGGGCAGCAATATAGACCTTGGAGCACAGGAACCATATCTTACAAGTTTGCTTGAGTCTCATAAGGAAGAACTAAAACGAGGAGTAACCGATGCCTGAACCGTCGGTCTTTACGCTACCTGCCAGTGTCGCCTCACCGCAGGACTTGACGACACTCATACTTGAGATACGAGCCTACGCGTCGTGGTACTCCAGTGAATCGGTCAAGAAACGAGTTGGTGTTGCCAAACCGGTTGACCAACCTGAATTAACCCCTGTTGCATCAGAAGTACTCCGCACCTATGCCGCGACACATGCTATCGATCGAGCTGGACTCGACAACTTGATCACTGCTCTCGAAGACTATGGCAAGCACGCACCTGTCATGACTATCACCCTCGCCGCTCCTGTGCCAGGTCGTATCAAAACCGAACTAACTGCCTGGGCGCGTGCAAACCTAGCCGAGACTATCCTCGTAAATTATCGGTTTAATTCAACAATCCTCGGTGGCATGGTTGTTCGGTACGGTAGTCATATCTACGACTGGTCGTTTCGCTCTCAACTACTGGCCAATAGCACAAAGATTCCGGAGATACTAACTCATGTTTGATAATGCCCTGTTTCAAAAGCTAGTCGAGGCTGGCAATCTCACCGGTGAAGTTGTCGCTATCAACCGTTTTATCGTCGAGGTCAAAGGGCTCGAAGGCGTCACAATCGGCGCTCAAGTACTGTTCGAGGACGGCCAGCGCGGTATGGTGCGAGAAGCCTATGGCGACCGTGTCGTGCTCTACAATATCGACTCCGAAAATCTGTCCTTAGGTAGCCTCGCCGTCCTCCAGTATGATCAACTACAAGTTCCTGTTGGCCACGCTCTGGTTGGTCGTGTTGTTAATCCCATGGGAGAACCACTCGATGGTAAAGGCCCCGTCGCCGCCACTGAGACTTCAGGTATCTTTACCCCGGCGCCAGGCATCATGGACCGCAAAGTCCTCGATGAGCAGTTAGCCAGTGGTGTCACAGCCGTCGATAGTTTTTTCCCAATCGTTCTCGGTCAGCGTATTGCCATACTTGGCGATAGTAAATCAGGCAAAAGTACGTTTCTGTCTCAGCTCAGCGCCAACCAAGAAGGCACTGATAGGATCGTTGTCTACGTCTTGGTTGGTAAACGTAAAGTTGACATCGAAAAACTGTTGGCTGGTCTCAAATCGTCTGGTGCGATGGAGCATACCATCGTTGTACTAGCCAATATTTTCGACTCACTAACACAAAGCTACATCGCACCCTACGCAGCTGCGGCTATGGCCGAGAGTTTGTGGTATGGCGATAACGGTCAAGATGTCATCATCATCTATGATGATCTCAGTAGCCACGCTGAAGCCTACCGCCAATTGTCACTCCTCCAAGAAGTCGACCCAGGTCGCGACTCCTACCCTGGTGATATCTTTTATACTCACTCGAGCTTACTCGAACGTGCTGGTAAGCTGCTAACAAACGGCAAGACGCTCACCAGTCTGCCGGTCGTACTGACGCCTAACGATGACATCACCGCCTATCTGAGCACCAACATCATGTCTATCACCGACGGTCAGATCATTTTCGATCTCGGATATTTTCGTAAGGGTGTCCGCCCGGCCGTCAATGCCGGTCTGTCGGTCTCACGTGTCGGTGGCCAGGCCCAAACCAAACGACAAAAGCAATTATCGACTGCTCTCTTCAAAGCGTTGGCACACTATCACCAGGCTGAAGAATTTTCTCACTTTTCGAGCCAGTTAAGTAAAGAGACTCGTCTCGACCTGATGCGTGGTAAACACCTCTACGCCGCGCTACAACAGCCACCCGAGCAATTATACTCACTGCCCGAACAACAGCTCATGCTCGAAACCATCATGAAAAGTGACGACGACCGAGCCATCGACGTTGCCAAACTTCGTGAGGCTGTTAAGACACGTGCAGCGGAAGCGAAAACCGATGAAGATTATGACCGGCTTGAGACAGAACTACTCGATACCTACCGCGCCGAGTTACTGCAGCCTGTCGCCGCGGCATCCGAGGAGAAACCGACAGATGAGAAACCGGTAGATGGGGCGAAATCTCACGACAAGAAAGACGAGAAGAAGGAGAAGAAATGATGCCTACCACTCACCAAATACCAGTCGCCTGTCAGCCGAGCCCACTCCAAGCACCCGCTCGGCGCCAACGACGAGTGTGTCTTACCGAGCTTGGCCGGAAAGGCCAAGTGCTTGTCGGGGCACGGCCAACAGGCGACCGTCCTCCCATGCTACATACTACTTTCTATCAAGGAGCTACCAATGCGACGCGCTAACATCATCGAA
This sequence comes from Saccharimonadales bacterium (SeqCode), assembly GCA_049644865.1. Taxonomy (GTDB): domain Bacteria; phylum Patescibacteriota; class Saccharimonadia; order Saccharimonadales; family Saccharimonadaceae; genus JAPUDQ01. Next base: position 74,290 of record JBARSV010000018.1, read on the forward strand.
AAAGACATGGTCGGTATCGGCACGCTCAAAGACCTGACGAACGTTTTTGAGTCGCTCGCGAGTACCCAGGTGGCAAAGGTTAAAACCAAAGCCCAACTCAGCCAAGAATTCTTTGAGTTACTATGGAGTCGTTATGTCGCAATACGCATCGATCCCAAAAAACGCATTACCAGCCGCGGTGATATCGGCGATAGTAATGGCCGCAATGTCCTCATACTTATCGCCGCCGAAGCCGGTCTATCGGGTGACCTTGACATGCGCATGATCGAAACGATGCAAAACAATTACAACCCGGCCGATACTGACATCATCGTGCTTGGTAGCCATGGTGCCAGCCAGCTCGCACAGCGTGGTATCCCCTATATACGTTTCTTCCAAGTGCCGGAGTCTGACGAGTATATCAATGTCACGCCCATCATCGAGGCTATCAAACCATATGACAAAATCGTTGTCTACTACGAAGAATACCTCTCGCTCGGCCAGCAGGAAGTTCGATCAATCGACCTCGTAACCCGTATGCAAGACATGAGTAAAGACACAGCTGGCGATGCTACTGCTATCACCGATCTGGAGACTATCTTTGAACCGAGTCTCGATGAAATCGCCGATCAGATGGAAGAAACGATGATGAGCCTCGCCCTCAGCCAAACCATCTTGCAATCGGGTCTGGCTCAAGCTGCCAGCCGATTCAATGCTATGACCGTCGCCGAAGACCGCGCGACCGAACTACTCGGCGAATACAAACTCGAATACCACCGCAGCAAACGCTCCGAGTCTGACCGACGACTGCGCGAAGTCTTGGTTGGTATTAAGAAAAAGCGTCGCACAGCAGCGGCGGGGAATAAATAATGGATAACACTGTCGCGGTACCAACACCTGATCATGGCGTAGCCGCCCAATCCTCAGCAGCAACGAGCACCGTGCCTGGTGTTACTGATGAATTTGTCGGTATCATCAGTACATTGCGCGGCCTGACGGTCGAGGTACAGATATTGGGTGCTCGCCCCGACGCCAAAGAACTACTTGCAGTCGAGGACCACCCCGAGGTCTTTATCGAAGTCAATTTCTTTCGTGGCGACCGTGCCATCTGCCTCAACCTCAACAACGACCACGTCGTGCGCTGCGGCCAAAAGATGTTTCGCACTCATACGAAAGTAACCGTCCCCGTCGGCCCCGCCACCATGGGTCGCGTCTTCAACGCACTGGGTGAACCACTTGATAAAGCCGAGGGCATCAGCGACAATCGACGACCTATCACCGTCCCGAGCAATACCACCAGCTACCGCGATTCAACCAAGCTTGAGCTACTAGAAACCGGGCTCAAAGTCATCGACTTTTTGACGCCATTTGTGAAGGGCCGCAAGATCGGTGTCATCGGCGGTGCTGGTGTCGGTAAGACAGTGCTTACTATGGAGATGATTCACAATGTCACCCAAAGTAAGAAAGACACTCCTGCTGATGGCGCCGAACCGATTGCGAGCAAATCCCTCTCCATCTACTGCGGAGTTGGTGAACGTATCCGTGAGGGTAACGAACTCTATGAGACGCTCAAAGACACTGATGTGCTTAAAAACACCGTTATGTTCTTTGGCCAGATGGATGCGACGCCGGCGATTCGTAGTATGGTTGGGCCAGCCGCAGCTACCGCCGCCGAATATTTCCGCGATGAAGAAGGCAAGGACATCTTGTTCTTTGTCGACAACATCTATCGTCACGTTCAGGCGATGACCGAGCTCAGTACCAACCTCGGACTCATCCCGAGCGAGGGTGGTTATAGCCCAATGGTCTTTTCCGACCTGCGCCGATTGCAAGACCGCCTGGCTAGTACCGAACATGGTACTATCACGAGTGTGCAGGCTATCTATGTGCCGGCAGACGACCTCTCCGACCCAGCCGTGCAGGCGATTAGCCAGCAGCTTGACTCGGTGCTCGTACTTGACCGGTCTATCGCCGAGCAGGGTATTCGCCCAGCGGTGAATCTGCTCAAAACGACCAGCTCGCTGCTGACGCCCGACATCGTCGGTGAGCGGCATTATCGCCTCGCCGAGCGGGTACAGGCCATCATGCAAAAATACGACAGCCTCAAAAACATCATCGCCATCGTCGGCGAAAACGAACTGAGCCCAGCCGACCGTGCCGATTACCAAAACGCTAAAAAACTCATCACCTTTTTCAGTCAGGATTTCGCTGTCGCTGAAAAATTTTCTGGTAAACCTGGCGAATACTATACCCTCGAACAGACCCTCGACGGTATCGAAGAAATCATCAGTCCGAAAGAAGAGCCGAAAGCCGATGAGGCGAAATCGACAGAGGATAAACCGGCAGATGAGGCGGAGAAGACTGTCGAGAGCAGCGAGAAAAAATGAGTTCAGGAAATGACAAACGACAAACGACAAACGACAAACGGATTGCTACCGACTTGTTGCAATTTTACCCATTCGTCTTATGTCGTTTGTCGTTTGTCGATATACACCGCACAGCCTTGCAAGCATGGCAACCAATTGAAAGATTATACGATCATGCCTAATCCCACTAGCTCCCTCACCGTCATCGCCCGCGCACCATTCACCGTCTACTATGAAGGCCCGGCACATGCCGTCAGCGCCCGCAACCGTGTCGGACCGTTTGATGTACTACCTGGGCACGCTGACTTCTTTTCCATGCTCATCCCCTGCGACGTTATCATCGATACCGACAAAGACCCCGTCACGTTCCCGATCCAAAACGGCATCATCACCGTCCGTGACAATATGGTGATGTTGTTTGTTGATATTTAGTCGCTCGCGTTGCTCGCTCTTAAGAGGAGTTCGCGCCCATCCGATTCGCCGTTTGGCGGATGATTACTCCCTTGGATAAACTATTTATTTTCCAGAAGTAAATCTGAAGAAAAATAAACTTCCCACGACCTTACGGTCGGGGTATTAGCTGTTTCAAATCAGCCAGCTGATTTGCCCTGAATCAGCTTGCCCTTGATTCTCGATGTATTTACGGATGACGGACTCATTGATGCCAACT